>CAMCDA010000057.1 GCA_945873195.1 Asaia bogorensis
GACACCGCTTTTTGTATCAGGCTGGGTTACGTGACTCGGGGTGTGACCCGGTCAGCTGGCCCAGCTTCCCGTTGCAGGTGGCGGGACGACTTGGCATACCAACCTACTACCTTGGAATCACAGAATAAAAAATGAGGGGATGGCTGAGCGCGCCAACAAGCTGGCGCTGCACCTTCGTGAAGCTGGAATGGGTGGCGAGCGCCACTTCCATTTCATCGGCCCGGGCCTCGAAGGTTTCCAGCAGATGGCGGTGCCGGCCGTCGAAATTCTCCAACACGTCCGCCAGTTGGATGGCCGCCACCACGGGGTCGAGCGCCATCACACGGTCGACGATATGGTTCGCCCGCGTCTTGTCGGTGGGGTTCAGATCGCGGGGTTCCGTCGCCGGCTTGAAGGGCCGCACCAGCACGCGCGCGGGATCGGGGCACAGATAGAGTGCCTGCCGGTTCAGAAACGTCGGTTGTAACAAGGGCGTCCTCGACTCAGTTGCGTGGGTTGTCTGGCCGGTCAGACGCGCAGGGCCAGCACCGCGGATCGATCCTTGCGTTCCCCGCTGGCGCGGGCGAGTTGGCGCAGATCGGCCAGGGCAAGAAGATAGGACACGACGGATTCACCGCCGCGGTTTTCGTTCGGGCGATCGGCATGCAGCCCGTCGCGGCAGCTTCCGGTCTCGGGGTCGACCAGTGGCAACCCGAGATAATTTTTCCCCAGGAACCAGGCGAAGGCGCGTTCGGCGTCGGCCCTCCACGCCGGATCGCCATCCGCCCGCCACGCCGCTCGGCAGGCCGCGATGGTTGCCGCGGCTTCCAGTGGCTGCTGGTCGAAGGGGCGCGGGGCGGTCCGCTGATCGCCGAAGCTGTCGGAGCCAACGGGGCGGAACAGGCCGGCGGGGCCGGTCTGGCGGGCCATCAGCCAGCGCAGCGTCCGCAGGCCGGCATCGACGCAGACGGTCGATCGCGTGGCGAGCCCGGTCAGGATCAGGGCCTCCGGCAGGCGCGCGTTGTCATAGGACAGGCCGTTTTCGAACCAGACCCAGTCGTCGGTTTCGACGGCGGCCAGGATCGTCAGCAGGCGATCGGTCAGGATGCGGCGGGTTTCCGCGACGCGGGGTTCGACGTCCACCGCGGCGCAATAGGCATCGAGGCCCAGCAGCGTGAAGGCCCAGGCGCGGGGGGAGCCGAAGGTCTCGGCCGTGGGCAGTGCCTCGCGGAACAAGGCGGTGGCCCAGCGTCGGCGGGACGGGTTGGCGTCGCCCAGCGCGCAAGCGCCCAGCGACCAGAGCGTGCGGCCCTGGCTGTCTTCCGACCCGCGGTCTTCCAGCCAACGGCGGTCGAAGCTCATGAAGTTGCGAAACTGGCGTGTGTCGGGGTTCCAGGCGTGCTGCACGAAGGCGGCGAACCGGGCTGGCATGATGTCGGGCAGGCTCGGTTCATTCGGATGATTGAGCGCGCATGCCAACACCAGTGCTCTCGCATTGTCATCCACGCAATAGCCATGCGAGCGGTCGCCCACCGAATGGACGGCGTGCTGTAACAGGCCGGTGTCGTCGCACATCGACAGCAGGTGGTCGAACCGCATCGCCGGTGCGGCGGGATTGTCCCGCGCGGGTGGGACCGGGACGGCTTTCGGCACCACACGCAACGTTTGCCGGCCGCGGGCGCCTTCCAGAACCTTGATATAGCGTTCAGCGGTGCGGTCCCATGTCATGGAGCGGCTGGCGGCATAGGCCTGCGCGCGCATCGCCTGGCGGCGGGTATCGTCGCTCAGCAGCGCCGCGATTTCCGCGCCGATCGCGGGTGAGTCTCCGAACGGGACCAGCGTACCGCGGCCATCGGCCAGCAGTTCGCGCGCGTGCCAATAGGGTGTCGATACAACCGCCTTGCCTGATCCGAAGCTGTAGGCCAGCGTACCTGATGTCATCTGTGCTTCGTTCAGATAGGGCGTGACATAGACATCGCACATGGCGATGAAATCGAGCAGCGTGGCCTGGTCCACGAACTGGTCCAGGAACACGACATGATCCGCGACGCCGCGTTCCAGCACGCGCGCGATCAGGCTGTCGCGATAGGCCTCGCCCTGTTCGCGCACCAGATTCGGATGGGTCGCGCCCAGCACCACGTAGACCGCGTTGGGCTGGGTCGCGAGGATCGACGGCATGGCGTCGATCATGACCTCGATACCCTTGTTGGGGGACAGCAGGCCGAAGGTCAGGATCACGGACCGGCCGGCGAAGCCCAGGCGCGCCTTTGCCGCGTCGGGTTCGGTAAAGGGCACGTCGGGGATGCCATGCGGGATGATCTCGATCTTGTCCGTGGGCACCTGGTAGACGGCGCGGAGGAGATCGGCGCCTTTCTCGGCCATGACGACCAGGCGGGACGACGTCTCGATAAGCTGGCCCATGACATCGCGCTGGGAAGCGGTCGGCTTTGCCAGCACCGTATGGAGCGTTGTCACCACGGGGATCGTGAGCCGCGACAGCAGCGCCATGAGATGAGAGCCGGCGGGACCACCGAAAATGCCGAATTCATGCTGCAGGGAGACCGCGTCGAAACGCCCCGCGTTCAGGAAGCCGGCCGCGCTGATATAGTCCTCGATCCGGTCATCGGCGATCTGGGCCTGGACGGTCGTCGGATAGTCATAGGTGTGGCCGTGGTTGTTCATCGCCACGATGCAGGGATCAAGGCCTGGGCGGGCGGTGGCGATCGCGTGATGCAAATGGGTTGTGAAGGTCGCGATCCCGCAGCGGCGCGGGAGGGAGTTACCAATGAAGGCCAGGCGGTTGATGGGGGGCATGCGGTCATTCCTCGGGGTGTTGCGCTTGGAAGTTCAATCCAGATCGAATTGGGGTCGCAACAAATCGGGGATCGGCTCGGTGGCGACATAGGCCAGCAGGCCGCGTAATCCATCCGGCCCGACCTTTAGATCGGTGTCGGCGCGATCCAGAAAAATAGCCTCGCCGGCCGAGACATCGATGGATCCAAGCCGCGCGCAGCCGTTCAGGAGAATGGCCCAGGTCTCGGATCGGGCGTGCAGATGCCAGTCCGTTCCATGCGGCAGGTCGATCTGCTCTAGGACGAAATAGGGGCTGGCGGTGAGCAGCGTGCGTCCGGCGTTCAGGATCTGGGGCACCGGGTGGTCGGTGAACGGTGTGGCGATCGCGACGGCCACGGCGCTTTCCACATCCAGCGGGCGGTCTCGGCCGTAATCGAACATGCGGAAGGTGGCGTCGCTGTTCTGCTGGATTTCCGCGACCACAAGGCCCGCCCCGAGCGCGTGGATCGTGCCGGCCGGGACAAGAATGGTCTCGCCGGCCTGAACCGCGCGCCAATCGACCAGATCGGCGATCGCGCCGCTTTCGATCGCGCGGCGCAGGTCGGACGGGGTCAGCCGCGTTGTCAGGCCCAGCGCGATCCGCGAGTCCGGCGTGGCGGACAGGATGTACCATGCCTCGGTCTTGCCATTGGCCAGCCCGATGGATCGCGCATAGGCGTCGTCGGGGTGGACCTGGATCGACAAGGGCTGCTTGGTGAACAGCAGCTTGGGCAGCAGGGCCGGGGCAGGGGCTGCATCTTCGGCGCGCAGGAACCAGAGTTCGCCGATCGCGGTGCCATTCTCGTGCAACTGTCCCCAGGGATGGAGATCCTTGCTGCCCCATGGCTTGGCGACAGCGCGCACGCGGGATCGTTCGATCGTCATGACGCGCCTTTCGGTTCGTGGTTTGGCCGACTATTCGCCGCAGCGGTTCGGCGTTACCCGCGGCCGAACATCGGCACGGATCGCGGGCGGGCCTGAAAAACGGGCGGATTTCGGCGCGCGGTTCCGCCACGCATCCCGCCATCGTTACAAAGTATTTACGAACAAACCGTGCCGGAGACGAACGGTCCCCTGTCGCCAATGTCTGGCGCGAGCGCTGGTGTGTTCTTGTGGTTGCCGCGAGCCCTTCCTGACGCAACGAGGTTGCGTGCTCGCCTGGGCGGATGCCAACCGGCTTGCCGGAACGATGTCCGCGCGCTTGGTGGGCCATCCAGCCGTCAGGGACGGATATGAGCAGCCGAAAGGGTGAATACAAGGGCATCGCCCGCCCCGCCGGCCGGGAACCGTCTCCGCCTTCGCTGTTCGCGGGCTGTCTACGACTCCCTCGTGACTCCGGAACGCCCCTGCGCTACTTCCTGCCCCTTCGCGTTTCGACAATCCCGGGGATCCGAAGTCCGCCATGGCCAGCAGCAACGACATCCGCGCCACGTTCCTGGACTATTTTGCCCGCAACGGCCATCAGGTCGTCGAGAGTTCGCCGCTCGTGCCGCGCAACGACCCGACCCTGATGTTCGCCAACTCGGGCATGGTCCAGTTCAAGAATGTGTTCACGGGGCAGGAGCGTCGGTCGTACAGCCGAGCGACGACGGCGCAGAAATGCGTGCGGGCGGGGGGCAAGCACAACGATCTGGACAATGTCGGCTACACCGCGCGCCACCACACCTTCTTCGAAATGCTGGGGAATTTCAGCTTCGGCGACTATTTCAAGGAAGGCGCCATCCCCTATGCGTGGGAACTGCTGACCAAGGATTTCGGCGTCGACAAGGATCGGCTGCTGGTCACTGTGTTCTCGGAAGATGAGGACGCGGCCGCCATCTGGCGCAAGGTCGCCGGCCTGCCCGACAGCCGCATCATCCGCATCCCGACCTCGGACAATTTCTGGCGGATGGGCGATACCGGTCCCTGCGGCCCGTGCTCGGAGATATTCTACGATCACGGCGATCACATCTGGGGCGGCCCGCCGGGCTCCCCCGAGCAGGACGGCGACCGGTTCGTGGAAATCTGGAACCTCGTGTTCATGCAGTATGAGGAAGGGCCGCCCGGCACGCGCGTGTCGCTGCCGCGTCCCTCGATCGACACCGGCATGGGGCTGGAGCGGTTTGCCGCCATCCTTCAGGGCAAGCACGACAACTACGACACCGACACGCTGCGCGCCCTGATCCTGGCCAGCGCGGAGGCCACGGGCCAGGACCCGGACGGCCCCCACCGCACCAGCCACCGGGTGATCGCGGATCACCTGCGCTCGGGCGCGTTCCTGATCGCCGATGGCGTGCTGCCGTCGAATGAAGGCCGCGGCTATGTCCTGCGCCGCATCCTCCGCCGCGCCATGCGCCACGCCACGATGATGGGCGCGCGGGAGCCCGTGATGCACCGCTTGGTGCCGGCCTTGATCCGGCAGATGGGCGGTGCCTATCCGGAACTGGTCCGCGCCGAGAAGCTGATCATCGAGACGCTGCTGCTGGAGGAAACCCGCTTCAAGCAGATGCTCGAACGCGGCCTGCATCTGCTGGCCGAGGAAACCGGCCGCCTGGGTGAAAACCAGCCGCTGCCGGGCGCCATCGCGTTTCGTCTGTATGACACGTTCGGCTTCCCGCTCGACCTGACGCAGGACGCGCTGCGGGAGCAGGGGCGGACGGTGGATACCGACGGCTTCGACACCGCCATGGCCGAACAGCGCACCCGCGCCCGCGCCGCCTGGGCTGGCTCGGGTGAGGCCGCGACGGAAACCGTGTGGTTCGAGATCAAGGAGAACGCCGGGGCCAGCGAGTTCCTGGGCTACTCCACTGAAAGCGCCGAGGGCGAAATCCGCGCCATCGTCACCGGCGGCGCGCCGGTGGATGCCGCGGAGGCCGGGACCGAGGTGGCGCTGGTGCTGAACCAGACCCCTTTCTACGCCGAAAGTGGTGGCCAGGTCGGCGATATGGGCGTGATCAGCGGGGCAGACGGGCTACGGATCGCGATCACCGACACGCAGAAGAAGCTCGGCGATCTGTTCGTCCACATGGGCCGGGTCGTGTCCGGGACCGCGCGCGTCGGCACCGCGGTGGTGGCCGAGGTCGATCATGCTCGTCGCTCCGCTATTCGCGCGCATCACTCAGCCACCCACCTGCTGCATGAGGCGCTGCGCCGGAAGCTGGGCACCCATGTGCAGCAGAAGGGCAGTCTGAACGCACCCGACCGGTTGCGCTTCGACGTCAGCCACCCGAAGGCGATCACGGCCGATGAAATCGCCTGGGTCGAGGCCGAGGTGAACGCCCGCATCCGCGACAACGCCGAGGTCACCACCCGCCTGATGACACCCGACGCCGCGGTGGAACTCGGCGCCATGGCGCTGTTCGGTGAGAAGTACGGCGAAGAAGTGCGCGTCGTCGCCATGGGCGGTCCGGGTGGCGACAAGGACGCCTGGTCGGTCGAGCTGTGCGGCGGCACGCATGTCCGCCGCACCGGGGATATCGGCTATTTCCGCGTGGTGGCGGAAGCCGCCGTCGCCGCCGGCGTGCGCCGGATCGAGGCGGTGACGGGGGCCTCGGCCGAATCGATGGTGGCGGAAACCGAATCCCGCCTGCGTGATGCCGCCGTGGCCCTGCGCGCCGCGCCGGCCGAGGTCGCGGATCGCATCAATGCCCTGCTGGAAGACCGCCGTAAGCTGGAGGCGCAGATCGCCGACCTCCGCAAGCGCCTGGCCACAGGGGCCGGCGGGTCGGAGATCGAGGAGATCAACGGCGTTAAAGTCGCCGCCCGCAACCTGGGCGACGTGCCGGCCAAGGACCTCAAGGGGCTGGCCGAGGCGATCGGCAAGCAGATGGAATCCGGGATCGTGGCCCTGGTGTCCACATCCGAAGGCAAGGCAAGCATCGTGGTGGGCGTGTCCAAGGATCTGACCAGCCGGTTCAGCGCGGTCGACCTGGTGCGCGCCGCCTCGGCCGCGGTGGGCGGCAAAGGCGGCGGCGGCCGGCCGGACATGGCACAGGCCGGCGGTCCCGATGGGGAACGGGCGGATGAAGCGCTGGCGGCGATCCGGGGGGCGTTGGCATAGGGTTGGGGCTCCGCCCCAAGCCCCGCTCGGGGGCTTTGCCCCCCAATGGCCCATGGGGACCCCCACCAAGGGCGACGGCCCTTGGAACCGGTGAGTTTGTGGGGGGATGAGGGGAGGGGCTGAGGTGATGTTTCCACCATCACCTTAGCCCCTCCCCTCATCCCCCCAACCAATGGTTTCCAAAGGCCAAGGCCTTTGGTGGGGTCCAGGGGCAAAGCCCCTGGTCGGGGTCTGGGGTGAAACCCCAGCTCTACAACAACCCCTCCTGCCGAAAGCTCACCCACCGTCCCCCGCCGATCACCACGTGGTCATGCACCGTGATCCGCAGTGCCTCGCACGCCGCCTGGATCGCCTTCGTCATCGTGATGTCGTCGCGGGAGGGTGTGGGATCGCCGCTCGGGTGATTATGGACCAGCACGATGGCGGTCGCGTGCAGTTCCAGCGCCCGCCGCACGACCTCGCGCGGGTAGACCGGGGCGTGGTTGACGGTGCCTTGGCCCATGACCTCGTCGGCCATCAGCCGGTTGCGGTTATCCAGGAACAGCACGCGCACCTGTTCGGCCTTTTCGTGGCCCAGGGCGGCAACCAGGTATTCGATCAGCCGGTCCCAACTGGACAGCACGGGCTTGTCCATGACCTCGGACCGCAGCAGCCGCAGCGCAGCGGCCTGCACCAGCTTCAGCGCCGCGGTGCCAGCCTCACCCAGCCCGTCCACCCGCATCAGGTCGGCCGGCGGTGCCGAGATCACCGCGCCGAAGGAGCCGAAGGTGGTCAGCAGGGTCCGCGCGATCGGCTTGGTGTCGCGCCGGGGCAACGCGAGGAACAGAACCATCTCCAGCATTTCGTGATCCGCCAGCGCGGCGGGGCCGGCGGTCAGCAGCCGGTCGCGCATGCGGGATCGGTGCCCCTCCGCGCCATGCACGGTGGGGATGGCCGATGTCATGTCGAACAGCATGGGCGCGTCCGCCACGCCCGTCGGCTTCGCCTTGCCAGCCATCGCACCGCCGTCCCGAAAGACGGCAGCCTAGGCGGCAAAGGTTACCGATCAGCTAACGCCGAGGGGGGGCTTGTCCATGCCGGAGGGGGAGAGCGTGAAGATCTCGTATCCATCCTCGGTCACGCCGATCATATGCTCGAACTGGGCGGACAGGCTGCGGTCGCGCGTGACCGCGGTCCAGCCGTCATCGAGGATTTTCACTTCCTGGCGACCGGCGTTCACCATCGGCTCGATGGTGAAGAACATGCCTGGGCGCAGGACGGGGCCTTCACCGGGTTTGCCGAAGTGCAGCACGTTGGGCGGTTCGTGGAAGCGTCGGCCGATGCCGTGCCCGCAGAAATCGCGCACGACGCTGAAGCGATGGCCTTCGACAAAGGTCTGGATCGCATGGCCGATATCGCCGAACGTGCGGCCGGGCTTCACGACGCCGACGCCGATCATCAGCGCCTCATAGGTGACGTCGATCAGATAGCGGGCCCGGGTGCTGGGGGGGCCAGCCGAATACATCCGCGACGAATCGCCGTGCCAGCCGTTCAGGATCACGGTGACGTCGATGTTCAGGACATCGCCCTTCTCCAGCTTCCGCTCGCCGGGAATCCCGTGGCAGACGACGTGGTTGATCGAGGTGCAGATCGACTTCGGATAGCCGCGATAGTTAAGGGGCGCCGGCGTGGCGCCGGCGGCGAGGATGAATTCGTGGCAGATCTTGTCCAGATGCGCCGTGGTCACGCCGGGCCGGACGTGTTCCTGGATCATATCCAGCGCCTCGGCCGCCAGGCGGCCCGCGGCGCGCATTGGGGCGAAATCCTCCGGCGTGTGAATCGTGATGGTCTTCGCTTCCGCGCCGCCGTCCATTCCCTTGCTCCGCCCTCGGCTTCTGTTCATGCCGCCGCACCATGCTTAACGCGTGCGCCGCGCGCAAGGCCAACCCGGGCAGCACAGAGTCGCGCGCGGCGGATAGGCACAAGCCGCCGTTCCGGCTAAGGGAGCCGCCATGATCATCGACATGCATACCCATGCTGGGCGGCCGCAGCGGACGGGCGATGTCGACCGCCGCGTCCTGGCGACCATGCGCCCCGCCGGTGTCGCCGCCGCAGTTGTCGCCGCCATCGCCGACATCCCGGCGATCCGGCGCCGGGGGAATGTATGGCCGCGGTGCATGGCTATCTGGACAGCTTCACCTCGGCCGGCATGCGGATCGCTCGCGAACCCGCCGACATTCGCGCCGATGATCCATCCCTGGTCCTTGCTGTGGAGGGCTGCGACTTCCTGGAAGGCAACCTCGACCGGCTGGACATCATGGCCGAACGCGGGGTGCGGAGCATCCAGTTGACGCACTATCTCGTGAACGAGACCGGCGACATCCAGACCGAGCCGCCGGTGCATGGCGGCCTGACACCCTTTGGCGCCGATGCCGTCCGCCGGATGAACCAGCGCGGGATCATTCTCGACGTCGCCCATTGCTCCGAGGACACCGTCAAGGGCGTTGCCGGCGTCGCCACGAGGCCGTTCCTTTGCACGCACGCCAACCTCAAGGAACCGAGCCATCCGGATGGCGACCATCCTCGCTACATCAGCCCCGACTACGCCCGCATGATCGTCGAGTCGGGCGGTGTCCTCGGCGCCTGGATCGCGGTGCTGCAACGGGAGAAGCTGCCTGGTATGATCCGCCATCTGTTCCGCGCGATCGACGCGCTGGGGATCGACCATGTGGGCATCGGCTCGGACATGCCGGCCGGAGTCGCCGCGACCGAGATGCCCGATTTCGCGCGCCACCCCGAGATCGTCGCCGCGATGCGTGATCGCGGCATGAGCGCGGCGGAGGTTGAGAAGGTCTGTTCCGGCAACTGGCTGCGGGTGTTCCAGGCGGTGCGGGCATGACCACCACGGCACAGAAGCGGGTCGTGGCCGAACAGGCCGCCGCCATGGTTCAGGACGGGATGCTGGTCGGCCTCGGCACCGGATCGACCGCCACCTTCGCGATTGAGGCGCTGATCCGCCGGTCGCGGGAAGGCCTGTCGATCACCTGCGTCCCGACGTCCGATCGCAGCGACGCCCAGGCGCGCGAAGGTGGCTTGGTGCTGCTGCAAGAACCCCCGCCCGACCGGATGATCGACCTCACGATCGACGGCGCGGATGAGGTCGAGGACGGCACGCTCAATCTGATCAAGGGCCTGGGCGGGGCGCTGCTGCGGGAGAAGATCGTCGCCGCCAGCACGAAGCGCCTGGTGATCATCGCCGACGCCGGCAAGCGGGTCCGCCGCCTGGGCCAAAAATCTCCGGTCCCGGTGGAGGTCGTGCGCTTCGGCTGGGAAACCACGGAACGCCGGCTGCGGGAATTGGGCGCGGAGTCGGTGCCTCGGCGTGGCCCTGACGGCGGGATGTATGTGACCGATGGAGGGAACTACATCCTGGACTGCCGCTTTGCCGCGCAGACCGATCTCGCGGGGCTGGAGCGGTCGTTGGCCGTGACGGTGGGCGTGATCGAGACCGGGTTGTTCATCGGCATGGCCGAGACCGTTCTGATCGGCACCGCGAACGGCGTGGTCACGCTTCGCCGTTAGTAGGGCCGTCGATACTAGGGCCGCCGATAGTCGGGGCCTTACCGCGCGGCGAGCTGGCCCTGGTCGGGGCGCAGCACCATGCACGGCGCCTTTTTCTTGCTCAGGGCCTGGCAGGTGGATGTCGCGTCGGCGTTGGTCAGGCCGGCGATCTGCGCGCGCCAGACCGGCTTGCGATTGACCATGGCGGGTGAGATGCGGATGTCGCCGCCGTCGGTCAGGCGGCGGGCGGAGGCGGCGGCCTCGCGGGCCTGGCGTTCGACCTGAAAGCTGCCGACCTGAATTGCCCAGGCGGTGACCTGGCGCGTCTTCGCCGGGATCGTGCGGGCTGGTTCGGCTGGGGCGGCCTGCGCGGTGGACACCAGGTTCGGCCGCGGGACCGACACCACCGGCGCCTGCGCCATGACGGTCGGCGCTCGGCGTTCCGCGGGGATGTTCAGACGCTCGAATCCGCCGTTCAGCAGGCTGACCATGTGAACGTCCCGCTCCCCGCCCGAGGCGCCGCCCATGACGACGCCGATCAGCCGCACGTTGCCGCGCACCGCGCTGGTGATCAGGTTGTAGCCGGAGGCATTGGTGTAGCCGGTCTTCAGGCCATCGGCGCCCGGGTAGCTGTGCAGCAACTGATGATGGTTGTGCATCGTGCGGCCATGCCAGACGAAGGCCGGGGTGGAGAAGTAGCGGTATTGCCCAGGGAAGTCGGATACCAGCCGGCGGGCCAGCAGCGCCATGTCGCGGGCGGTGGAGACCTGGTACAGATCGGGCAGGCCCGAGGCATTCTCAAATCGCGTATTGGCCATGCCGAGCGCGCGGGCGCGGAGGGTCATCATCTGGGCGAAGCGGTCTTCGGTCCCGCCCAGCAGCTCGGCGAGCGCGGCGGCGGCGTCGTTGGCGGATTTCGTTATCAGGCCCAGGACCGCCTGCTCGACGGTGATTCGGGTGCTGGGCATCAGACCGAGCTTGGTGGGGGACATGGAGGCGGCGTGGGAGGAGATGGGGACGTTCTGATACAGGGTAATTCGTCGATCGCGCAAAGCCTCGAACGCCATATAGATCGTCATGACCTTTACGAGGCTGGCGGGGTAGCGCGGCTCATCCGCGTTGACGGCGGAGAGCACGTGGCCGGAGCCGGCTTCGATGACGATGGAGCTGTAGCGATAGGACCCGATCTGCGCCGCGGCGGGAGTCGCGCAGACCAGAACGCCGACAATCAGCGTGATCAGCCTGATCCAGGCTGGGCGTCCGAGGCCCTGAAGCTGCCGCGTCACTGGCATGACGTACCCCTGAATGCCAACCGAGGGTTGAAATTTATGGACCCTGCCGCGCGATGTCCAGAGAAAATCCGCCGGAAAAGTATAATTGACGAACGGCTTATGCGGCGTTGTTGCGATGCCGTGGGGGGTACCGATTGGATGCATGAGCCACAAAAATCGGCTTTGTGAATTTTTGTGCACTGCACAAATTCTGCTTGAACCGCCAGTTTGCCTCGCCTATATGCCGTCATGTTGCGGTGCAGCAAAAAAGCTGGTCACGAAAAACTTCATCGGTTCGGGGTGGTGTGGAACGCCGGACCGACTGGAAATGGGAACGTAAGGCATGGGCACGAAACCAAAGATCGTCGCGGCCGCCGCCCGGGTTGAAACCGTGAAGGTTCCAGCCTCCAAGGGTGCGACCCAGCGGGCCGTCACGGCTCCGGTTCAGACGGTTCCTGTCGAGGTGACCCCGGTCGAGATGACCCCAGTTGAGACGACCCCGGTTGAGACGATCGAAGTCGAGACGATCGAAATCCAAGCCGCCCCCGTGGAGGCCACTGCGACACCGACCGTGTCCGTGACGGCCCCACCCACTGAGATCAAGGCGGATGACAGCAAGATGGTCGGGACCAGGACGACGATGTTCGCGTCTGCCCCGGCGCCGGCACAAATCAGAATGAATATGGAGAAGGCAATGAAGAGCACTGAAGAGTTCGTGGCGTTCGGCCAGGGCAATGTCGAGGCGTTCGTGAAGTCCAGCCAGATCTGGAGCGCGGGCGTGCAGGATCTTTCGAAGCAGGTCGCCGCGATGGCGCAGGCCAATTTCGATGAGACGATGAACGTGTTCAAGGCGTTCTCGGGCCTGAAGACGCCGAAGGACGCGTTCGACATGCAGGCGAACTACGCCCGCGCCGCCTTCGAGAAGTCGATGGCCGAGTCGAGCAAGATCACCGACGCGTCGCTCAAGCTGACCGAGCAGGCGCTGGCGCCGATCACCGCGCGCATGACGCAGGCGATGGAAACCCTCGTGAAGCCGGTCTGATTTCGGCTGGTCATGGTTCGGATGGGCCGCGGCGTTTCCTCCCCCTGAAACGCGACCCCTCCGCCGAGGAGAAGGCCCGGGCCCATGCCCGGGCCTTTTCTGTTTGGGGTCCTCGGTTGCTCGCCGGTTGGCCCGCCCCCTTGCGGGCGAGGCGGTTAGGGGCGATCGTACCAATCGGACCGCCAACCCCTTTTCCCTGACCGCGCCGATCCGATATGGTTCGGGTATGATGGAATGGACTGGGTGGTCCGAGGAGCAAGGCGTCCGGCCTTGTGAACTGGAGAACGACCGGCGCATGGATGCGGACGACAATGAGTGACAACGACAAGCGAGACGGCGGCACGACGGAGGGCCCGAACACAGGGGTCGTCGTCAAACCACGTCCCAAGACCCGCAAGCCGGCCATGTACAAGGTTTTGATGCTGAACGACGACTACACGCCGATGGAGTTCGTCGTGCATGTGTTGGAGCGATTCTTCCAAAAGAACCGGGAAGAGGCGACCCGCATCATGCTCCACGTCCACCGGCGGGGTGTGGGGGTCTGCGGCGTCTATACGTACGAGGTCGCCGAAACCAAGGTGACACAGGTCATGGACCTGGCGCGCCAGAACCAGCATCCTCTGCAATGCACGATCGAAAAGGAATGATTGCATTGCCGAGGAGCGACATGCCCTCATGTGTGCCATCCCCGCTCGGTCAATCCGGCGGAACGGGGATCGATCGGGTCCGATCAGCGGGCCGCCAAGCGCAGGAGCAGCGACGACATGCTTTCCCGTAATCTCGAACAGACGCTGCACCGCGCCCTGTCCTTCGCCAGCGAACGTCGTCACGAATACGCCACGCTCGAGCATCTTCTGCTCGGCTTGGCCGACGATACCGATGCCGCGGCGGTGCTGAAGGCCTGTGGCGTCGATCTCGACAAGCTCCGCACCGATCTGTCGGAGTTCCTCGACAAGGACCTGGCGGGTCTGGCCACCGATCGCCCCGGCGATCCGAAGCCAACCGCCGGCTTCCAGCGCGTCGTGCAGCGCGCGGCTATCCACGTCCAGTCTTCCGGTCGCGATGAGGTCACCGGGGCGAATGTCCTGGTCGCCCTGTTCAGCGAACGCGAAAGCCACGCGGTCTATTTCCTGCAACTCCAGGACATGACGCGACTCGACGCGGTGAACTTCATCAGCCACGGCATCGCCAAGTCGCCCGGCCGGTCGCAGCAGCGCCCCGTCCAGGGCAGCACGGGCGGCGGCGGTGGCGGCGGTCCCAGCTCGGAAGACAAGCCCGAGCAGCCGGAGCGCGAGGAGAAGCCGAATCGCCGTGGCCAGGACGCGCTGACGAACTATTGCGTGAACCTGAACAAGAAGGCGCAGGCGGGGAAAATCGACCCGCTGATCGGCCGCGACCTCGAAATCGAGCGGACGATCCAGATCCTGTGCCGTCGGTCGAAGAACAATCCGCTCTATGTCGGTGATCCCGGCGTCGGCAAGACCGCGATCGCGGAAGGCCTGGCCAAGCGGATCGTCGAAGGCGACGTGCCCGAGGTTCTGGCGAAGTCGACCATCTTCGCGCTCGACATGGGATCATTGCTGGCCGGCACGCGGTATCGCGGTGATTTCGAGGAACGGCTGAAGGCGGTCGTGACGGAACTCGAAGCGCTGCCCGGCGCGATCCTGTTCATCGACGAAATTCACACCGTGATCGGCGCCGGCGCCACGTCCGGCGGCGCGATGGATGCGTCCAACCTGCTGAAGCCGGCGCTCGCGTCCGGCAACATCCGGTGCATCGGGTCCACGACCTACAAGGAATTCCGGAATTATTTCGAGAAGGACCGCGCGCTGGTCCGTCGCTTCCAGAAGATCGACGTGAACGAACCGTCGATCGAGGACAGCATCAAGATCCTGCGCGGCCTGAAGACCAACTACGAAAATCACCACAAGGTCGAGTACACGGACGAGGCGATCCGCGCCGCGGTCGAACTCTCGGCCAAGTACATTCATGACCGGAAGCTGCCGGACAAGGCGATCGACGTGATCGACGAAGTCGGCGCGTCCCGCATGCTGCTGCCGCCGGACCAGCGGCGGAAGGTGGTCGACCTGAACGATGTCGAGCAGATCGTCGCCAAGATCGCGCGTATTCCCCCAAAGTCGGTCTCGGCCGACGACAAGGAGACGCTGCGGAACCTGGAACGCGACCTCAAGTCCATGGTGTTCGGCCAGGACCGCGCGATCGAGGCGCTGGCCGCCGCGATCAAGCTGGCCCGCGCCGGCCTGCGCGAACCGGAAAAGCCGATCGGCAACTACCTGTTCAGCGGCCCGACCGGCGTCGGCAAGACCGAGGTTGCGCGCCAGTTGGCGTCCACGATGGGGATCGAACTGATCCGCTTCGACATGTCCGAGTACATGGAACGGCACTCGGTTTCCCGCCTGATCGGCGCGCCGCCGGGCTATGTCGGCTTCGACCAGGGCGGCATGCTGACCGACGCGATCGACCAGCACCCGCACGCCGTGCTGCTGCTGGATGAGATCGAGAAGGCACATCCCGATCTGTTCAACATCCTGCTGCAGATCATGGATCACGGCAAACTGACCGACCACAACGGCAAGACGGTCGATTTCCGCAACGTGATCCTGATCATGACCACGAACGCGGGCGCCGCCGACCTGGCCAAGGCCGCGATCGGCTTCGGGCGGGAGGTCCGCGTGGGTGAGGACGAGGACGCCATCAAGCGGCTGTTCACGCCGGAATTCCGCAACCGCCTGGACGCGACCATCACCTTCGCCGGCCTGACGCAGGAAGTCGTGGGCATGGTGGTCGAGAAGTTCGTGATGCAGCTCGAAGCCCAGTTGGCCGACCGCAACGTCACGATCGAGCTGTCCTCGGCCGCCAAGGAATGGCTGGCGGAACGGGGCTACGACCGCCTGTATGGCGCGCGTCCGCTGTCGCGCGTGATCCAGGAACACGTGAAGAAGCCACTGGCCGAGGAACTTCTGTTCGGCAAGCTGGTGCGCGGTGGCGCGGTGAAGGTGACGCTCAAGGACGACAAGCTCGACTTTGAGATCGTCGAGGCCGCGATCCCGGTGCTGCCGAACCCCGATGGCGGGGCCGACCGGGAGCCGGAGACCGTTGAGTAGCGTCAAACCAATGGGCCAGGACGCAAGCCGGTGGCGCGCGATCCTGGCCTCGGTTTGCGTGATGGCGCTTGCCGCGTCTGGTGTGGCAAGCGCGCAGACGGTCCAGACCCAGATCGAGAAGGACGCCGAGGCGAGGGCCGCGACGTTCGGCCTTGGCGCGATCGTGGGCGTCGCAACCTATAACGTGCTTACGACGGCGGTGACGTTTGGCGTCCCCGCCGCGGCGGGACCCATCCTTGGGGCCGCGGGTGCCATGGGCGCGACCACGGCCATGGTCTGGGTCCGCAACACCTATAATGGGGAACGCACGGAGTTATCCCAGCTCGTGCCGGTCAGTCTGGGCGCGCTGGCGGGGATTGCCGCGGGCGATGTGCTGGCGGCCGGTGTGGTGGGGTATTCGCCCTTTGCCGCGGCGGCCGGCGGGGTGATGCCGAGCTTCGGGTTCTCCCTGGGTGGGATCGCCAGCAGTCTTTATGTCTATTCGACGGGCGTCCTGGGCGCCCGGGCCGCCGACGCGGCAATCGGCGCGGAGCCCAGGCCGCTGCCCTGATCGGTCAGAAGTGTTCTGATCCGCCGGTCATCCACGACTCACCCATGGAGGCCATCCGCCAATCCGGCATGCCGAAGCTTGCGGTCGGGGCTTCCTCGAACGTGGCCATCGGGTTGGCGCCGAACAGGTCGGCGCTGAGGTCCCACGGCGCGGGTTCATAGGCGGCTTGTGCCTCGGTTGGTGTCTCGAACGCCATGTGCGCGGCGCTGGAGCCGGCCATCGGATCGATCACGGTACCGTCGCCCGTCGTGCCGGTTGGCGCGGCGGCCTCGGTCCCCATCGCGAAACCCATGGCATTCAGCGCGACGATATCCGCCTCGGAGTAGGTGAGGGCGATTCCGGTGCCCAGGAACGCGGCCTGCACGTCGCTCGCCATCGCGGGTCCCCAATCGGCGGGGTCGCCGGTCATGGAGAAGGTGCCGAGGTTCGTCTGCCCGCCATCGACCGAGAAATAGGTCGAGCCGCTGCTGGCCGTCGCCCAGGCGCCGGGCGCGCTGTAGCGGTAAAGGTCGAAGCCGGTCGTGCCCCAGCTATAGGAAATCCGGCCGAGCGCATGGGTGATCTCGTGCTGGGCGAGGCCGATGAGGTCGATCTTGCCGGCCACCGCCCGATTGCCGGGATCATAGGTGTACAGCATGGCGTTGGAGGCGAACCCGATCGCTCCATCGGTCAGCGGCGCATCGGCGGCGAGTTGCCCCAGCGCCTTGGCCTGGGCACCGGGCACGAAGATCTGGCGGCCGGGATCAACGAGGTTATCGACGGCGCTCTGCATCACCGATGACGTCGCGTGTGCCGCGAGAGCGGTCTTGTACTGGTTGAATGACCGGAACAGGCCGGTCGTCGCATAGGCTTCCCCCAGCAGGCCCAGCCCCAGCGCGGTGTCACGCGCCTCGCCCCAGCCGACCTCGATGTTGACGGTGATCGGGCTGGTGATCAGCGCGTCGAAGAAGGACGCGGCGGTTTGGACAGCCTGCTTGAAGGCGACGGGG
Organism: Asaia bogorensis; assembly: GCA_945873195.1. Taxonomy (GTDB): domain Bacteria; phylum Pseudomonadota; class Alphaproteobacteria; order Acetobacterales; family Acetobacteraceae; genus Rhodopila; species Rhodopila bogorensis_A. The sequence continues at coordinate 17,368 of CAMCDA010000057.1, forward strand.
GCAAGATCAACGCTCTCGTCCCAGATCAGGTTGATGACGGGGGGCTTGGTCACCACCGGATCGGGCGGGGCGGCCGGGGCGGCCGGGGTTTCGATGGTGAAGGACCCGCTCATGAGCGCGATGGCGTCGGCGAAGTCGGCTTGGTCCTCGGCTGACAGCGGCAGGGTGCCGCCGGAGTCGGTGACGGAGATCGCGGTCAGTTCGCCGGCATCGGCCAAGGCATCCAGCGCGCCCAGGTTGGCGCCGATATTGGCCAGCGTGTCGGCGACGGACACGGCGGTGACGCGGGACTCGGCGGCGATGCCGACGGCGGCCGCGGCCGATACGCCCGTTACCGCGAGGGATTCCTCGGGTGCGAGGCGCTCCAGCACGGTGCCCTGCGTTGCATACTGGGCCTGGGTGACGCTCAGGACATCGGTGTCGGTCAGGACGATCGAGGAGAGCGTGGTCAGCCCGTCCAGCCCGTCCAGATTGGCCAGCACATTCGCGGCGTTGTCGCTGACGGCGATGGCGGTGATCTTGGTCATGGCGGCAAGGCTGGCCTCGGCCGCGCCGACCTGGCCGGCGGTGCCGGCGACGGTGAACGCCACGACCCGGGTCATCGCCTGCACGCTGGCGGCGCCGGCGACGGTCACGGCGGACACGGCAGAGGTCGCGCCCGACGAAAGCTTGCCCAGGACGAAGGTGTTGGTCAGCAATTGCTGGTGGCTCATGGTGATCGCACCGGCGCCAGACGGCGAGACCGAGGTCAGCTTCGTGTCGTTGTTCAGCGCGTCGAGCCAGGTGGAGATATTGGCCGGCGTGTCTGCCACCTGGAAGGTCCGGACGCGGCTATCGGCCTGGATCGCGTTGGCCTCGGCCGCCTTGGCGCCGGTCACGATCAGCATCTGGCGCAGGGGCAGAAAGGCGATGGCATCGGTGTCCGCGAAGAACTGCGACGCCTTGATTGTCATCGACCGCGTGTCGGACAGGCTGATGCTGGTGATCTTGCCGGCGGCGGCGAGTCCTTGCAGCCCGTCCAGATACTTTCCGACACTGGAGGTGGTGTCGGAAATGGCCACGGGCGCCATGCCGGGATTGCCCGCGAAGGCCGACACCGCGGTCGACGCAGAGACGGTTGTCGTCCTGCTAGCGTAATTGCTTGTGCGCGCCATCGGGGTATCTCCTCGCCTGGATCACGGACCAGACGAGCTTGCACATAGGACGCCACGACTTAAGACTTGGTTACATCTGAGATAGTCGATGCTGCATGCGTTGTTCCGGTCATGTCCGTGTCTGTCATATCCGCATCGGTGAGGTCGGCGCCTTCCATGCGCGCGCCGGTCAGGTCTGCCTCCGTCAGCCTGGCGTTGACCAGGCGCGCATGGGTCAAATTGGTGGGCCAACGCAGGCCCCCGCGGATTTCCATCGGGTTCAGCTTGGCCTTGCTTAGGTCCGCCCCGTGCAGGGCCGCCCGCTCCAAAGACGCCCCGCGCAGATCGGCGCCGACCAGGCGAATGCCGCGCCCGTCGATCATCGCCAGGTCGGCCATCATCAGTTGCGCGCCCGACAGATCGGCGCCGCGCAGGTCGGCGTGGCTGAGCACCGCGGCGCCGAGGTTGTGGCCTCGGAGGTCGAGGTTCCGCAGGTCCAGCCCCGACAGATCGGCCCGCACGCCTTCCTTGCCGCCGCTATCGACCCAGACCTGGTGCTGGCGGAACACGGTCACGACATCGAGGTCGAGCTGGTCCACGGTGCGCGTGACCTGCGCGCGGGACATATCGGCGCGTTCGGCGGTCATGCCGTCCACCAGCGCGCCCAGCAGGCAGGCATCCGACAGGTCGGCGTCGGTGAGATCGGCGTTGCTCAGGATCGCGCCTTCCAGATGCGCGCCGGAGAGGTTGGCGCCGACCAGGCGCGCTTTCTCCAGGTTGCAGCCGGCCAGGTTGGCGCCGCGCAGGTCGGCGCCGATGAAGTTGCTGCCGCGCAGGTCGGCGTCGCGCAGATCGACCTTGCCTAGGGAGGAGCGGGTCATCCGCGCGCCAGCCAGGCGGCTGCCGAACAGTTGGGCGTCATGCGCCTGGGTCGCGGCCTTGGCGCGGGTGGGCACGAGGGAGCCGGCGCGTTGGGCCAGCAGCATGCCTTCGCGCATGTCGACGTCGGTCAGGTCGGCGTGGCGGATGCGCGAGCGGTTGAGGATGGCGCCCCTCAGGTCGGCCTGGATCAGGATCGCGCCGTCCAGATTGGCCCCGCTCAGGTCGGCGCCGTACAGGATCGCGCCCGTCAGGTCGCAGCCGGACAGATCGGCGTTGCAAAGCCGAGCGCCGGTTAGATCGATGCCGGCGAGGAGGTGGCGGGGGATGGAGATGCCGGAGAGGTCGTGGAACTTGAAGGACGCGCGTATGCCGCCGGGCCGGTTGGCGGCGAAACGGGCATGCAGGCGCAGGGCTTCTTGCAGCCGAACGGGGTCGGGGGGTGGTTTGAGCGTGACGTTCGCCATGGGGCGCACTGTGGCGGGGAAAGATGAAGGAAAGGTTGACGGAACGACCGAACCCCCGGTCCTGTTCCCCCCGCTTGCCCAATCACCCCGGGCCGTTACGATCCCACCCCGACCGAACCAGGGGGAAACCACCATGTGGGAAGAAAGCCAGCGCTATCCGGACCCGGCCGTCGAGGTGCTCGACCCGTCCTTCAACGCCTATCGCCTGCCCCTGGCCTCGGTGGAGCGCCTGTATACCGGCTGCCGCTGGTCCGAAGGCCCGGTCTGGTTCGGCGACGGGCGGTATGTGTTGTGGAGCGACATTCCCAACGACCGCATCCTGAAATGGGAGGAGGAGACGGGCGCCGTGTCCGTCTTCCGCAAGACGTCGTGGAACGCCAACGGCAACACGCGTGACCGGCAGGGCCGGCTGGTGACCTGCGAGCATCGCGGCCGGCGTGTTTCCCGGACCGAGTATGACGGATCCATCACCACGATCATGGACGGGTTCGAGGGCAAGCGCCTGAACTCCCCCAACGATGTCGTGGTCGCCGCGGACGGCGCGATCTGGTTCACCGATCCGGTCTTCGGCATCTCGGGCTATTACGAGGGCGAAAAGGCCGATCCGGAGCTGCCGCCCGCGGTCTGGCGTGTCGATCCCGCCACCGGCAAGGCGCGGATGATGACGGATGCGGTGGAGGGGCCGAACGGGCTCGCGTTTTCCCCGGATGGGAAGCTGCTGTATGTCATAGCGTCCCGCGCCGCGCCGAACCGGCTGATCCGCGCCTTCGACGTGGTGGATGACGGCACGCGGCTGGCCAACAATCGCGTGTTCATCAACGCGGGTGCTGGCACGCCGGATGGGTTCCGCGTCGATGTCGAGGGCAACCTGTGGTGCGGCTGGGGCATGGGCGATCCGGCGCTGGATGGCGTGCGGATCTTCAACAAGTCCGGCGCGCCGATCGGCCATATCCGCCTGCCGGAGCGTTGCGCCAACCTGTGCTTCGCCGGCCGCCATCGCAACCGCCTGATCATGGCGGCCAGCCACGGCCTCTATTCCCTGTACGTCAACACCCAGGGCGCGATCGGCGGCTGATGTTCAACCTGGCCGCCCATGGCACCTCCGTCCGCACCGAGGTGCTGGCCGGCATCACCACCTTCCTGACGATGGCCTATATCGTCGTGGTCAATCCCGGGATCCTCGCGATCGCCGGGATCGACCATGGCGCCGCCTTCGTCGCCACCTGCCTGGCCGCGGCGATCGGATCGGCGGCGATGGGGCTGCTGGCCAATTTGCCCCTGGCCCTGGCGCCGGGCATGGGGATCAACGCCTATTTCACCTTCGTCGTCGTGAAGGGCATGGGCGTGTCGTGGGAGGTCGCGCTGGGCGCCGTCTTCCTGTCCGGCGTGCTGTTCCTGATCGTCAGCGTCCTGCGGGTGCGGGAATGGCTGATCAACGCGATCCCGCTCTCGCTCAAGTTGGCGATCGGGGCGGGGATCGGGCTGTTCCTGGGCATTATCGGGATGAAGGAGATGGGGGTCATCGTGGCCCATCCCGCGACCTTCGTGACGCTGGGCAAGCTGACCGAGCCGGCCACGCTGCTGTCGTGCCTGGGGTTTCTGCTGATTGCCGGCCTCACCGCGCGCAAGGTGACGGGCGCCATCCTGATCGGCATCGTCGTCACCGCCGTGATCGGCATTCCGCTCGGCCTGACCACGTTCAATGGCCTTGTCGCCGCGCCGCCGTCCCTCGCGCCGACCCTGTTCCAGTTGGATATCGTGGGGGCGCTGTCGCTCGGCGTCGTGACTGTGGTGCTGACGTTCTTCCTGGTGGATGTGCTCGACAATGCCGGCACGCTGATCGCCACGATGCAGCGGGCGGGCCTGGTGCGCCCGGACGGCACGATCCCTCGGCTGCGGGAGGCCCTGATCGCCGATTCCGGCGGCGCGATGATCGGCGCGGTCCTGGGGACGAGCACCACGACCAGCTATATCGAGAGTTCGGCCGGTATCCAGGCGGGCGGGCGCACCGGGCTGACGGCGGTGGTCGTCGCGGTGCTGTTCCTGCTGACGCTATTTCTCGCCCCGCTCGCGACATCGATCCCGGCCTTCGCGACGGCGCCGGCGCTGGTGTTCGTGTCCTGCATGATGGCCGGGGCGCTGCGGGACGTCGATTGGGATGACGTGACGGAATACGCGCCGGCCGTGGTCCTGGCGCTGGCGATGCCGTTCACGTTCTCGATCGCGACCGGCATCGGGCTGGGCTTCATTGTCTACGCCCTGCTCAAGCTGCTGGCCGGACGGGCGGCGGAGGTGCCGGGCGCGGTCTGGGTGATCGCGGCGCTGTCGGCGGCGAAGTTCGGGCTGGCCTAGAGGGGGACTACCGCAGGCGCTGCGCCATCCGCCGGTGCAGATACCAGACGCCGACGCAGGCGAGCACCAGCGCACCGCCCCATAGCGCGGCCGTATGGAGGTCGCCGTGGTTCAGCCGCTCGATCGTCATGCCGGCGAGCTGTGCCGGGTAGACATGCGCGGGCGCCCAGATGAACGCTGAACCGACATTGGCGATCAGGAACCGCTTGCGGCACATCCCCGCCATCCCCGCGACCATCGGTACGGTGGAGCGGAACACGGGCAGGAAGCGGCAGAACACAACACTGTAGACGCCCCAACGCTCGAAAAATCGGTCGGCGGAGGCCATCAACTCGGGCTTGCGCGACAAGGGCCAGACGCGGCGCAGTTGGTCGCGGTAGCGGTGGCCTATCCAGAACGACATGAAATCGCCGATTACCGCGCCGATCATCACCAGCACCAGATAGGGCGCCATCGGCTGACCAGCCGCGGCGGCGGCACCGGCGACGGCCATGACGATCGGCGTGCCGGGAATCAGGATGCCCAGCACGGCAACGGCCTCGACAATCGCCGCGATGAACGCGATGGCGAGTGCCCAGGTCGGATACTGGGCGACCAGCTCAATAGCCGAATTGATCCATGACCACATGCGCGGTTTGCCGGCCTCCCTGCGTTAATCTGGGTTGGCGTCAGTATGGGGTGGTGGGCGTGGGATGGGAAGGACCGTCGCTGGCTAGAACTTGACGGACATCACCAGCGCCCCCCCATGCGCGGTCAGGTTGCCGCCGTACTCGCCCTCATACTGCAAGCGGAAATCCATCGCCGAACCGGTGTAAAGCTGCACACCAGCCGATACCCGACCGACGATCTGGTCCATCGGCACCGTCGTCGTGAACCCGCTCGTGCCCGCCGGCGCGCTGACCAGGCGACCCGTCTGCTTCCACTGGTCATTGCTGAGCAGGCTGATGCCCGCCGTCACGAATGGACGCAGCAGCATCCCGTCATCCAGCGCGATCCGCCCGCCGATCTCCAGCATCGGGGTCAGCATCGCGGTGGTCTGGGCAGCGCTGTCGACCGAAAGGTTCAGCACGCCGCCGCCGCTCTCCCGATAGGCGCCGGTCCGGACATGGATCGTGCTCAGGCTGATCGTCGGGCGCAGATAGAATTCCTCCCGCCCGATCGTGTAGCTGCCGCGCAGCAGCAGGCCGATGTTGGACGTGTCGGGGCTGCCCTTCGCCACCGCGCCAAAGCCGGGCAGGGTGATGATGCGCGACGTGTTGAACTCGCCGGCGCCCCCGAAGGCCGAGGCCGCGAACAGCCAGGCGCCCGTCTGGTACTTCACCGTCACCGCGCCGTAGCCGGCCTGGCCATTGCCGCTGTTCAGATTGTCGGCGCTGGACAGGCGGCTGTTCTCGAACGCCAGGGACCCGCCGAGGAACCAGCCCGTCCCGATGTCCTTCTGCCCGCCGATTTGCCAAATGGAGGTGTTCAGCGTGAAGCGGGTGACGCCATTGCCGCTGTCCTGGGTAGCGGTACGGCCGGTCACCCGCATCCAGGCGCATTGGCCCTCGATCAGCATGGCCGTCGTTCCCTGGAATTCCGGGCAGCTCAGCGTGGAATTGGCGAAGTTCTGCGCGCCGGCGGTTCCGCGCGCGCCGGGGGCAAAGGTCGAGTCCGGCGAAAGCTGCCGCAACTGCGCGGAATAGGCGGCCGACCCGCCCGCGTCGGCGGTGTTGCCGAGCAAGGCGAACAGCGGGGCGAGGAGGGCGTTCCCCCCCATATCCCACGCCGCCTGCAAATGACCCGCCGTCGCCGCTCGGCTGTTCGGCAAGGCGAAGCCGGGTGGATTGAAATTGGCCGATGTCGCGGCGACCGAGAACACGTTCCCGGACCGAACCACGCCATAGCCGAACAGCGACGATGACGCCCCGCTCAGGCTGCCGGATGTCGTGCCGCTCACGCTGAGGAAGGGCAGGGCGATGTTGGGCAGGACGGTGGTGATGGCCGGGCGGACCTGGCCGGACAGCACCGCGTTGCCCTGGACCAGCAGGGAGTCGGACCGGCGGCCCGAGAAATCCGCGTCGATCGCCAGCACGCCCGAGGTGGTCTGCGTCAGGTTGCCGACCAGGGTGCCGGAACTGAACGCACCCGCCCGCCCGACGGCGAAGCCTGAATTCCGCGCCTAAAGAAGCTCAATTCCCCGTTTACCTTGCAGAATCAGAGAGATATTCTGCATTCGTAAATCCGAAACCATCACCAACGGGGTGCGCGATGCTGGCGCAAGGTCTTCTCGGTTTCCAGTATGAATCCGACCGC
>CAMCDA010000058.1 GCA_945873195.1 Asaia bogorensis
GGTTCGGGTGACGAATACGACACCCAGAAGATCGTCTACCTGTCGCCGAACTTCTCGGGCTTCGACTTCGGCCTGCAGTACTCCCCGTCGGCTGGCAACTCGCTGGCTGGTTGCGGCCTGGTTGCCTCGACCTGCTCGAACATCACGACGTCGGCCACCGCGGCTGATGGCGCGCGGTTCAAGGACATGATCAACGCTGGTGTGCGCTACAACGGCACGGTCGGCCCTGTGAGCGTGCTCGCATATGGCGTCTACACCTACGCCGGTAACGTGAACTACAGCGGCACGGCGGCGGCGGCTCGCGTCGCGGCGGGCGCGCCGGCCGGCAGCAAATTTACCGGCGATTACGATGCCATGAACTTCGGTTCGGCGGGTGTCGCGTTGACGTATTCGGGCTTCACCCTCGGCGCGAACTTCCTCGGCGGCTCCATCAACGGTCGTATGGCGGCCGCGCCGAACGGCGGGTCGGGCACGACCGCGTATCTGGTGGGCGCGCAGTATCAGATCCCGGGCGCTCCGCTGGTCATTGGTGGTGTGTTCATGTCGGTCGACTCGCAGGGTGCGGTCGCGATGACGGGTCTGAGCCAGCGCAAGGAGTATGGGGTCAGCTTCGGCGGCAGCTACACGCTGGCGCCGGGCATGGTCCTGTTCGCCGACTACCTGTACCAGAACCGGAAGCAGAGCGGCTGGAACTTCGCCAGCGGCACGGCTGGCGCGGCGAACAACTCGGTCCAGGGCCAGGGCGTCGTTTTCGGCACCCAGATGACCTGGTAATCCAGTTCACTACGACGACGGGAAGGGCGGCGGGGGAAACTCCGCCGCCTTTTCTTTGACCTGAACACGACGCTTGCCCGGCTGCCCATCGGTCGGCTGCCCATCGGTCGGCTGGACGAAGCGGGGCGGACGTCGCAAACTGCGACCGTCACCTGATGCGGGAGGAACCACCATGATCCATGAACTGCGAATCTATGAATGCGTCCCAGGCCGGCTGCCCGACCTGAACAAGCGTTTCGACACCATCACGCTGAAGCTGTGGGAAAAGCACGGCATCAAGCAGGCCGGCTTCTGGACCACGGTGATCGGTGAGTCCAACCAGACCCTGTACTACATGCTGGAATGGGAATCCCTGGCCGAGCGGGAGCGGAAGTGGAACGCGTTCGGGGCCGATCCGGCATGGCTGTCGGCCCGCGCGCAGACCGAGGCGAACGGCCCGATCGTCGCCAACGTCAAGAACTTCATCCTGGCGCCGACCAGCTACTCGTCGGTGAAGTGATCGATCGGGCCGGAGGCGACGTCGCCTCCGGCCCGGTTTCCTACCCCAGCAGGGACCGGTTGCGCGCGACCGACTTGGTCGTCGGATGCTCCGACCCATAGGCGTTCATGTAGATCGACAACGCCCAGTCCAGCGCTTCCCGCGCCGAGAACCCGTCCCCCATGTCCCGCAGCACGCCTGCCAGGTTGTTGGCATCGCGCCCGACGCTGGGGTGTTCGCTGCCCTGGGTCGCCTCATCGATCGCCAGCGCGCGTTCGAACATGTTGTGCGCCGCGTCCAGATCGCCCAGGTCGTGCAGGATCAGCCCGATATGGTTCAGGTCGGTCGCCGTCTCTGGATGCTGTTCCCCAAAAGCCATCGCATGCAACGCCAACGCTCGGCGGAGCAGCGCTTCCGCGTCCGAGAAGTCGCCGAGCTCATGGGCCAGGCGGCCGAGATCGCGCAGGTCGTCGGCCAGGGCCGGGTGGTCGGGGCCGAGTTCGCGTTGGCGCGCCTCCACGATCTGCTCCATCTCCTGTCGACGGGCGCGGAGGTCGTTCATGCCGGACATGCGTGGGTTCCTGCGAGAAGGGTGATGCGTCCCCGATAGGTAGCCGTTGCGGGCGCGCGAGTCACATTGGTTGTCATCGGTGGCGCATGCGCTACGATCCGGGCAACCCATTTGCCCGGATTTGCCGACATGAACGTTGTCGTCCAGGACCGCACCCTGATCACGCCCGCCGGCCAGACCAAGCTGGCGATCGCCGATTGCGACATCCATCACAGCCCCGCCGCCGGGATGAAGGGGCTGTTCCCCTATATGGAGAAGCGCTGGCAGGACCATCTGGCGGCCTATGGCGCCCTGCCGCGCCAGGCGTTCCAGAACGGGCCGGCCTATCCGAAAAGCCAGCCCGACGCGTCGCGCCGCGACTCCTGGCCGCCTGACGGGGGCCGTCCCGGCAGTTCCCTGGCGTTCATGCAGAAGCAGCATCTGGACGCCCACAACATCACCTTGGGCGTGCTGGCGATGATCCGCCCGCATCCTGGCAGCTTCCAGAACGGGCATTTGTCGGACGCGGTCTGCCAGGCGATGAACCGGTGGCAGGTCGCGGAATGGACCCAGCCGGAACCGCGGCTGAAGGCCTCGATCCTGATCCCGTATGAGGATGGAGATGCTTCGGCCGCCGAGATCGAGCGGTGGGCCGACCATTCGGACTATGTGCAGATTCTGATGCTGTCGCGCACGGCGGAGCCCGCGGGGCAGAAGCGGTACTGGCCGATCTATCGGGCGGCGGCGGAAACCGGGCTGCCGGTGGGCATCCATGCGTTTGGCTTCGGCGGCTATCCGGTGTCGGGCAGCGGCTGGCCGTCCTTTTATATGGAGGACATGGTCGGGCACGCGCAGTCGTCGCAGTCGATGCTGACCAGCATGGTGTTCGAGGGGATTTTCGAACGCTTCCCCGGCCTGAAGATCGTGCTGATCGAGTCCGGCTTCGCCTGGCTGCCGCCCTTGTGCTGGCGGTTGGACAAGATCTGGGAACGGATGCGGTCGGAGGTGTCTCATTTGAAGCGTCCGCCGTCGGAATACATCCGGGAGCATGTCTGGGTAACGTCCCAGCCGATGGAGGAGCCGGAGAAGAAATCCCGCGTCCTGGAGACGATGGACTGGATCGGCTGGGATCGGCTGCTGTTCGCGACCGACTATCCGCATTGGGACTATGACGATCCAGCCCAGGTGCTGCCGCCGGGCGTGGGTGAACAGCGGCGGCGGGATTTCTTCCTGAACAACGCGTGGTCGGTTTACGCGTGCGGGGGGAAGAAGCTGGGGGGATAGGGGGGCTATCCCGTTCGGTTCGTCATAGGCGGGCTTGACCCGCCTATCGCCAAGCACGTAGGTGTTTGAAATGATAGGAAAATGCCACCGGAGATGGCCCTAGTACCCCGTGTTACTGATTTTCAGATCAAGGGTTGTTTGGTACCTGTTTTTCAGTAGCCGATAGCGGCTTTCAGATATTCGAGCCAAAGCCACGCAGGGCGCGGCCAGCCCCTACCGCCCTTGCCACGCCTCAAACCGCGGGCGCAGCTTTGCCAAATTGTCGTTCCAGAACCCCGTATCCACCCGCATCCCGGCACCGATATTCGCCTGCGCGGTGGGAGAGATCGCGGCGACCTCGGGTGGCAGGCCTTCGTTGATCCCGCGCGCCAGGCCGGACTCTCCGGTCAGCCGCAGGAACCTGGCCTGGATCGCGGTCGTGCCCATGAACCAGAGCGCCTGCTGCGCCTGCCGCAACTCCTGGCTGCCCTTCACGATCGCCCAGCTTTGCACCTCATACAGGCTGGCCGCCCACTGGATGCCGAAATTCCGCTTCTCCCCCCGGTTCGCCGTCACCACCCGCCCGCTCGGCGCGCTGGTCATGAGCACGTCGCCCGAGCCGAGAATGCGGACGGCGTCGGCCTCGGTCTGCCACCACACGAGATAGGGCTTGAGCTGGTCCAGTTTGCGGAAGGCGCGGTCAACGCCGTCGTTGGTCGCGAGCGTCTTGTAGATGTCGGCCGGGGCCACGCCATCCGCGAGCAGCGCGATTTCCAGTGTCCCGCGCACGCCTTGCCGCAGCCCGCGCTTGCCGGGGTATTTCGCCACGTCCCAGAAATCGGCCCAGGTCGGGGTGGCGGGGAATTTGTCGCGATCCCAGGCCAGGACCATGTTCGACAGCAGCGCGCCCACGCCGCAATCGCTGACCCCGGCGGCCATCGTGTGGTCCTTGCCGCCGATCGCCGCCCAGTCGAGCTTCTCGAACAGCCCCTCGGCGCAACCAACGGCGAGTTCGCTGGCATCGACCTGGACCAGGTCCCAGGCATTGTCGGGTGCCTTCACCTGCGCGCGGAGGACGTCGATCCCGCCCTCCCACATCTCATGCCGGACCGGGATATCGGTCGAGAGGGTGAAGGGGTGGATGAACACTTCCCGCATCGGCACGCGCAGGGCTTCCCCCCGCGTCACGACCATCAGATCCTGAGCGGAGGCGTGCCCGGCGATCAGGATCGCCGCGACGGCCAGAAGCATGCGGGGATGCGGCAATAACGTAATCCGGCTTTCTGCGTTCGCCATAGACGCTACAGCCGACCGCCGAAATCGGCAACGACCCGTAAGCAAAATAGCCTGTGACGATTACGCGCCGAGGATCGTGCCGACCGCGATCCCTGTCTCGGCGGCGGCGACCTTCTTGCCGCTGTCAAGCCGAGCGCGATGGACCTCGATGAAGCCGCCCTGGCCGTGGATGACAAGGCTGGAGCCGTTCTGGGCCACGACCTCACCGATCTTCTTGCCCTTCACCTCGCTGAAGGTGCGGGCGATGCGCTTGGTCGACTCGAACAGGAACAGCTTCTTGCCTTCATGCGTGGTCCAGGCACCGGGGGCCGGGTTGCAGCCGCGTATCAGGTTGTAGGTGATGTCGACGTGCGTGGCCCAGTTGATCTGGGATTCGGCGTCGCGGATGATCCCCTCGTAGCCGGCGTTCGGTTCGTACTGCGCCAGCGCCGGGGCTTTGCCGGCGATGACCATGTCCGCGACCTCAACCAATGCCGCGACGCCCATCGGGAAGATTTTCCCGAAATAGAGAGTGCCGAGCGTGTCCTCGGGTTCAATGGGGACTGATCGCATGAGGATGACGGGGCCTTCGTCCAGCCCGTCGGTCGGGCGGAAGATCGAGAAGCCGGTTTCCGTGCGGCCCAGGATGATCGACCAGCTCATGGACGATGCGCCGCGGTGGAGCGGCAGCAGGCTGGGGTGGAACTGGATCATGCCGAACTTGGGGATGTTGCAGAAATCCTGCGGCACGAACTGCGTCACATAGGCCATGACCCCGATCTGCACATTGGCGGCGCGCAGGGCGTCCTGGGCTTCCGGGTCGGACAGCTTCTGGAACTGGTAGACCTTGATGCCGGCGGCTTCGGCGGCGAGTCGCAGCGGGTCGGGCCGGCTTTTTTCGGGCGCGCAGAACACGGCGGCGACATCGTCCCCGCGCGCGAGAAATGCTTCCAGCGCGGCCTTGCCGAAATCCTGCTGGCCGATGATGGCGATCCGCATTCGATCCCTCCCGTTTTTCGTTCGCGGATCATCGACGGTTCGGGTCGGGCTGTCGAGGGTGGGGGGCAGGGCAATCGCACTTGGCTGCTTTCCGTCTTGGGCGGGCCTGACCCGCCCATCGCCAAGCACATAATTATTTGAAATCACACAAAAAAACCATCAACCGAGTCCCTGGCGATGGCCGGGTCAAGCCCGGCCAGGACGGGAGGAGCCGCCCCGGGGTCAAGCATGATTGCCCTGGGTGGGGGCATTTCTGACTCGACTCCCGGGTTCGGAGCAGGTTAATGTTCCTATTATGTTCCCTAGCCCCCATCTTCCCACACGCACCGGCCTGATCCACGACCTGCGGGAAAAGATCGCACGGATCGAGCGTGGGCGCGCGGGCGGCGATGATGCCGAACCGGTGGCGCGGATCGGCATCCCGGCCATCGACCAGGTCTTGCCGGCGGGCGGGCTGGCGCGCGGCGCGCTGCACGAAGCGATGGGCGCCGGCCCGGATACGGAGCACGCGGCGGCCGCCACCCTGTTCATGGCCGGCCTGCTGGCGCGCCTGGACGGGCCTGTCCTGTGGGTGCTGCGGCAGGCGGATCTGTTCGCCCCTGGCCTCGCCGCCGCCGGCCTGTCCCCCGACCGGATCATCTTCGCCGAGGCCGGGCGCGACGTGCTGGCCGCGATGGAGGAGGGGCTGCGCCATCGCGGCCTGGTCTCGGTGGTGGGGGAGGTGGTGGGGCGCCTGACCCTGGTCGCATCCCGCCGGCTGCAACTCGCGGCGGAGCAGTCGGGCATCCTGGCCATCGTCCTGCGCCGAAGCCAGGGCTTCGATGATCCCGTGCTGGCTGAACCGACCGCCGCCGTCACGCGCTGGCGGGTCACGGCCTTGCCCTCGCCGCCGGTGTTGCCGCACGCGCCGGCGACTCCGGGGTTGGGGCGGGCGCGGTGGCGGCTGGAGTTGCTGCGCTGCCGGGGCGGGGAGCCTGGTGCCTGGATTGTGGAGGGGACGGATGCGACGGGTGGTCTCGCTTTGGTTGCCGAGATTCGCGACCGACCGGCTGCGGAAGCACAACGCCTGCTCGCCTGACGGGCCGCTGGTGACCTCGATCCAGGATGGTAATCGGTTGGTGCTGGCCGCGGTTGACGTGGTTGCGGCCGAGAGCGGGTTGTCCCCTGGCATGACCCTGGCGCAGGCGCGGGCGATGGTGCCGGGGTTGGTGGTGTGCCCCGCTGATCCGGCGGGAGACGCGGCAGCTTTGCGCCGCCTGGCGGGGTGGTGCCTGCGGTATGCGCCGCTGACGGCTCCGGATGTGGTGGAGGGGGGGCGGTCTGGTGGGATCTGGTCGAGTGGGATCTGGATCGACGTGACCGGCACCGCGCATCTGTTTGGGGGAGAGGTTCGGCTGCTGCGCGACCTGCTGGGTCGTCTGGCCGAACAGGGCCTGGTGGCCCGCGCCGCGATCGCGGACACCCCTGGGGCTGCTTGGGCCATGGCCCGGTGGGGTACGCCAGCGCGCTCCGCGGAAGTTGCCCCAACGCCCCCTCCCCCCTTGAGGGGGAGGGCCGGGGAGGGGGGTAAGCCGCGGCATGGACTGGGGGGTATCTCCCCCCACCCCAACCCTCCCCCGGAAGGGGGGAGGGGGCGTGTTGTCATCACCCCGTCCTCCAGGCAGCCCGTCCCCTCTCGTCACCTCGTCCCCCCCCGGCACCTCCCCGTCCCCCCAATGGACGCCATCATCATCCCCCCCGGCGCCCAAACCACCGCCCTGGCCTCCCTCCCGCTCGACGCCCTCCGTCTCCCCCGCGCCCTGACCGACAGCCTCCGCGTCCTCGGGTTCGAGCAGATCCGCGACCTCACCGCCGCCCCCCGCGCGCCGCTGGTCCGCCGCTTCGGCCCGCTGCTCGTCACCCGGCTCGACCAGGCCCATGGCGCGGTGTTCGAGCCGATCATCCCCCTCGTGCCCCCCGACCTCATCCAGGCCCGCCTCGCCTTCCCCGAGCCGATACTGACCGCCGATGCCCTCTCGGTCGTGATCGCCCGCCTGACGCGGGAGGTCTGCGAGGCGCTGGAACAAGCGGGCCAGGGCGCGCGCCGGCTCGACCTGCTGTTCGAGCGTGTCGACGGCGCCATCCCCATTCTGCGTGTCGGCACCGCGCGCGCCAGCCGCGACCCGCGCCACCTCGCCCGGATGCTGGATGAGCGGCTGGAGCGGATCGATCCCGGCCTGGGGGTGGAGGCGATGCGCCTGGTCGTCCTCCAGGCCGATCCCCTGGCCCAGGCGCAGGCCGTGATGCCGAACACGGGACGGGACGCGGCCCATCAGGACCTCGGCCCGCTGGTGGACCGGCTGGCCAACCGCCTGGGGGCCGCGTCCGTCTATAGGGCGGAGGCGGTGGAAAGCGACGTGCCCGAGCGGTCGGCGCGACGGGTCCCGCCGCTGTCACCCAAGCCACGGACCACCTGGCCCGCCGATCTGCCGCGCCCGGTGCGGCTGCTCGACCCGCCGCAGCCGATCGAGGCGATGGCCCTGCTGCCCGATCACCCGCCCATCGCCTTCACCTGGCGCCGCGTGCGCCACCGGGTCCGCCATGCCGACGGACCCGAGCGGATCGCCGGGGAATGGTGGAAGCGGGACGGGGAAATGCGCTCGGTCCGCGACTATTTCCGGGTGGAGGACGAGGAAGGCCGCCGCTTCTGGCTGTTCCGCCGCGGCGATGGCGCCGACCCGGACACAGGGGACCGGCGCTGGTTCCTGCACGGGTTCTTCTGAGCCCCCTCGTCAGTGCATGAAGATGGACGACGGCCATGCCGTTTGCGACACTCACCGGAATAACAGGAGGGAACGGCACAATGCTTGAAACCCGCGAAGGCGGCTGCCACTGCGGCCGGGTCAGGTTCCGCGCCCAGGTGGATCTGGACCTGTTGTCGCAATGCAGCTGCAGCGTTTGCACCAAGAAGGGGATTCTCCACCTTCCGATCTTCCCGGCGGATTTCACGCTGCTGTCCGGCAAGGACGCCCTGACCGTCTACACGTTCGAAACCGGTGTGGCGCAGCATCCGTTCTGCGCGCATTGCGGGATGCACGCGTTCTACGTCCCGCGCTCCCAACCCAACAAAATCACCGTGAACGCGCGGTGCCTCGACGGCATCGACGGGCCAAGCCTGAAGCCGACGCGCTTTTTCGATGGCCGGCATTGGGAGGACGCGCAGCACCGGCGGATATCCGATGGCGGACACGTGTCACCGCCGGGATGGCAGGGCGCCACGACGCTACGGAGGATATTGGACCAAGCGCTGGGATAGGGCCGCTCGGCCCCGTCCCGATGATGTCGAACCGGAAATCCGGCCGGGATCAGTTCCCGCCGTTGAAGGCCGATCCGTTGGGAAGGGTCACGGCATAAGGTTGCACCGGCGCACTGAAGCTCGCGCGGGCAGCCGGCGCCTCGGCCACTTCCTCATACGCCCGATCGGCGTAGTAGGCGCGGTTGCGATCGGCGCCGCCACGAAGGTCGCGCGGCGGGGCGTTCAGCGCCAGCATCGGCGCCGGCGGACGGTTGGTCACGCGGATCGTGCCGGAGGCATCGGGGCGATTATAGATGAAGCCATGCGTCGGGTAGATCGAACCGAAATCCTCACCGCGGCCCAGCGCGACGCGGACGGCGGACCAGTCATTGCGCTCCGACACGTCAACCACGGCGATGCCGCTGGAAACGGAGCCACGACGGCCACCCACGGGCCAGTTGGCGTGATCGATGGTCACCACGCGGGCGTTTTCGACCCGGCTGATGACGGCGACATGGCCCATCGGCATGCGCATATTGTTGCGGAACGCGAGCACACTGCCGGCCTCGGGCATCTGGCCCCGGGCATAGCTGCCAGCGGCGTTGCCCCACCACTGCCAGGCATTGCCGGACACGTTCATGCCGGTCATGGCGCGGGCATAGGGGACGCAGGACATACCGCCGCCACCACGGGCGACACGGCCGCTGGCGCCGCGCATCGCGACCTGCTTGCCGCGCACCGTCGTGGTGCGATAGGCATCCTGGTTCTTGGCGGGGGCGCTATAGGTCACGGGCTTGCCGCGCAGGGAGGAGGCAACCGGCTTGGTGGACTGCGATTTCTTGACGGAGACGGACTTGTTCGGTGCAGGAGGCGCGGCTTGGACGGCGGTTGGAAGCGCAAGCAGAAGCGCCGACCCAACGGTTAAAACCCAAGCGCTGTGACTCCGTACCCGCATTCGATAGTCCCCCGGATGTTCCAGACACGAGTTGCGGTAGCAGCAGGGTTGCAGTTCTGACAACCCACGCGATGGTCCAGACACCCAATGTCGAATCATTTCGTCGATACCGCCCTGTGGATAACTGCCCCAACGGGGAACATCATCCTAATTCTTGAAAATTGTGGGTCAACATTCTGGAAATCTTGTGACGCAGCTCATAGACCATCGGAATCCAATGCTGTCCCCCACATGAGCAAAGCGCCCAAAATAGTCTCACAGATTGCCGGGGGGTTAAGCATTTGAACCTATGTCTTTGATTCTCTACTGTTCGTCCGACACAGGAGGTCGGGGCGAATGAATCAGGCTACGAATCGCGTGGTGCGCGTGGGCGGCATCGAAATCGGCAATCACCTGCCGTTCGTGCTGATCGCCGGCCCCTGCCAGATCGAATCGCGCGGCCACGCGCTGGAAGTGGCGGCGGCCTTGCGGGCCATGTCCGACGCCGCCGGAGTACCTATTATATATAAGTCGAGCTTCGATAAGGCGAACCGCACCTCGGTCGGCGCCGCCCGCGGGATCGGCATGGCACAAGGTCTCGCCATACTGGCCGAGGTGCGGGAGACGACCGGCCTTCCCGTCCTGACCGATGTCCATGCCGCCGACCAATGCGCCCCGGTGGCCGAGGCGGTGGATGTGCTGCAAATCCCGGCCTTCCTGTGCCGCCAGACCGACCTTCTGCTGGCCGCGGGGGAAACCGGACGGACGATCAACGTGAAAAAGGGCCAGTTCCTCGCGCCGTGGGACATGGCCCATGTCGCGGCCAAGATCGCCAGCACGGGCAACAACAACATCCTTCTGTGCGAACGCGGGGCCAGCTTCGGCTACAACACCCTGGTCTCCGACTTCCGGTCCCTGCCGATCATGGCCAGCACGGGCTATCCCGTGGTGTTCGATGCCACGCATTCCGTGCAGCAACCGGGCGGGCAGGGCGGATCTTCCGGCGGGCAGCGGGAGTTTGCGCCGGTGCTGGCACGGGCCGCGCTCGCGGTCGGGGTCGCGGCCGTCTTCATCGAAACCCATCCGGACCCGGACCAAGCGCCGAGCGATGGCCCCAACATGATACCGCTGCGGGAAATGCCGGCCCTGATCGCGCGCCTGCGGGCGTTTGACCGGCTGTCGAAGGAAATTGGTTAAGGAGTGGTTACCACAGCTTGCGTCTTTCACGGCATCCGCCCACAATACCTGGGTTGGACGATGTGAATCGGTCCGAAATTCCCCCCTCGAAACGGAGCCCCACCGCATGGACGGTATGCGACACGCCGCCGACGAACATCCGGTCCGTTTCGACCTGCTGACCGAAAACCCGGTCTACAAGCCGTTCCGCTACCCCTGGGCCTACGAAGCTTGGCACATGCAGCAGCGTGTCCACTGGCTGCCCGAGGAAGTGCCCCTGGCCGACGACGTCAAGGACTGGCACCGCAACCTGAGCGACGGGGAGCGGAACCTGCTGACGCAGATCTTCCGCTTCTTCACCCAGGCCGATGTCGAGGTGAACAACTGCTACATGAAAATGTACGCACGCGTGTTCAAGCCGACCGAGGTGCTGATGATGCTGTCGGCGTTCTCGAACATCGAGACGATCCACATCGCCGCCTACAGCCATCTGCTCGACACCATCGGCATGCCCGAGATCGAGTATCAGGCCTTCATGAAGTACAAGGAGATGAAGGCCAAATACGACTACATGCAGGGGTTCTCCGTCGATTCGCGGGCTGACATCGCGAAGACCCTGGCCGCCTTCGGAGCGTTTACCGAGGGTTTGCAGCTTTTCGCGTCTTTCGCGATCCTGCTGAACTTCCCCCGCTTCGGGAAGATGAAGGGGATGGGGCAGATCATCTCCTGGTCGGTGCGCGACGAGTCGCTGCATTGCCAGTCGATCATCAAGCTGTTCCGCACCTTCGTGCAGGAAAACCCCGAGATCTGGACGGACGATTTCCGCCGCGACCTGTACATCACGTGCGCCACCATCGTGGAGCACGAGGACGCGTTCATCGACCTCGCGTTTGAGGCCGGGTCCGTGCAGGGCCTGACCGCGCGGGAGGTGAAGGATTATATCCGCTATATCGCCGACCGGCGCCTGGTCGAACTCGGCCTGACCGAGATCTTCCACATCGCCCGCAATCCGCTGCCCTGGCTGGATGACATGCTGAACGCCGTTGAGCATGCCAACTTCTTCGAAAACCGCTCGACGGAGTACAGCAAGGCCTCCACCACCGGGACCTGGGATGAGGCGTTTGACGCCCCGCCGACCGATCCCGCGATCTTCGAGGCCCAGCCGGTCGCTGTCTGAACCGGTCGCCAACATTGGGGTTGGCCAAACGATTGGGCGGTGTATAGACTCGGGGCCTACCTGCCCGGCTCCTACCACCCGGCCCGCACTTCGGGCCGATAAAAAGGGGTCGGGGGGTGTTTTGTGAACGGTGTGTTTACCTTCTGTCGCTAAGCATCACGCGTGTGGACCCACGCCTGTGATGGCAAGGGGTACCGCAGGGAGCGTTTCCGATGCGGAGCCGAGCAGAATGAACAGACTATTAGGATTCACCTCCACGACAGAGGTAGCGGTGAGCCATACGGACGAAGAGGTCGGACGGGAAGTGACTACAAGCGGGGCACCCCGCTACAGCCGCCGCTTGTCCGACAAGATACTCATCGCGTTCCATCACGCGTGTGACCAGGGTGACTTTGAGGTGGCGGAGCAGTTGCTCCACATCCTTGAGATGATGCTCACGCGCCGTCCGCTGACCCCGGATGGCACGCGGCGGCGCAATATGGAAAGCCTGGTGGCCGCGCATGAGCGGCTTTGGCACCTGCGCCACCCCAACGCGGACGATTGACGCCGCTATTCGTCGAACAGGCCGCGCCCTAGCCGCAGAATTGCGTCCGCCGCTGGCGTGAACCCGCCCTCGGGCAGGTGGAGCGTCAGGCCCGCATGCAATGTCATGGCCATTCTCCCTCCCTGAACGGCTTGTACGATCAGCAGCTTGGCCGCTTGCCCCGCCCGCGGCCAAAGCGGAACGACGGTGGCAATGCCACAACCGGCGTCCGTCATCGCGGTCAGGCAGGCGGGCAGATGCGCGGCCGGCAGGATGAACGTGAGCGTGCCGCGATGGCGCAGCAGGCCGGCCATGGCCTTGGCCCAGAGCGCCAGTTCGGTGGGATCGGCACGCTTGGCGCGATCCCGCGTGGGCATGGGGGAGGCCGTTCCCGGCGCCAGATGATAGGGCGGATTGGCGAAGGCGTGGTCGAACGGTCCTCGAACCGGGGGCCGTCTGATGTCCGCGGCCACGAAGGACAGGCCGGACCGGCCATCGGCCTGGGCATTGTCCCGCGCCAGGGCGGCCAGCGCCGGCTCCCGCTCCAGCCCGATGCCCTCGATCCCCGGGACCCGTTCGGCCAAGCATAGCAAGGCCGCGCCCGATCCGCTGCCGGCTTCCAGGACACGCTCACCCGGGCGGGCGGGAATGGAAGCGGCCAGAAGCACGGGCTCGATGCCGCTCCGAAAGCCCTGGGTTGGTTGGTCGTGCCGGACGCGCCCGTTCAGAAGATGCCCCAGGCTTCGGTTCACAACTCCTCCGCCTGTCGCAGGATCGCGGTGGCGCGGGCGTGGGCGTCATCATCGACCATGATCCGGCGCGGGATCGCCCCGATGCTGCCTTCGACGACGGACGCATGGGTATCGAGCACGACGGTCTCGATACCGGCATCGGCCAGTAGGGCCACGATGAAGGACAGGCGGACGGGATTGTTGGTGGTCAGGATGACACGCATGGGCTGATTCTGGGCCGAGCGGCGTGGGGCTGGCAACAAGGGAGATGATCGTGTCGTATCGAGAAGGGTGGCCTTGTGGTATGCTACAACCCAGACGCGATCCTGGGGGTAACAGTCGTGGACCTGACAACTCTGCTCACCGTGGCGGGCCTGTTTCTCAGCGTCGTGGTGGGTAACGCCGCGGTCTTTGGTGACTCGCTCTTTGCGTCGATCGCCGTGCCGAAGGCGCTGGAGACGACGGGCTTCGACAGGCCGACCGCCGAACGGGTCTTCGCGGCCGAGGTCGCCTGGTACACGCGGCTTCCCTCGATTCTGCCAACCCCCAATGTGACAACCAGCTCCGCGCCCAGCATCGCCATGGCATTGGCCAGGCCGATCCAGCTGCAGGATCTGGTCTTTGCGGTGCAGACGCAGCTTCGCAATGATGTGGTCAGCGTCAGCGGCGCGATCCTCTCCGATGGGCACGACAAGGGTTTGTCGATGTTGGTTGTGGTTTCCAATCCGCCCGATGCCCCGACAAGCCTGGAACTGCAACAGCCGGACGGCGATGCACGCGCGCTGGTCAGGCGGGCGGCGCGGGAAACGATGATCACCATCGCGCCGTATCGGGTGGCGTTGAGCGATCTCGCCGGCGTGCTGACCGGCCAGAAGGACGCGATAGCCACGGCAAGGGAAACCGCCACGCGGGGCCTGAGCCAGCCCTGGGATGCCACGGTCCAGGGCGCCACCGAAATCGTCCTGCTGCATAACCTGCTGGCCGTGCTCGCAATCGAGCGCCGTGATTCCGCCGTCGCTCGGCGGCATTTTGAGTTGGCGCTTACGACCCCCGCTGCCAGCATGTCCTCCTATGCCCTGGTTTGGATGAACAAGGCGTTTCTGGCTTTGACCGAACGCAAAGCTGCCGAGGCGGCACATGCGTTCAACAAGGGATCCGATCTCTTCAGCAGCCACTTGCGGCAAACTCTGCATGGGCGGCTTCAGGTGCTTGAGGCGCTGATTGCCTGGCAGCACGGGGATGAAGCACGCGCGGAGGCGCTCTTCGTTGAAGCCTTGACCCGGGACACCTCCGAGATCGAGCCGCATTTTTATCTTTCGAAGATGCTGGCGGCCCGGGGCACGCCCTTGGCGCCGCGAAGCAGATGGCGGCGGCACAGATCGCGGCGCGGTTCGACCAGCACTACGCGTCGCTGGCCCATACCATCCTGGCCATTGATGTCACGACGGGAAACCTGGATATCCGGGCCTTCGTGCTGGACGAACTGTCGGCGATGGCGGGCCATCCGCGGCCGGCCGAACACGGGTCGCCCGCCGTCGCGACTCCGGCGAAGTAGGGCCGCGTTACCTGGTCGGATAGACCTTGGGATAGGTAACCTTGTCCGGTGGGCCGGGTGGCATCGGTGCCCCCTTCACCCCACAGGCCGCCAGCCCGACCAGCATCGCCAGTGCCAGCAGAACCTTCATGGCAGTTGCTCCAGCCAGCGCGCTGCTTCCCGCGCCACATTGGCCGGCGCCGTGCCGCCATGGCTGGTGCGGGACGCGACCGAGGCCTCGACCGTCAGCACCGAGAAGATGTCCATCGTGATGCCCGGTTCGACCGATTGCATCTCCGCCAGGGACAGGTCGGACAGGTCGACGCCCTTGGCCTCGGCCATAGCGACCAGCCGGCCGGTCACATGGTGGGCAACGCGGAATGGCACCCGCAGCACCCGCACCAGCCAATCCGCCAGGTCGGTCGCGGTGGAAAAGCCGGAACCGGCGAATTCCCGCAGCCGAGCGATGACCGGGGTCATGTCGCGGACCATGCCGGCGGTGGCGGCGAGGGACAGGGTCCAGGCCTCGGCCGCGTCGAACACCGGTTCCTTGTCCTCCTGCATATCCTTGGCATAGGCGAGCGGGAGGCCCTTCATCACCGTCAGCAGCCCGACCAGCGATCCGTTGATCCGGCCGGTCTTGGCCCGCACGAGTTCGGCCGCGTCCGGGTTTCGCTTCTGCGGCATGATCGAACTGCCGGTGGTGAAGGCGTCACTCAGGCGGATGAAGCGGTAGGGCGCGCTGCACCAGATGATGATTTCCTCGGCGAAGCGGGACAGATGCATGGCCGAGATCGCGGCGGCCGACAGGAACTCCAGCGCAAAGTCCCGGTCCGACACGGCATCCAGGGAGTTCGATGACGGCCGGTCGAAGCCCAAGGCGGCGGCGGTGGCATGGCGGTCGATCGGAAAGGACGTGCCGGCCAGCGCGGCCGATCCCAGGGGCGAGACGTTCAGCCGCTTGCGGCAATCGGCCAGCCGGCCGCGGTCACGGTCCAGCATCTCCACATAGGCCAGCAGATGATGGCCCAGGGTGACAGGCTGCGCGGTCTGCAGATGGGTGAAGCCGGGCATCGGATCGGCGGCAAACGTGGCCGCGCGTTCGGCCAAGGCGCGCATCACGTCCGTCAACTGCGCGGTCAGGCCGTCGATCGCGTCCCGCACCCACAGGCGAAAGTCGGTCGCGACCTGGTCGTTGCGGCTGCGGGCGGTGTGCAGGCGCTTGCCGGCCTCTCCGATCCGCTCGGTCAGACGGGCCTCGATGTTCATGTGGATGTCTTCGAGCGCTTCGTCGAAGGGGAAGCGCCCGGCTTCGATTTCGGCGGCGATCGCCTCTAGACCGCGTTGGATCGCGTCCTCATCTTCCCCGCTGATGAGACCGATCTTCGCCAACATGGCCGCATGGGCCAGGGAGCCACGGATGTCCTGCCGCCACATCTTCCGATCGAAGCCGATGGAGGCATTGATCTCCTGCATGATGGCGGACGGGCCGGCGGCGAAGCGGCCACCCCATTGCATGTTGGCGGGTTCGTTGCGCAGCTCAGGCTTTGGATCCGGCGTATCGGTCACTGGGGCACTCTCGTGATCATGTTAGGGCGGCGGAAGCTGGTCGCGGCGGCCGGCGGCACCCTAGCGGCGACGCTGGCCGGCGGCAAAGGGGCTTCGGCGGCACTGGCGGGGATTACGGAGAAACTGAAGCGGACCGACCCGCCGGTGGCCCCGCCCGAGGCTTCGTTCGTGGATGCGGAGGGTGTGTCGCGGGGGCTGCCGGCGTTCCTGGGGCGCGGGATGGTGATCAATTTCTGGGCCACCTGGTGCGCGCCCTGCGTGGCGGAAATGCCGGCATTGGCCGCCCTGTCGCTGGCTCTGGCGCCGCACGATATCGCCGTGCTGCCGCTGTCCTCCGATCGAGGCGGGGCGGCGGTGGTATCCAAATGGTATGCGGACAAGGGCCTGACCACCCTGCCGGTGCTGCTGGACCCGAAGGGGGCGATGGCGCGGGCCTGGGGCGTGCGCGGCCTTCCAACCACCGTCATCATCGACCGCCAAGGCCGCGACGTCGCTCGGCTGGAGGGGGCGGCGGACTGGGCGGGGCCGGATGTGGTGGCGGTGATCCGGGGGTTGATGGAGCGCGCGGAACGGTAGTCTAGAATTGCGCATTACACGGATTATCCGGATAATCCGTATATCGGAGGTTCCCCCATGGTCACGATCACCTCGGCGGAGTTGCAGAAGCAGTTTGGCCGGTACCGCGAACTGGCGTTGCGCGCGCCCGTGTCGGTCACGCATCACGGGCGTGAGAGCCTCGTGGTCCTGTCAGCCGATGAATACAAACGCCTGAAGGCGCTCGACACCCGCCAGGCGCTGCACGCCTGGGAACTCCCGGATGATCTGGTCCGGGCGCTGGAGGTGGCGGAACCCCCGGCACACACCGCCGAACACGATCATGAAATGGGCTCCCGATAGGCAGTGCCGCTGCCGGAGCCTCGGCCAGGGTTGGTCATTCGGTATGCCTATCTTTGGCGATCCGAGCATGAGCGCGGTCGGGAGGAAGGGACGAAGGATCGTCCCTGCGCTGTGGTCCTTGCGACGACCCGCGACGGCGATGCCACGCGGGTTGTGGTGGCCGCGATCACCCATACGCCGCCTCGGGACACGACCGATGCCATTGAGGTCCCCGCCGCGGTAAAGGCGCGCCTGGGCCTGGATCATGAACGCTCATGGATCGTGACGAGCGAGGTCAATGTCTTCACCTGGCCCGGGCTGGACCTCCGACTGGTGGATCCTCGGGACCGCGATCGGGGCATTGCCTATGGGTTCCTGCCGTCCGCCCTCGCGAAGACCCTGATCGCGCGGGTGCTCGAACAGGTGCGGTCAGGCAGGACCGGCGTGATCGGGCGGGACGGCAAAGCGTAGCGTCAATGCTACGCCGCGCGCCGCCGAGCCTCCCGGCGGGCAACCCAGGTGGTGGCGCCGAAGATGACGAGGCCGCCGATCAGGGTCGTGATCGTCGGCAGGTCGGCGAAAACCAGGAACCCCAGCGCGGTCATCCAGATCAGATCCAGGAACTTCACCGTCTGTCCCGCCGTGGCATCCGCCGCCTTCAACCCCTGGGCCGTGCAGTAATGCGCGAGGTTCCCCAGCACCGCGATGCCCAGGAACATCACCCAGTGCATCGGCCCGAACCAGGTCCAGTCCAGCATCGCCGGCGGCAGGGAGAACAGGCTGATCGTGATGCACTGCCACAGGATGATCACATCCATGCTGTCCCGCTTGGTCAGCGCCTTGGTGATCAGCGCCGACGCGGCGAACAAAGGTGCCGAGGCCAGCATCAGCAGGTCATAGTATCCGCCGGTCGACTGCATCCGCGGGCCGACCACGATCAGCACGCCGGCGAAGCCGATCAGGGCCGAGGCCCAGCGCTCCCAGTACATCCGCTCCCGGAAGACGATCACGGCGCCGATCATGATGAAGATCGGCGTGGTGAAGCCGATGGCGGTGATGTCGGCCAGGGTCAGATGCGGCAGGGCCATGTACCACAGCAGCATGCCGGTGGTGTGGATCAGCCCCCGCCACATCTGCGCCTTCAGCCCGTTGGGCCGGTAGGCCATGGGGCCGCGCCGGATCACGAAGGGCAGCATGATCAGCACGCCGCAGAAGTAGCGCATGAACTGCACCTGCGCCGGGTTCATCTGCAGGGCGACGACGCGCAGCACGGTGTTCAGGACCGAGAACACCATGCCCGACGCAACCATCCACACCATCCCCCGCAAGGTGGGGGACAGCGCGCTCCATCGGGCGGAAAGCATCGGGGATTTCACGAAGCGCCGGCGCTCTCCCGGAGGAGCGCGCCGGCGGAGGGTCTAAAGGGCGCCGCCGCGACGGCCGACCATCGCGCCCAGGCGCAGGCGGAGAGCGTTCAGCTTGATGAAGCCCTGGGCATCCACCTGGTCATAGGCGCCCTGGTCATCCTCGAACGTCACGACCCGAGTATCGTACAGGCTGTGCGGGGACTCGCGGCCGACGCAGGTAACGTTGCCCTTGTACAGCTTGATCCGCACCCGACCGGTGACCGAACGCTGGCTTTCGTCGATCAGGGCCTGGAGCATCCGCCGCTCCGGGCTGAACCAGAAGCCGTTGTAGATCAACTCCGCATAGCGGGGCATGATGCTGTCCTTGAGGTGCCCAGCCTCCCGGTCCAGCGTGATGCTTTCCATTGAGCGATGGGCCAGCAGCAGGATCGTCCCGCCCGGGGTTTCGTAGATGCCGCGCGACTTCATGCCGACAAAGCGGTTTTCCACCAGGTCGAGCCGGCCGATACCGTTGGCCTTGCCCAGTTCGTTCAACCGCGTCAGCAGCGTGGCCGGCGACATCCGCACGCCGTCGATTGCCACCGGGTCGCCGTTCTCGAAATCCATCGCGATGATGGTGGCCTTGTCGGGCGCGTCCTCGGGCCGGATGGTGCGCTGATAGACGGCCTCATCGGCCTCCACCGCCGGGTCTTCGAGGATTTTCCCCTCCGACGACGAATGCAGCAGGTTGGCATCGACGCTGAACGGCGCGTCGCCGCGCTTGTCCTTGGCGATGGGAATTTGATGGTGTTCGGCGAACTCGATCAGGCGGGTGCGGCTGGTCAGGTCCCATTCGCGCCACGGGGCGATGATCTTGATGTCGGGCTTCAGGGAGTAATAGGACAGCTCGAACCGCACTTGGTCGTTGCCCTTGCCGGTGGCGCCATGGGCCACGGCGTCGGCGCCGACCATTTCCGCGATCTCGATCTGGCGCTGTGCGATCAGCGGGCGGGCGATGGAGGTGCCCAGCAGATACTGCCCCTCATACAAGGTGTTCGCGCGGAACATCGGAAAGACGAAGTCCTTCACGAAGGTTTCCCGCAGATCTTCGATGAAGATATCCTTGATGCCGAACATCTCGGCCTTCTTGCGGGCGGGTTCGAGTTCCTCCCCCTGGCCCAGGTCGGCGGTGAAGGTCACGACCTCGCAGCTGTAGGTGGTCTGGAGCCAACGCAGGATCACGCTGGTATCCAGCCCGCCGGAATAGGCGAGCACGACTTTCTTCACATCCTTGACGCGCATGCGGGCGATCTCCTTGACGGCGCGGGAGTAGCGCCGACCCGCATCAGAGGCAAGGTTTCCCGCCAATTGTCGCGTTTTCCCGATTTTGCTACGATGAGAATATGTTCGTGGGAGTACTGCGCATGTCCCTTTCCCGCCGTTCCGCTTCCACCGCCGCCCTTGCACTCGCCGGTACCGCAGCCCTCGGCCGGACCGCGGGCGCAAATGACGGGCTCAAGGTCGATTTCATGGAAGGCCTGGATCACTTCGCCCTCGCGATCGAGGCCTACACCTTCGGTTATGCGCTGGTCACGATGGAGATGACGCGCCGCGTGATCACCAACGTCGCAGTTCCGGCGGGCACCCGCGGGCCGATGGGGCAATTGATCAAGCTGCGGCAGTATCCGGACGCCACCTTCCGCGACGTTACCGCGCCGAACGCGGATACGCTCTACACGACGACCTTCATGGATGTCGGGAAGGAGCCGTGGATCGTCAGCCTGCCGGACATGAAGGGCCGCTATGCCCTGTTCCCGATGCTGGATGGCTGGACGACCGTCTTCCAGGCGCCCGGCAAGCGCACGACCGGCACCGGCCCGCAGACCTATGCGATCACGGGCCCCGGCTGGAAAGGCACGCTGCCGGCCGGCGTCAAGGAGTACAAGTCGGCCACAAGCATTGTCTGGCTGCTGGGGCGCATCTACTGCACCGGCACGCCCGAGGACTACAAGGCGGTCCATGCCCTTCAGGATCAGGTGAAGATCTATCCGCTCAGCGCCTACGGAAAGGACTACACGCCGCCGCCGGGCACCGTCGATCCGTCGATCGACATGAAGACCCCGGTCCGCGACCAGGTGAACCGCATGGACGCGGTCGAGTACTTCACCCTGCTGTGCGAACTGATGAAGACCAACCCGCCCACCGCCGCCGATGCGCCGATGGTGGCGAAGATGGCGGCCATCGGCATCGTGCCCGGCAAGTCCTTCGACAAAAGCAAGTTCAACCCGGATTTCGCCAAGCGCGTGCCGCAGATCGCCTTCGATCGGATCATGCTGCACTTCAAGCTCAGCGGTGGCGACGTGAAGGAGGTCAACGGCTGGGGCTTCACGCTCAAGACCGGCATCTACGGCACGAACTACATCCAGCGCGCGCTGGTCACCGCCATCGGCCTGGGCGCCAACCTGCCGCAGGACGCGGTCTATCCGACCTCGCTGAAATACGCCGGCGGGATGATCGGGCGGGACTACATGGGCAGCGAAAAATACGTCATGACCTTCAAGCAGGGCCAGACGCCGCCGGTCGACGGGTTCTGGTCGCTGACGATGTATGACGAGAATTTCTTCTTCGTGGCCAACCCGATCAACCGCTACTCGGTCAGCGCGCGGGAGAAGCTGAAGGCCAATCCGGATGGCTCGATCGACCTTTACATCCAGAACGAATCCCCCGGTAAGGACAAGGAAGCCAACTGGCTGCCCGCGCCGAAAGGGAAGTTCCAGTTGATGATGCGGCTGTACTGGCCGAAGGCGAAGGATCCCTCGATCCTGACCGGAAGCTGGAAGCTGCCGCCGGTCAGGAAGGCGGGATAACGCGGGGTCGGGTCTTCCCGATCGCGCGATATAGCCGCACACTGGGTGGATGAACGCCCCTCCGCTCTCCCCTCGCATCCGCAATACCTTCGCCGCCCCGATCCCGACGGCGAAGGCCTGGGCCAACCGCTACGACGGCCGAGCCGGACCGGTCATCGATTTGACGCAGGCCGTGCCGGGCTATCCGACGCATCCGGACCTCGCGTCCCGGCTGGCCGAGGGCGCGGCATCCCCCGTCCAGGCCCGTTACGGCACCATCGATGGCGATGAGTCGCTGCGGGAGGTCCTGGCCGCCGACATGAACCGGATCTATGGCGGCGATGTGGGCGCCGGGGACGTGGCGATCACGGCCGGCGCCAACTTGGCCTTCACCATGGCGATGACCGTACTGTGCGGCGTGGGCGACCAGGTCATGCTGCCGGTGCCTTGGTATTTCAACAACGCCATGGCGCTGAGCATGCAGGGGCTGGAGGCGCTGCCGCTGCCCTGCCGCGCCGAGGACGCCTTTGTGCCCGACCCCGACCGGGCCGCCGCGCTGATCACCCCCCGGACCCGCGCGATCGTGCTGATCAGCCCGAACAACCCGACCGGCGCGATCTATCCGCCAGACGTGATCGCCCGCTTCGCCGCCCTGTGCCGGTCACGCGGCCTGTGGCTGATCGTCGATGAGTCCTACCGCGACTTCCTGCCCGAATCCGCCCTGCCGCCGCATCCCTTGTTCAAGGACCCGGAATGGCGGGACGGGCTGGTGCATCTGTATTCGTTCTCCAAGGCCTATTGTGTCGCCGGCCATCGGGTTGGCGCCATGGTCTGCGGGCCTCGGGTGCGGGTGGAGCTGAACAAGGTCCTCGACACGATGCAGATCTGCCCGCCGCGCGGGCCGCTGCCGGGCCTGACCTGGGCGGTCGACAATCTGCACGAATGGAAGGCCGGCAACCGCGCCATCATCGCCGAACGCGCTCGTGTGTTCCGGGAGGGCGTCGGCCAGTTGCAGGACTGGCATATCGACGCGCTGGGAACCTATTTCGCCTATATCCGCATCCCGGAAGGGGAGCGCGACGCGATGGCGGTGGGGGAAATCCTGGCCACCGAATGCGGCCTTCTGTCCCTGGTGGGTCCGTTCTTCGGCCCCGGCCAGGACCGCCATCTGCGGCTGGCCTTCGCCAATGTCGGGTTGGAGGCGATCGCCGCCGTCCCGGACCGGCTGCGGGCGCTGCCCCGATAAGCCGAACGACCACCGGCGAGGCATCCCCCGCCGGTGGTCCCGATACCTACCCGATCGGCGGCTTGCGGCTGGCCCAGTTGGTCGCCCGCTCATACGCCGCCGCCACGCGGAACACCGTGGCTTCGTCGAAATTGCGGCCCACGAACTGCACCGATGTCGGCAGCCCGGTTGACGCCAGGCCCGACATCATCGCGATCGCCGGATGGCCGGTGGTGTTGAACGGCGTGCGCGCCTGCCGCGGATAGGTGCGATTTGTCTCCACGTCGTCATGGATGTTGCTAGCCGGGTCCATCGAACTCGCGCACATCAGGACGTCGTAGTCCCGCATCACGTCCTCGACCGCCGCGATCAACTGCAAGCGCCGCCGCTGGGAACTCACATAATCCCCCGCGTTGAGGAAGGCCCCGGGCATCAGGCGACGACGCGCCAGCTTGCCGTAGTCGCCGGGACGGGTCCGCAGCCAGGGCGCATGGATCGACCAGGCCTCACTGCCCAGGATTACCCGGTTGATGCCGGAGAACTCGTTCAGCGAGGGCAGCGTTACGGAATGGACTTCCGCCCCCTCCGCCTGCAGCACGCGCGCGACATCTTCGAGCGCGGCCGTGACCTCGGGGTGCGCCGGCATGTCGGTTTCGTGGAAATGACGGACGAACCCGATCCGCAAATCCCGCACGCCCCGGCCCAGCAGGCGGCCGAAATAGCGGGACTGGGTGGCGGCGCTGCCCGGGTCCTCCGGGTCATACCCGGCGATGGTGTCGAGCATCAGGGCATTGTCCGCCACCGTGCGCGTCAGCGGCCCGACGTGATCCAAGGTGTAGGACAGCGGGAAGACCCCGCGCCGCGACACCAGCCCATAGGTCGGCTTCAAGCCGACAATCCCGCAGGCGCTGGCCGGATTGCG
Source organism: Asaia bogorensis (assembly GCA_945873195.1). Classification (GTDB taxonomy): domain Bacteria; phylum Pseudomonadota; class Alphaproteobacteria; order Acetobacterales; family Acetobacteraceae; genus Rhodopila; species Rhodopila bogorensis_A. The sequence continues at coordinate 23,473 of CAMCDA010000058.1, forward strand.
GACCGATCCGCCGGTATCCGTGCCCAACGCCATCGGAAACAGCCCAGCCGCGACGCCCGACCCTGAGCCTGACGAAGACCCCCCCGGATGATGATCCGGATTCCACGGATTCCGCGCCGCCGGGAACGGCAGATCATGGCTCGGCCCCCCGATCGCGAATTCATGAGTCGAAAGCTTGCCGATCATGATCGCGCCGGCCTGGCGCAGCTTCTGGATCACGACCGCATCGGTCTTCGCGATGTTGTCGACCAGGATCTTGGAATGTCCGGTGGTCGGCAGGCCGGCGACATCGATGATGTCCTTCACGCCCACCGGCACGCCATGCAGAGGCCCGCGGATGCGGCCGGCGACGATCTCCGCCTCCGCCGCCTTGGCCGCCGCCATCGCCGCGTCCGCATCCAGGCGGATGAACGCATGCAGCTTAGGGTCCAGCGCGTCGATGCGCTTCAGCAGCGCGGACAGGTACTCGACCGGGGAAAGCGTCTTCGCCGCGAAGGCACGAGACGCCTCGACGGCGGTCATCCAATGCAGTTCGCTCATAGGCCGATCCCCGCTTGCATGGGCGGCCACGGCTCGACGGCCGGATCGGTCGGAAATTGCACCGCGCCGGATGTCTCCAGCGCCTGCGCCGCGGCGGCGGCAACGTCATCGGGAAACTCCGCGAGCGCCTTTTCCAGCCCCGCCGAACGCGCCAGTGCCGCAAGATATTGCTGATCCATGGTGACCCCGCTTTTGGTTGCGGAATGGATCATGCTGCGCTGCGGCAAGAGAGGGCAAGCCCCCCGCGCTCTGTCGGTGACGCGTAAAGATGTCCGCCGTTTGAAGCGGGTGAGTTGTCCGCCCTGCCTTCCGCCATCGCAATGTTTTCCTGTTCGGCTGAAGTGCCGTTTTCCTGCCCCGGCCTGAACCTCTGCTGGCGGCGGGTGGGGCCGCGGT
>CAMCDA010000059.1 GCA_945873195.1 Asaia bogorensis
TCGCGAGTGTCAAGTTGATGTCACGACGTCTCGCCGTAGCTTAATCGGGTGCAAGGTGCATGAAGGTGGTTGGAAATCAATGGATTGGCTTCATGGAGCCGATTCGAGTCAGACTCTGAAACATCGGGTCACAATACAGGAATAGGATGAAAATGTGCAAGTCAAATGCCGTTGGCATCGTGCCGGTACCGCGCACTCTACATCCAGAATCGCACCCATGGCCGACCGCTTCCAACCGTCTCATGTTCTATACAGGGGAAAGTCTCCATTAATACGCTGCGGTGCAACATAGAAATGGCGATGAACCGGCGAATCCGAGGGGGAAAGAAGGGGCCCGAAGGCCCCCGCTGGAGTCACGCGTCCTTGAACACGGGCCGGCGCTTTTCCATGAACGCCCGCCGCCCCTCAATGAAGTCCTGGCTGTCGAAGCAGGCCTGGACCATGTCAGCGCACAAAGCCAGGTCGCCCTTGTCCCCCAGCAGCAGTTCAGACACGGTCCGCTTCAGGGTGCGCATGGTCATCGGCGCGTTTTCCCCGATCGTCGCGCAGTACTGCCGCGTATAGGCTTCCAACTCCGCGTCCGGCAGCACCCGGTTCAGCAGTCCCATCATCCGGCCCTCATCGGCGCTGAAATGCCGAGCGGTGAGGAAGATTTCCTTTGTGAAGGAGGGACCGACGAGCTCCATCAGGTGGCGGACGCCCAGCGCGCCATAGCCCAGGCCGAGTCGCGCCGCCGGAACCCCGAATTTCGAGCCCTCGGAGGCGATCCGCATGTCGCAGCAGACCGCGATCGCCATGCCGCCGCCGATGCACCAGCCGCGGATCATCGCGATCGTGGGCTTGGTGCAGGCCGCGAGTCGCTCGGTCGCGCGATCCAGGGTCTGGTCGTAGTGGTCGTTGACCTCCCGGGATGAGCGGGTCTTCTCGAACTGGGAGATGTCGGCGCCCGAGACAAAGGCCACGTCGCCGGCGCCACGCAGGACGATGACGCGCACCCGCGGGTCCGCCTCGAACTGGTCGATGATGTCGACCATCGCTTCCCACATGTCGAGCGAGACGGCGTTGCGGCGCGAGGGCTTGTTGAAGGTCATCCAACCGATCGATCCGTCTACCTCGGCGATCATGTTCTCGGTCTTCAGGGGAAGCGTCACGACGTCAGCCATCAATCTGTCCTCATACTGTTGCCATCAGGCCGCGGCCGGCGGCGGGACTCGGGCGATACGGGCCGGATCGATCTCCAGCCACACCCGGTCGCCCACCCCGTGCACGACGTTCGGCGCGGTGCTGACGCGTAAGCGCTGCTCCGCGCCGTCCGGCCTTATGACATATTCCCAGTATTCGCCCAGATAGGCCCGTTCAACGATTTCACCCTGAATCCGCCAAAGATGGCCGGCGTCGGGGGCCGCGGCATGGACCGCGATCGACTGCGGCCGGACCGAGAAGCTGACGGGACCGGTCAGTTCGGCAGCGTCGGGCGCGAGGGCCTTGGGCACCGTGAAGCCCGGAAACACGATCTGGTCACCGTCCACCCGCCCATCCAGGAAGTTGGTCCGACCGATGAAGCCGGCCACGAACCGGGTCTTCGGCGCACTATATAAGGTGACGGGATCGTCAACCTGATCGATCTTGCCGCTGTTCATGACCACGATCCGGTCGGACGTGACCATCGCCTCGGCCTGGTCATGGGTGACGTAGACGGTGGTGATGCGGAACGCGTCGTGCAGGCGCCGGATTTCGCTCCGCATTTCCTCGCGCAGGTTGGCGTCGAGGTTGGACAGCGGTTCATCCAGCAGGAGGACCTGCGGCTCGATAACGATGGCACGGGCGAGCGCGACCCGCTGCTGCTGGCCGCCGGACAGTTCGGATGGATAGCGTTCCTTGAGGTGGCGCATCTGCACGACCTCAAGAATACGGTTCACCCGCTGCTCGACCTCGGACGATGGCAGTTTCCGGAGCTTCAGGCCGAAGGCCACGTTCTGGCCGACGGTCATGTTCGGCCAGATCGCGTAGCTCTGGAAGATCATCGACATGCCGCGGCGTTCCGGCGGGACCATCATGGCGGGGGAGGACATGACCTGCCCCTCCATCTCGATGGTGCCGCTGGTCGGCTTGATGAAGCCGGCGATCATCCGCAGCGTGGTGGTCTTGCCGCAGCCGGAGGGGCCGAGCAGGGAGACGAATTCACCTTCGCGGAGGGTCAGGCTGACGTCATCGACAGCCTTCGTGCTGCCGAAAGCCTTGGTCAGGCCGATCAGGGACAGTTTGCTCATTTCTTCTCACGCCGCATCATGAAGTCGCGCCCAAGGAAAGCCGTGGCCCCCGCGACGATGACCAGGGTCGCAGCCAGCAGCAGGAAGCCGAGGGCGGCAAGGTGTTCGAAATTCCCCTCCTCGCTCATGTCCATCAGCATGACGGACATGGTGCGGGTGTTGGGGCCGTACAGGAACATCGCGCTGGATAGTTCCCGAGTCGCCGGGATGAAGATCAGCAGCCAGGCGCCGATCAGGCTGCGCTTCATCAGCGGCGCCATGACCTTTCGGATGGCCATCAGCCGCCCGCCGCCCAGGATGCGGACGGCTTCCTCCATTTCCGGATTGATACTTCGGATGGCCGCGTCGGCGTTGGCATAGCCGATCGGCAGGAACCTTGTGGCGAAGGCCAGGATCAGGATCGTGGCCGTGCCGTACAGCGCGAGCGGCGGCGGGGCGTAGGCCGCGTAGAAGGCGATGGCCAGCACGATGCCCGGCACCACGAAGGGCGCCATGGCCAGGAAGCTCAGCACATCGACCCAGGGCAGCAGCTTGCGGCTGACGATATAGGCGATGGCCAGGCCCAGCGTGATCGCGATGAAGGCCGCCGCCGCGGCATAGGTGAAGCTGTTGATCACCGACTGCGCCGCGGTTTCGTGCTGGAACAGCAGATACTCGAAGTTCTTGAGCGTCAGGTTGTCCCACGAAAAGCCGCGGCCCCAACCTTTGGCCAGCGCCGCCTGCGCCAGCACTATGTAAGGCAGGATCACCGCCAGGGTCATGATGAACATCGAATAGGCGAACATGATCCAGCGGCCACGCCCGAGGTCGATGATCCGTCGCTCTCCGCCCTTTCCGGTCAGGGCGACGAAGCCGCGCCGGCGGGTGATCATTTTCTGCACGCCGAAGAGGGCGATCGTGACCAGCAGCAGCGGCACGGCGTAGGCGGCCGCGACCTCGGCCCGAATGGGCTGGCTGAAGAATTGCAATAGCTGGGTCGTGACGACGTTGAATCTGGCCGGGATCGCGATCAGCGCCGGGGTGCCGAACAGGGCGATCGCCTCCAGGAAGGTGACGATGGCGCCGGCCATGATCGCCGGCAGCACCATGGGCAGGGTGATCTTCAGCGTCGTGCGGATCGTGCCGGCGCCCAGGATGTTGGCCGCGTCCTCCATTTCCGAGGACACCACGTCAAGCGCCGCGGCCGTGAAGATGAAGATGAAGGGGAAGGAGTAGATGGCGATGACGAAGGCGAGGCCACTGAAGGTATAGATGTCGAAGATGCCCTCGGGCGCGCCGGTCAGGGCCATGTAGAAGCGGTTGATCCAGCCGGAGTTCGGCCCCGCCAGCAGAATCCAGCCGATCGCGCCCAGATAGGGCGGGGTGATGAAGGCCCCCAGCATCAGCAGCCGGATGAAGTTCTTCCCCGGCATGTTGGTGCGGGAAATCGCCCAGGCCATCGGCACCGCGAAGATCAGGCACAGCACCGTGACCATCGCCCCCAATCGCAGGGAGTTCCACAGCGCGGTGATGTAGCGGGGTCGCGAAAACGCCGTGTAGTAGTTCATCAGCGTGAAGGCGCCGGTATCGACCTCCTCCAGGCTGGACTGCACCAGGCGGAACAGCGGATTGACGACCAGGAAGATCAGCGCCATCGCGAGCGCGACCCACAGAAGTATCAGCGGATCGAACGACCGGACGCGCAGGCTGGATGTGTTGACGGTGGTCTGGCTCATGCGGGGCGCCGGGTTGGGGTGAGGGGGAAACGGCGAGCGGCGACCAGGATCACGAGAACGTCTCGCGCCATTGTTCGATCACCTCGGGCACGGCCTTGACCAGTTCATCGGTGCCGACGCGCAGCAGCTTGACCTCGCTCAGCGGCTTGGCGCCCTCGATCGGCGGCATGCCGCCGCGGGCGGGATCGATCTTCTGGTCAATGGACAGGCGGGCGAAATCCTCGCTCAGCAGCCAGTTCGCGAACAGGCGCGCGGCGTTGGGCCGGGGGGCGGTGGCCATCACGGCGGAGGGGCCGACGCACAGAACCGAGCCATCGGTCGGGTAGACGATCTGGATCGGGTTGCCCTTGGCGGCCGACAGCAGGCTGGTCGACAAGGGGCCAAGCCCGACCACGCACTCACCCGCGTTCAGCAGCGAGATCGGATCATTGCCCGAGCGGCCGATGCGGGGCTTGTTGGCGGCCAGTTTCTCAAACCACTGCCAGCCGAACATCTTGCGCATCTGCACGGTCCAGACGCCGACATAGCCGCTGAACCCGGGATGGCCGAAAGCCACGCGGCCCTTCCATTTCGGATCGAGTAGGTCGGACCAGGATTTCGGCGCCTCCTCGGGCTTCACCTTCGCCGAGTTCACGATGATCAGCATCAGGGTGGAGGTCGTGGGATAGGCGAAGCCGGGGTCTTCCAGGCCCTTGAAGGCGGGGCTGATATGGGCGGCCTCGGGCGGGGTGAATTCCGCAAGGGCATTGCGCTTCCGCAGGGCCGGGATGTGGCCCACATCGGTCGTGCTGAACACGTCGCATTGCGGGGCGCTGTTCTTCAGGTCCTGCGAGAGACGTTCAAAGGCAACCTGGCCCGTGGTGCGGATCACCGAGACCTTCACGCCGGGATAGCGCGCGGTGAAGGCGCGCCCGACCTTCTCGGCGGTTTCGGAGTCGACCTGGGCGATATACCAGGTCAGGGAGCCTTCCTTGCGCGCCGCTTCCAGCAACGCCGCCTCAGTCGCCTGCGCAAACGACACGCCGATGGAGGACGCGGTGACGGACGCCGCCGAAACGCCGGCGACCATGGATCGGCGCGTGATTTGCAATGACATGGTATTTTCCCCCGTCCGCCCGTTGTTGCATGGGCCGAGCCGGTCGGCCAGACCGGTTCGGCCCATGCACCCGGGCTGTTTCAGCTACCGAACGTTTCGCGCCACTGCTCGACCAGTTCGGGAATGCCCTTGCGGATTTCGGCCGGCGTCAGTGGAATCACCTTTTGCGAGGACAGTAGCGGGACGCCAGGGCGCGGCGGCACGTCGGCGCGGATCGGCTCGGTCCCATCCACCGCCATCATGCGGGAGTATTGCTCGTCCAGCAGCCATTCCATGAACAGCTTCGCCGCATTCGGGTGCGGGGCGTTGACCGGAATGCCGGACGGGGTGACGCAGACGACCAGCCCATCCTCGGGGTGAGCGACCTGCACCGGGTTGCCCTTGTCCAACGCCTGGTACGCAGTGTTGGCCGAGGCCGGGCCGATCACGGCTTCCCCCGCGCTCATGAGTGTCACCGGGTCGATCGCCGACCGGCCGACGCGGGGGTTGTTCTTGGCGAGCTTCTCGAAGAACTCCCACCCGTAGACCTTCTTCAGGGACAGCGCCCAGGCGCCGGTGCAGCCTGAGAACGCCGGGTGGCCGACCGCGACCTTGCCCTTGTATTGGGGCAGCAGCAGGTCGGTCCACTTCCTGGGCGCGTCCTCGGGTTTGATCTTGTTGGTGTTGTACATGAGGAAATAACGGCTGGCGTTGGTCACGTACCACCAGCCCGGATCGGACAGGGTCGCGAAGGCTGGCACCAGGCCCTCCGCCGTGGTGGGGGTGTAGCCCAGCAGTTCCTTGCGTTCCTTCAGCGCCGGCATGTGGGAGATGTCGGTGGTGCTGAACATGTCGCATTGCGGCGTCTTGTTCTTGATCTCCAGCAACAGCCGCTGATAGGCGACCTGGCCGGTGGTGCGGATGACCGAAACCCGGATGCCCGGGTACCGCGCCGTGAAGGCCTTCCCGAGCTTCTCGGCTTTCTCCGCGTCAACCTGACCGGTGTACCAGGTCACCGCGCCTTCCTGGCGTGCCGCGGCCTCCAATGCCTTGAGGTCGGCGCGCGCGTCGCGCGGTTCGGCGACCAGGAAGCCCGCGGCGCCAAGCCCGATCACGGCCTGACGACGGGTCAAGAATTCGGTCATGGATGCGTACTCCCATAGCTTAAGATTGCCGACACGCTACCCTGTCTTGAGGCGGACACAAATCCGGCCTGTGCGCGGGACGGTCAGCGTGTGCGGCGGCGCAACGGAATCAGACCGGCGGCGCCCAATCCCAGCAGCAGCGCCGTCGCGGGTTCGGGGATGTCGGTCAGGACAACGTCATCCAGCCCGGCCATGTTGTCGCCGGCCGGCGTGGCGTTGACGAAGGCGATCGTGGTGCTGGGCGATGCCGCGACGAAACCGACCTGGAACTGTTTCCAGTTCACATCGGCGTTGCTGTTGTCGGCATTGGTGAAGACACCGACCGATACCGAGTCGATGAATACCTGGACCGAGCTGGCCAGCGTGTAGCTACCGAACGCGGCATCCTGGTTTCCGACCCAGAACGACAGCGCCATGGCCGCACCCGCCGTCGTGGCGATCGTCTGGGTCACGCCATTGGCGCCGAGATTCCCCGAGCCGGTCATGTCCAGGGACACCAATCCGCCATGCGGCGAGAAGGACAGCGTGCCCGCGTATTCCTGATAGTCCGCCCTGAGCGTCAATTGCGCGGCGGACGAGAATCCGCTCCCGAACACGAGCCATCCGCCAATCGACTGGCCTTGGCCATACGCCGCATAGACGGCTGTCAGTGGCGGGTCCTCGAACCCACCATTCAGCAGCAGATTGGCATGCGCCGTGGTACTGAGCAGGGTCGTGGCCAGGCCGGCGAGGAACAGGAAGCGGCGGTGATGTTGGCGCATGGCACCCTCATGACGATCCGCCGCAGGTAATTCCAACTCCGGTACGAGTCAACGCCGGCGCTACTCCGCCGCCTTCTGCCCCTGTTCGGCCACCCCCGCCACGCGGGTGCGGGTCCGCAGCGTCACGAACTCCTCGGCCGCGGTCGGGTGGATGCCGATCGTGCGGTCGAAATCCTGCTTGGTCGCGCCCATGACCACGGCAATGGCGATGCCTTGGATGATCTCCGGCGCGTCCTCTCCCAGCATATGCGCGCCCACGACCTTCTGGGTCGCCTGGTCGACGACCAGCTTCATGGTCGTCCGACGCCCGGCCCGCCCCGACAGCGTGTGCCGCATCGGGGTGAACTTCGTGACATAGACATCGACCGGCCCTTCGGCCGCGGCTTCTTCCTCGGTCAGCCCGACGACCGAGATCGGGGGAGTCGAGAACACCGCCGACGGGATGTTCTTCAGCGACACGCCGCGGGGGTTCTTGCCGAACAGCGTATCGGCCAGGGCATGGCCCTCGGCCGTGGCGACGGGGGTCAGGTTCACCCGGTCGGTCACGTCGCCCATGGCATAGATGTGCGGCTGCGATGTCTGCAGCGAGTCGTTGACGATCACCGCCCCGCCCGCATCCACCGCCACACCGGCCTTGTCCAACCCGATCCCGGCGGTGGACGGCCGGCGGCCGGTCGCGAAGAACACCAGGTCGCAGTCCAGCGTTTCATTGTCACCGAAGGTCAGGGTGCGGCCCTCGCCCCGGGCCTCGACCTTCTTCGGCTGGCAGCCGGGGTGCAGGGTGATGCCGTTGATCGCCAGTGCCTCGGCCAGGCCTTCGCGCATGTCCTGGTCGAAACCGCGCAGCGGCAGCGGCTGGCGGTAGATCAGATGGACCTCGGCGCCCAGGGCGTTGAAGATGCCGGCGAATTCCACCGCGATGAAACCGGACCCGACGATCGCGATCTTTTTCGGCATCGTCGGCAGGTAGAACGCGTCGTCCGAGATGATGCCGAGTTCCGCGCCCGGGATCTTCGGACGCTCCGGGTGGCCGCCGGTGGCGATGACGATCTTCTCGGCCGTGACGCGCTTGCCGTCGACCTCGATCGTATGCGGGTCAATCATCACCGCGCGCCCGTCGAAGATGGTCGCGTGGGCGCCGCCCAGCAGGCGGCGATAGATGGCCTGCAGCCGGTCGATCTCGGTGTTCTTGGCCGCGATCAGCTTGTTCCAGTCATGCGGACCCTTCTGGATGGTCCAGCCGAAACCGGCCGCGTCGTCCGCCCAGGAACCATATTCTCCGGCCTGGACCAGCAGCTTCTTCGGCACGCAGCCGATATTGACGCAGGTGCCGCCCCAGAAGCGTTCCTCGGCGATGCCGACCCGGGCGCCATGCCCCGCGGAGATGCGCGCGCAGCGCACCCCGGCCGATCCGCCGCCAATCACGAAAAGGTCGAAGTCCATCCGCGCGTCCTCGTCTTGCTTCGGGCGCAATGTGTCTCCGCTGATCGCACCCGGCAAGGGCGCGCGATTTGCATGTCGGGAGGACCGGCGAAGTTGTAGAATGAAGCCATGCCGAGGCGGCCATCCGGCCTGACCCGGTGACTGTCGGAGTTCGACATGAAGCTTATCTTCGCAACCGCGGGTTTGGCTCTCCTCGCGCTATCCGCGCCCGCCCAGGCCGTCGTCTATTGTGAATTTGTCGGGGTGCCGCACGGCTGCGTTGCCCGTCCGGGTGTCGCCCTGCGGGCCGCCCCCGGCGTGGGAGTGCCCGGCGTGGGCGCGCCAGGCGTCCCGGGTGTCGCCGGCCCAGGCGCGGGCGCGCCAGGCGTTGGCGTGCGCGCCGGCCCCGCAGGCACCGCCAACATGGGCGGTCCCGTCAACCGCCCCGGCGCGCGGTAAACACCACCCCGACCGTTGCCGGATCACGTGAAACCACGCTACCTTTGGTTGTGAACCATCAAAGGTGCGCCGGCGTGAAACCGGCAACGGTGGACGGGAGACGGCCCCATGGCAAGAACGGCGGCACATCAATCAAAGGCCAATGGTCAGGATTCGATAGGTTCGGCCGAGCGAGGCGGCTCGGCCCAGCACGGTTCGGCGGAGGTCGGTGGTTCGGCTGGCGACATCCTGGCCGTTGACACCCTCGCGCCCGAACAAACGCCGCCCCGGCCGCTCTCCCCCGCTCGGCAGCTCACGGCCATCCGTCACGACCCGGCGGCCATCCGGCGCCTGTTTGAAACCGGCGAATACCCCTACCAAACCCGCATGCATGCCGCGCCGTATGAGGAACACCTGCTGGAACTCCAGCGGGAACTGCTCAAGGCACAACGTTGGATCGAGGATGCCGGCGAACGGATCATCGTCCTGTTCGAAGGCCGCGACGCCGCCGGCAAGGGCGGCACGATCAAGCGCTTCACGGAACACATGAACCCCCGTACCGCCCGCGTCGTCGCGCTGCAGAAGCCGACCGAACGGGAACGGACCCAATGGTTCTTCCAGCGCTATATCGCCCATCTGCCCGCCGCCGGCGAAATCGTGCTGTTCGACCGGTCCTGGTACAACCGAGCCGGGGTCGAACGGGTGATGGGGTTCTGCACGCCGCAGGAATACCTCGAATTCATGCGCCAATGCCCGGAACTGGAGCGGATGCTCGCCCGGTCCGGCGTGCGGTTGTTCAAATACTGGTTCTCGGTCAGCCGCGACGAACAGCGCCTGCGCTTCGAGCAGCGGGAGATCGACCCGTTGAAGCAGTGGAAACTGTCGCCGATCGACCGCGCATCCCTGAACAAATGGGACGAATACACCGAGGCGAAGGAGGCGATGTTCTTCCACACCGACACCGCCGACGCGCCCTGGACCATCGTCAAATCCGACGACAAGCGGCGCGCCCGACTGAACGCACTGCAACATTTCCTCTCGGCCTTGCCATATCCCACCAAGGACAAGCACATTATCCGAGGACCCGATCCGTTGATCGTCGGCAGTTCGGCGCATGTCATCGGTGTGGATGCGTCCATCATCGGCAAGACCGTGCATCCCGCCCTGAAACGCGGACGCGGAGACGAATAGAGCAGGAGAACAAGGGATGGACGCAATCACGGGCGACACGCACCTGATCCGCGACGAAGCGACGTTGGAGGCGCTGTACGGCACCGCCTCCGCCGGCGCGATCGCCAAGGAAGTCGACTACCTCCATCCACACTATCGGGCGATGATCGCGGCGTCCCCCTTCATGGTCCTGGCGACCGCGGGGCCGGAGGGACTGGATACCTCCCCGCGCGGCGACCCGGCCGGGTTTGTCCACGTGGTCGACGACAAGACCCTGCTGATCCCCGACCGCCGCGGCAACAACCGCATGGACAGCCTGCGGAACATCGTGCGCGACCCGCGCGTGGCGCTGCTGTTCCTGATCCCCGGCATCGGAGAGACGCTGCGGGTGAACGGCACCGCCATGGTCTCCACCGATCCGGCGCTGATCAACCGGTTCGAGTACCGGGGCACCTTCCCGCGCTCGGTCATCGTCGTGACGGCCGAACGGGTCTACTTCCAGTGCTCCAAGGCGCTGGTGCGGTCCGAGCTTTGGAACGGCGAAAAGCAGGTCCCGCGCGCGAGCCTGCCATCCACCGGCACGATCCTGTCCGACATCACCGGCGGGACCGTGGGCGGCGTGCAGTATGACCGAGAATACCCCGAGCGCCTGCGCACCACGATCTACTGAACCAGGTCCCGCAGGCCGCGATCCATCAGGGCGGCGAATTCCGCTTCATGCTCATACTCGGGCATGAGGCGGTCGATCGTCGCGTCGCGCCCGATGGCGGGGTGGAAGTAGATTTCGCTGTCACCCTCCGGCAGATGACCCAGCAGCGTCCGCACGCGTTCGGCTGTCATGTGGCCGCTCCAGGCCAGGCCGAAGCAGTGGTCGTTGGTGGCCACGCCGGCGGATCGTGCCTGACGACGGAGCAGGCGGGTCCAGGCATATAGCGCCCGGTCCCCCAGCCCGATCGGGGCGCCGCAGCGCGCCATGACCGAGGGCGGTTCGGCCGGAACGCGCATGGATGGCAGCCCAAACTCCCGGCCGATCGCCAGCAGCATCCGCCCCACCGTCGGATGCAGATGCATGTGCTTGTGGGCGTTGGCATGGTCCAGCGTCAGCCCGGTGTCGGCAAAGGCCTGATACTGCGCGCGGATTTCCGCCGCCAACTGCCGCCGGACCTCGGACCGGAAGAAATACCGGATGCCAAGCCCCAACTGGTCTGACGGAAACTGCCCCGCGGCATCCACCAGGTCGGGGATCCGGGCCTGGGGCAGGACGGCCGGCCCCTCGATCACCACCAGATGCAGCCCCACCCGCAGGCTGGGCAAGGCGCGGGCACGCCGGACCGCGTCGGCCGCGGCGGGGGCCGCGACCATCAGGCTCGCGGCGTCGAGGATACCATCGCGATGCGCGCGCTCGATCGCCTCATTCACCGCGATGGAAAGACCGAAATCATCGGCCGAAAACGTCACCCGCCTCATGAGCCGACCGGCGGGGCTGGCTGGCACCAGGGTACGATCAGGCGCAGCAGGCTGGCGGTATGACGAATGGCCGATTCGGCTGGCAATCGAGTCCCATGCGTGGCGAGGACGACCACGACAACCACCAAGGCCAACGGCAGCAGGCGCGGCGCGGGCGGCGGTCCGGCGATCAGGCTGAGCGCGATGGCGCCGCAGAGGCCGATGGTGCCGCCGAGGATGACTTCCTCGATGCTATGGACGCCCAGATGGACCCGGGTCACGCCGATCACGAAACCCGCCAGGATCGAGGCTGCCATCACCCAAGGCCGTGATCCCGTGAACAGCGTCGCGATGCCACCCGCCACCAGGGCCGCCGCCGCCGCGTGACCGCTGGGGCTGCTGATCCCGGTCCAGGCCAGGGCCGAACCACAGCCCAGGAACACCAGCTTCAGAAGCAGCATCAGGCCGAACGTGCCCACGGTGGCGAGTAGCCAGGCCATGCCGCCGCGCGCCCAGCCCAGGATCGCCAGCATCGCCGCGATGCAGAGGATCAGCGGGAGCATCACGGCCTGGTCGGCGAAGTCAGTCAGAAAATTCAAAAAGCCGATCCCACATGATGGTCATTGACCATTTGTTCAAACTTTTCCGTCACCCTCACCGGCTTGAACACTGGCAGCGCTTGTTTTCCGGAACCTCCGATGAAGCCCATGTCGCATCGGTCAGCCGCATCGCCACAACGCATGCCCGGATCGGCCTCCGGCCATCCTTCTACATCAGCACCTATCTGATCGCGCTGGAGCAAGTCCACACGTTGCTGATCGAAACCGACCGCCACCGCCTGCATGAACTCGCGGACCAGTTCGACGCCATCCTGGGCGGCTTCACCCAGGACATCGGCAACGCCGCCGATCCACTGAACGACGGCTCCGTCGCGTTGCTAGACGCCGCCGGATCGGCGACGCGGGAAGCCACGGCGCTCGCGCGGGGGGCGGATGAATCATCGCTGAACATGCAGCCGTGGCCGCCGCGGCCGAGGAGATCAGCGCCTCCATCGGTGAAATCACGCGCCAGACCCGCGGCGCGGCGGAGGTAACCGGGGAGGCGGTGAAGACCGTCCAGCGGGCCGGGTCCATCGTCGAGGCGCTGAACACCACCGCGCAGAGGATCGGCGGGGTCGTCAACCTGATCCAGGACATCGCCGGCCAGGCGAACCAGAAGACGTTGCAGACGCGGGTGGCATAAAAAAAGGGGGCGAAACCACGCGGTTTCGCCCCCTCCTCCGGGTCGCTGGTGTTAGGCGGCCGAACGGATCGCCACGGCACGGACGTCGTCGCCGACGCCAGCCTCGAAAGCCGCGAAATTGGCCTGGAAGCGATCGATCAGGTGACGCGCCTGCTTGTCATAGGCGGTCTTGTCAGCCCAGGAGCGCGAGGGATCCAGCACCTCCTCCGGGACGCCCGGCACATGCTCGGGGATCGACAGGCCGAAATAGGGCTCCTTGCGGAACCGGCCGTTCATCAGCGTTCCGTCCAGCGCCGCGCGCAGCAAGGCGCGGGTGTGACGGATGCTCATGCGGCTGCCGACGCCGAACTGTCCGCCGCTCCAACCGGTGTTGACCAACCAGCACTCGGCGCCGTGGCGCGCGATCAGGTCGGACAGCATCTGGCCATAGACTTCCGGCCGGCGCGGCAGGAAGGGGGCGCCGAAGCAGGTGCTGAACGTCGCCACCGGTTCGGCGCCGAGGCCCTTTTCGGTGCCGGCGACAAGCGCGGTATAGCCGGACAGGAAGTGATACATCGCCTGCGCCGGGGTCAGACGAGCGATCGGGGGCAGCACGCCGAACGCGTCGCAGGTCAGCATGACGACATTCTTGGGCTGGCCACCGCAGCCGGACAGGTCGACGTTCGGGATGAAATCAACAGGATAGCAAGACCGCGTGTTCTCGGTCAGGGAGCCATCGTTGAAGTCGATATGGCCACCCGCGTCGGACACGACGTTTTCAAGCACCGCGCCGAAGCGGTTGGACGCGGCCCAGATTTCTGGTTCGGCTTCCTGCGACAGGTTGATGACCTTGGCGTAGCAGCCGCCTTCGACGTTAAACGTGCCGTTCGGGGCCCAGCCGTGCTCGTCATCGCCGATCAGGCGGCGATGGGGGTCGGACGACAGGGTGGTCTTGCCGGTGCCGGACATGCCGAAGAACAGGGCCACATCCTCTTCCGCGCCGATATTGGCGCTGCAATGCATGGGCATCACGCCGTGGCCGGGCAGCAGCCAGTTCATCACGGTGAAGATCGACTTCTTCACTTCGCCCGCATACTCGCTGCCGGCGATCACGATCATGCGTTGCTCGAACGACATCGCGACGGTGGTGGAGGAGCGGACGTTGTCGATGGTCGGGTCTGTCTGGAACAGCGGCGCGTGCAGAATGGTGTAGTCGGGCTCGAAGGACGCCAGTTCCTCAGCCGGGGGGCGGATAAACATGTTGCGGGCGAACAGCGCATTCCAGGCCTGGGTCGTCACCAGCCGGACCTTGATCCGGTAGGCCGGATCGGCGCCGGCATACAGGTCCTGCACGAACAGTTCCTGGCCCTGGAGATAGGCCTGAATCCGGCCCTTGAGCGCGTTGAAGGTGGCAGGGGCCATCTTCTGGTTCACGTTGCCCCACCAGATGTCGTTGGTCACCGAGGGTTCGTCCACCACGAATTTATCGCGGGGAGAACGACCAGTATGCACGCCGGTCTCGGCCATCAGGGCACCGTCGGCGGACAGCCGGCCTTCGCGGCGGCGCAGCGACTCGGCCACCAGAGCGGGCGGCATGAGGTTCGCATGCACCGGACGGGACGCCAAAACACCTGTTCGCGTCAATGCCTTGGCGGCTTTTTCCTGCCAGGTGATACGTTTGTGGGTCTGGTCGGGCGGAGTGGTCACGCTGCGGTTCCTGATCCTGGGCAAGCGACGACAGCCGCCGCATTCTACTCACTGGTAGGTCCTCTATTCCGGGATTCCGTTGCTTCGCGCAAGACGGTCGGTGTGCACCGCAACATGACCGGATTTTGACACCGACCTTGCGCGTCCGGTGGTGACCGGCCGGCAGCCCTGCGCTATGACATCGCGCCATAAGGAGACCGCCGTCTTGAACCATCCCATTACCCCGCCCCCGGCCGGAATCAACAGCCTGCGCACCGGCCCGAATGAACGCGGCCGGTTCGGGGAATACGGTGGCCGATTCGTCGCCGAGACCCTGATGCCGCTGATCCTGGAGGTCGAGCGCTCCTACAACGAGGCGAAGGTCGACCCCGCCTTCCAGGCCGATCTGCAAAAGCACCTGACGCATTATGTCGGGCGGCCGAGCCCGTTGTGGTTCGCGGAGCGGCTGACGAAGCAGCTTGGGGGGGCGAAGATTTACTTCAAGCGTGATGAGCTGAACCACACCGGCTCCCACAAGGCCAACAATTGCATGGGCCAGATCCTCCTCGCTCGGCGGATGGGCAAGACGCGGATCATCGCGGAAACCGGGGCAGGCCAGCATGGCGTGGCCACCGCCACGATGTGCGCTTTGTTCGGCCTGCCCTGCACCGTCTACATGGGCGCGACGGACGTCGAGCGGCAGAAGCCCAACGTGTTCCGCATGAAGCTGCTGGGGGCGGAGGTCATTCCCGTGACCTCGGGCGCCGCCACGCTGAAGGACGCGATGAATGAGGCGTTGCGCGACTGGGTCGCCAATGTCCACGACACCTACTACCTTATTGGCACCGTCGCGGGGCCGCATCCCTATCCGATGATGGTGCGCGATTTCCAATCCGTGATCGGAGAGGAAGCCAAGGTCCAGATGATGGAAGCCGAAGGGCGCCTGCCCGACGTGGCCGTGGCCTGCATCGGCGGCGGGTCGAACGCGATGGGGCTGTTCCATCCGTTCCTCGATGATGCCTCGGTCCGGCTGATCGGCGTGGAAGCCGGCGGGCATGGGATCGAGACGGGGGAGCATGCCGCGTCCCTCACCGGCGGCCGGCCGGGCGTGCTGCATGGCAACCGCACCTACCTGCTGCAGGACGAGGACGGACAGATCACCGAGGCGCACTCGATCAGCGCCGGGTTGGACTACCCGGGCATCGGGCCGGAGCATTCCTGGCTGCACGACATCAAGCGCGTCGAATATGTCTCGGCCACCGACAAGGAAGCGCTGGCGGCGTTCCAGCTATGCACGCGGACCGAGGGGATCATTCCCGCGCTCGAACCCGCGCACGCGCTGGCCTATGTCAGCAAGCTCGCGCCGACGATGGCCAAGGACCAGATCATCCTGATGAATTTGTGCGGCCGGGGCGACAAGGACATCTTCGCCGTCGCCGAACATTTGGGGACCGCGCTGTGAGCCGCATTGCCGCGAAATTCGCCGACCTGAAGAAGCAGGGCCGGGGCGCCCTTATTCCTTTCGTTGAGGCTTGGGACCCGGATCAGGAAACCTCCACCCAGTTGCTGCTGGGGATGCCGGGGGCGGGCGCCGACCTGATCGAGATCGGGATGCCCTTCACCGACCCGATGGCGGACGGGCCGATCATCCAGGCTGCGGCCAAGCGGGCGCTGGTGTCGGGCGTGAAGGTGCGGTTCATCCTGGACATGGTGCGGACGTTCCGCGCGCAGGACCAGACGACTCCGATCGTGCTGATGGGCTACCTGAACCCGATCCTGTCCTATGGGCCGGAGAAGTTCTGCATCGATGCCGCCAAGGCCGGCGTGGACGGGATGATCATCGTCGACCTCCCGCCCGAGGAATCGGACCTGATCCTGCCCTTCACCAATGCGAACGGGCTGGACTTCATCCGCCTGGTGGCGCCGACGACCGATGACGCGCGCCTGCCGCATGTGCTGAACGGCAGCTCGGGCTTCGTCTATTATGTGTCGATCACCGGGATCACCGGGACACGCAGCGCCTCCACGGCGCAACTGTCGGAGGCTATTCCGCGCATCCGCCGGGTCACGGACCTGCCGATCGCGATCGGGTTCGGGGTGCGGTCACCCGCGCAGGCGGCGGAGGCTTCTCGGGTCGCCGACGCGGCGGTGGTGGCCTCGGCGCTGATCGACACGATGGCGCATAGCCTGGACGACAAGGGCAAGGCGCTGCCCGGCACGGTGGAAAAGATCCTCGGCCAGGTACGGGCGCTGGCGGCTGGGGTGCGGGGCCAGCCCGCCTGAGAACATGGAGGGGTCGCGATGCTTGATCACGTTTCGGTGACGGTTTCCGATCCTGCCCGGTCCCTGCCCTTCTGGGACGCGATCATGGCGGCGCTCGGCGTGCCCTGCGTCCGCCGAACCGATGACAACGCCGGGTATGGCGTACGGAACCGGCCGGGGGATGATGGGCACTCCTATCTCTCGGTCCTGACATCGACCGGGACCATGGTCCCGGACAACCGGCATTGGTGTTTTCGGGCGCCGAACCGCGCCGCCGTCCATGCGTTTCATGCCGCCGCGCTGGCGCATGGCGGGCGGTGCGATGGGCCCCCGGGCCCCCGGCCGCACTACCATCCATCCTACCATGCCGCTTTCGTGCTTGACCCGGACGGCAACAGGCTGGAAGCCGTCTGCCACGATGCCGTCCCCTGAACCCCGGGAAAGACAGATCACCCGCCCATGAACTGGCTCACCGAATTCGTCCGCCCGAAAATCCGCACGCTGTTCGCCGCGCGCGACGTGCCCGAAAACCTGTGGCACCAGTGCCCGGCCTGCCAGCAGATGATCTTCCACCGCGACCTGGCCGCGAACCTGAAGGTCTGCGCCCATTGCGGCCACCACATGCGTGCCCCAGCGATCGAGCGTCTGACCTGGACCTTTGACGAGAACGGCTACACCCGCATCGAACTGCCCAAGGCCGTCGTCGATCCGCTGAAGTTCCGCGACACCAAGCGCTATGTCGACCGGTTGAAGGACGCGCGGGAGAAGGTTCACCTCGATGACGCCGTCGTCGTCGCGCATGGTACGATCGACGGGCACAAGGCGGTCGCCGCGGTGATGGAATTCGATTTCATCGGCGGCTCCATGGGCGCCGCGGTCGGAGACGCCATCGTCGTCGCCGCTCGGCTGGCCGTGCTGCAGGAAGCGCCGTTGATCGTGTTCACCGCGTCCGGTGGCGCGCGCATGCAGGAAGGCGCGGTGAGCCTGATGCAGATGCCTCGGACCGTGATCGCCACGCGGCTGGTCAAGGATGCCGGGCTACCGTTCATCGTTGTGTTCACAGACCCGACCACCGGGGGGGTGACGGCCAGCTTCGCCATGCTGGGTGACCTGCACATCGCCGAACCCGGCGCCATGATCGGCTTCGCCGGCGCGCGCGTGATCGAGCAGACCGTCCGCGAGAAGCTGCCCGAGGGCTTCCAGCGCGCCGAATACCTGCTGGAACACGGCATCATCGACATGGTCGTGAAGCGGACGGACCTGAAGGCGACACTCGCGCGGGTCATCGGCCTGCTGCGAGTGAAGGAGTTGCCCGAGAAGGACCTGCCCGAGGCGGCGTGACCGCCATGGCCAACCCGATCGACAACGTCATGGACCGATTGATGGGGCTGCATCCGCGCCTCATTGACCTCAGTCTCGACCGGTTGATGGTGCTGCTTGGGAAGCTGGGATCGCCCGAGAAGCATCTGCCGCCGATCGTTCATGTCGCCGGGACAAACGGGAAGGGCAGCACCTGCGCCTTTGTCCGCGCGATCGGCGAAGCGGCGGGCATGCGGGTGCATGTCTATACCTCCCCCCATCTGGTCCGGTTCAACGAACGCATCCGCTTGGCCGGCGCGCTGGTGTCGGATGACGTGCTGCTGTCGGCGCTGGAGGAGGTGGAGCGGGTCAACGCCCAGGCGCCGATCACGGTGTTCGAGGTCACGACCGCCATCGCCTTCCTGCTGTTCGCCCGCGTCCCGGCCGATCTCTGCGTGCTGGAGGTCGGGCTGGGCGGTCGGTTCGACGCGACCAATGTGACTCCGCCTCCTGTCGCGACGGCGATTACTTCAATTTCGATGGATCATCGGGAGTTGCTGGGCGACTCGCTGCCCGTCATCGCGTTCGAGAAGGCGGGGATCATGAAGCCCGGCGTGCCGGTGGCGATCGGGGCGCAGCCGGCGGAGGTTTTGGCCGTTCTGATGGCGCGGGCGACCGAGGTGGGTGCGCCCGTGATGCTGCGGGAGCGGGAGTGGGAGGTCGCGGCGTCGGCGACCGGGATGCGCTATGGCGACCGGCGGGGGACTCTGACGTTACCGCCGCCGGGGCTGCCTGGGGCGTTCCAGATGGACAATGCGGGGATCGCGATCGCGGCGCTGCGGGCGACGTCCCTGCCGATCCCGGTCGAGGCGATCGCGGCCGGCATCGCCGGGGCCGAGTGGCCGGCGCGGATGCAGCGCCTGCACGGACGGCTGGCCGGGTTGCTGCCGGCGGATTGGGAACTATGGCTGGATGGCGGGCACAATCCCGGGGCCGGCGTGGTGCTGGCGGATCATCTGCGGGGTTGGGCGGATCGGCCCGTCCATCTGGTGGTGGGGATGAAGCAGGCAAAGGACTCGGCCGAGTTCCTGCGCCCGCTGCTGCCTTTGGCCAGCACGCTGTGGGCGGTGCGGGAGGCGGAGCAGTATTCCGCCCTGCCGGTGGAGGCGATCGTGGCGGCGTCCGGCGGGGTGGCTCGGGCAGGGCCGACGGTGATGGAGGCTTTGCGGGCGATCCCTCGGGATGTGGGGCCGGCGCGGGTTCTGATCTGCGGGAGTTTGTATCTGGCCGGGGAGATCCTGAAGCTGGATGCCGGCGGGGGTTGAGGGGACGATGGCCGCCGGGCTTTCGAGCCCTGTCGGTCGTTCGTCATGGGCGGGCCTGACCCGCCCATCGCCAAGGACACCCCTGGTTAGGATCGTGGGACGAACGCCATCAGCGGCGTCCCAGGCGATGGATGGGTCAAGCCCATCCATGACGGGTAGGCGTCGCCGGCGTCCCCCCGACAGCCCCTACTCAGCCCCGCGGCACTTGATCATCCGTAGCGGGGTGTAGGTCAGCGCCACTGTCCCATCATGCTTCTTGACCTCATTCCGCGTCCGAACAAGCCCGCGGCCGAGGCGGCTTTTGGAAAGGCGGGCCTCGACGACCTCGCACTCCACATGGATCGTATCGCCCGCGAAGACGGGGGCGTTCACGTTCAGCTCCATGTTCAGGAACGCGAAGCCCGTGTGCTGCATGGTGGCCTGCACCAGCAGCCCTTCCGCGAAGCAATAGACCAGCGCGCCGGGGGCCAGGCGCTGCTTGATGTCGGACTCTTCCTTCAGGAATTCGAGGTTGGTGAAAAGCACCTCCACCATGCCCGTGCAGTTCACGAAGTTCGTGATGTCGGCTTCGAACACCGTCCGGCCGATCGTGCGGAATTTGCGGCCGAGCGGAAGGTCCTCGAAATACATGCCAAGTCCGACAATATCCATGGTGCGTCTCCTCATTTATGGGCGCACCATGGCGGGCGACGGCGGGTCGATCAAGGGCGGCACGGTTGATCGGAATCAATGCGTCCCGCCTTGTCGGGCCGGCAATCTGCTTCGTACACATCCGGGGTTTCCGCATGACCCGACGCCTGACCTTGCTGACCCTGCCCGCCTTCCTGGCATTCTCCGGCGCGGCCGTCGCGCAGGGCGACCCGGAAGTCGGGCGCGCGCTGGCGCAGCGCTGGTGTTCCAGTTGCCACCTAACTGATGCCAGCCAGCCGACCGGCACAGCCATCGGGGTGCCGACGTTCCAGGGCATCGCCCGCATGCCATCCACCACCGCCCTGTCGTTGAACGCCTTCCTGCGCACCCCGCATGTACGGATGCCGGACCTTCAGCTTTCAAACACCGAGATCGATGACGTCACCGCCTACATCCTCGACCTGAAGCAGCGCTAGGGTCCCGCCTTGTAGGCGGACGGCGCACCGGCTAGGCACCGCCCACGCCGCGACGTTCGGCGGCGGAGGAACGACGCGTGCCAGCTGATCCGGCCCCTTCCATGCGCTGGTTCGCCTTCGCGGTCCTGCTGGCCGGGGGCTTCATGCCGCCGGTCGACTTCTTCATCGTCAACGTGGCGTTATCCTCGATTTATGAGAGCCTGCGCACCACGCCGGCTGAGACGCAGCTCATCATCTCCTGCTACGCCGCCGGATACGCCGTGTTCCTGATCACGGGCGGGCGGCTGGGCGATTTGTTCGGGCGGCGCACCTGTTACCTGTGGGGGATGGCGGCCTTCGCGCTGACCAACCTCGCCTGTGGGCTGGCCATGACTCCCACCCAGTTGCTGGTCGCGCGGGTCTTCCAGGGGGCGGCGGCGGCGTTGCTGGTGCCGCAGGTGCTGGCCTCGATCCGGGCGATCTACACCGAGGATCATACCCTCAGCCGAGCGCTGGGGATTTATGGGATGATGATGGGGTTGGCGGCGGCGACGGGGCAGTTTGCCGGTGGGGCGCTGGTACAGTGGAACCCGCTCGACCTGGGCTGGCGGGCGATCTTCCTGATCAAGGTGCCGATCTGCCTGGTGACCTTTGCCCTGGCCTGGCGCCTGGTGCCGCGGACCGGCGGCGGGCAGAGGGTGCAGCTTGACCTGCTGGGGGCGGCGTTGATCTCGTTGGCGCTGGCCTGCGTGGTCGTGCCGCTGTCGCAGGGGCGGCAATTGGGCTGGCCGGCCTGGGTGTTCGTGGCGCTGGCGTGCGTGCCTGTCCTGGTCTTTCTGTTTCTGCACCACGAGCGCCGGCTGGCTCGCCTTGGCGGGATGCCGCTCGTGGACATGTCGCTGTTCGCGATGCCGCGATTCCGACGCGGGGTGCTGGTCGGGACGTTGTTCTTTTTCACGACCAGCTTCTATTTCCTGTTCGGCATCTACCAGCAATTGGGCCTGGGGGTGGAGCCGTTGTACACCGGCCTGGCCATCCTGCCCTATGGGATCGGGCTGTTCCTGGGCCCCCTCGCCAGCCGCCCCTTTGCGCGGGTGGAGGCGCATCTGCTGTCCCTCGGCATGGGGGTGCAGGTGGCGGGGTATGCGCTGATCGGCGGGTTCGTGGCGCTGGGTTGGACGGGGTGGGAGCTTTCGGCGGTCGTGTTCATCGCCGGGTTAGGGCAGGGCGTGGCCTTCCCCCGACTCTACAACACCGTCCTGTCCGGCGTGCCCGCTCGGCAGGCCGGGGTGGCGTCGGGGATCCTGAACTCTGCCTTGCAGGTGGGCGCGGCGAGCAGCGCGGCGGCGATCGGCAGCCTGTTCTACTCGATGCTGGGGGACCAGACCGGAGAGCGCGCCTACGCGGCGGCCTTCGCCGTTGCGCAATGGTCGGTGACCGCCGCGTTGGCGATCGCGATGGTGCTGGCGATCCCGACGCCGTGGTGGCGGCGCCGGGTTTCGTAGTCGTCAGGCCGGCGCGAACAGGCGGTCGTCGCTGGCGGTGCTGGTTTCCACGAAAGGATCGATTTCTCCCTGGAACGCCGCGTCGCGTTGCAGGACCGGCATCACCTTGTCAGCGAACAGGCGCATGCTGTTTTCCGACAGATGATGCGGCATGCTGCCGAAAGAGAACTCGGTCACCAGATGGTCCATCCCGGTCAGGCGGCGCAGTTCGGCGATCTGCTGGATGCAGTCGTCCGGCGTGCCGGCGATCTGGATGCTGACATAGAAGTCCGTGGCCTTCGCGCGGAAGCTGTCCTCCTTCATCTTCGTGTAGGTCTTGGCGAGCTTCCCGTAGGACTCATACCCCTTCACGTTCGACAGATGCCCGTCCGAGAAGTGGTAGTGGTTGTCGATCGAGTCCCACTTTTCCGCCAGATACGTGGTGGCCCAGTCCCGCGCTTCCTCCCGCGTCGGCGCGCAGGCAACGTTGGTCAGGATGATCGGCGGGCGGGGCGTATGCCCGACTGAGCGGATCATCTGCCGATACCGATGGATGTCCTCGGCTGCCTTGGCCCATTCGTTCTGCATGACCACCAACATCCCGAAGCCCAGCTTCGCCATGACCTCGGCGGACTCGGGGCTGACCGATGATGCGTAGAACCGCCGTTCCGGATGGGAGATCGGGCGAGGGCGGATCGACATCTTGGGGATCTTGAAGAACTCCCCATCCCACTCGAACGTCTCGTTCTCTAGCGCCTTGATGATCAACTGGGCGGACTCGACGAAGCGGGGGCGGGCTTCGTCCATCGGGATGCGGAAGCCTTCGTACTCCACGGTGGCGGCGCCGCGGCCGAAGCCCATCAGCGTGCGCCCGCCGCTGATGATGTCCAGCAGCGCGATCTGTTCGGCGACGCGGATCGGGTCGTGCCACGGCAGCACGACGACGCAGGTCCCCAGCGTGACGCGCTTGGTCCGGCCAGCGTAGTAGGTGAGGAGCTGAAGTGGCGCGGGCGACATCGAATAGCCGGTGAAATGGTGCTCCAGCGCCCACAGCGAGTCGAAGCCCAGTGGTTCGGCCAGATCACCGATCGCCATATGCTCATGATAAAGGGCGGCATCCGGACGGCCAGGCTGGGCGAGGATGCTGAGCGCGGTTCCGACTTTCATTTTTGACTACTCCCTTGGTCAGGCTTTGGGTTCAGCGCAGGGGCGAGAAGGCGCTTGGCATCACCATCAGGTTCTCCTGCTTGACGACGATGCCGGATGCGGCGCCGCCCGGTGGCCACAGACCGCGGGCGACGGCCTCGGCCCGGATGCGCTGGCGTTCGGCGGCGTCGCGGTAGGCCCAGATATGGACCCATTTATTCAGCGCCCCAAACTCCGAGTACCAGGCGCCGACCAGCGGCGACAGCTTCTGGCGTTCGTCGATCTTCTTGGACCAGCGGTCGATCATCTCGGGGATCGCGCCGGGGATCATCGTGTAGGCACGGATTTCGAAGATCGGGCCGACGTCACGCGGATCGAGATTCGGCGAGAACGGGGCGGGGACGAAGATTTCGCTCTGCTGGGAAACGGTGAATTCACGGATCGGCGGCGGCCAGCCTTCTTCCTTGGCGGCGGCGGCGCGGACTTCGGCGCGATGTTCGAAGCTCTCATACGGCCACACATGCATGATCTGGTTCAGCGGGCCGATTTCGGTGTGCCAGAAGGCGGCGAGGCGGGAGTGCTTCTCCCGGATCGGCAATGCGGCGCCGAAGCGCTTCTCGGCTTCGGCCAGCGTGGCCGGGCGGAGCTGATAGGTCCGCATTTCGATGATCATGGCTTCCTCTCCCACGTACGGGTTGGCGCCAACGGTAGCCTTGTCGCCGGTGCGTGTCACGTTGCTGGGGCGGCAGGCGGAACGTTGCGTTAATCGGACGTGATATATGTCCGAATTCTTTCGTGTTCCTGACGCTCCCGCCGCGATCCACGACCTCGGATGACGCGGCGTGTCGCCGTGTGATTTCAATTGGCGGGATAATTTCAGCCGCAAAGTCCGGGACTTCTCTCGAAATTTCTCCACTCACATTCGGAAGTGTCCGAGACACGAACGGTTGCAAATGATCGCATGTGCTTTTGCTGTTGAATCTACGATCATTTCACTCAATTGACCTTGCTCGGAAATCGGGCGCTCGTTAAGTTTGTAACAGCGGGTAACGAGCGTGATGTTGACTCTGCCTCGGCGGAATGGTGCTGTCTTTTTAATTCGTCGTGGCTTTCTGGTGAATACAACCATGAATGGCAACATGAACAAAGACCGGTCGGTGACCTCATGACTCCCCTCATTTTTGATTCCCGCATTACTATGTCCATGCAGGCCGCGACTCTCCTGGACACCGCTTTTTGTATCAGGCTGGGTTACGTGACTCGGGGTGTGACCCGGTCAGCTGGCCCAGCTTCCCGTTGCAGGTGGCGG
>CAMCDA010000060.1 GCA_945873195.1 Asaia bogorensis
GGTGCTGGCGGTTCCAGGCCCCGTGCGATGCCGTCCACGCCCGCGAAGATCATGGCGCCGAGCGCGAGGTAGGGGCTGGCGGTGGCGTCGGTGACGCGGAATTCGACGTTGTACTGGCGGCGGGTTTCCGCCGCGTCGCGGGCGGCGAAGACCGGGCAGACCCGCAGCGCGGCGCCCCGGTCCTGGGCCAGCAGGTCGATCCGCGTCGGCGCCCAGCGATTGGGCGTCAGGCGTTGGTATGACACGGGGGAAGGTGCCGTGATCGCGCAGATCGCCGGCAAATGATGCAGCAGGCCAGCGCAGAAATGGCGCGCGATGTCACTCAGGCCCAACGGCTTGTCGGGGTCCCAGGTGATCGGCGCGCGGGTGCGGTCCTGGAGGCTGAAATGGATGTGGACGCCATTGCCGACACCCTGCGCCACCGGCATGGGGGAGAAGATCACCCGGTGCCCCAACCGATGCGCGGTGGCCCGCGCCATCTCTCGGGTGATCACCGCCTGATCGGCCGCGGACACCGGAAGCCTTGGGGCGACCGTGACCTCAAACTGACGATCACCGTATTCGGGCAGGAAGGTTTCCGGCGTCACGCCCGCCATCTGCAAGGCGCCAACCAGGGCTTCGCCAAACACGCCCTGCCGGCGGAAGGCACCGAGGCTATAGGCATGGCCGGGCCGGTCCTCGACACCTGTATAGACGAACTCCTGCTCGAACGTGGTCAGCAGGTGCAGGCCCCCCTGCCCCGCCAAGGCCGCCACCGCCGTGCGCAGGAAGTTACGGGGGCAGCATTCCCAGGGCGTGCCGTCGGTGTTGCGGATGTCGCCGAGGGCGAAATGTTCGGCGGCTGATCCATCGGTGAAATCAACCCGGACCAGGGCATCGGCGTCCGGGACGATCATAAGGTCGCCGGCGGTGCCGAAGGGAGTATCCAGGATCTGGCCGAACGCCGTCTGCATGATGTTGCTGTGCGTCCAGCCGACACCCTTGCCGCGGCGCCCATCCATCTCGCTGATGGGATAGGCCTTGCCCCGGACCTGGCCGGCGATGTCGCAGGTGGCGACGAACAGCAGTTCTTCCCGACGCATCCCTGTGTCCCCCAGCCTGTGCCCGACGCCTGATCAGCGCAGCGTCGCGCCCGTCGCCTTGGCCACCGCCGCGATCACCTTGCGGGCGGCCGCCTCGATTTCGTCGTCCTTGAGCGTGCGTTCGCGCGGCTGGAACGTCACCTCGATGGCGATGGATTTCTTGCCCTCGGGCAGCTTGTCGCCTTCGTAGACGTCGAACAGGGATACCCCGGTGATCAGCGCCCGTTCGGCCCCGCGCGCGGCCCGCAGCACGGCATCGGCGGCCACGCTGGTATCCCCGAGGAAGGCGAAGTCGCGCCGCAGTGGCTGGAACGGCGCCAGGTCCGGCGCGGCTTTCTTCCGCCGCTTGGGATCGGCGACCGCATCGAGGTTCAGCGTGAACGCGACCATCGGCCCCGGCAGATCAAGCTCCGCCAGCACGCGCGGATGGAGTTCCCCGAACGCCCCCAGGATGGTCTTCGGCCCCTGGCGCACGACGGCGGAACGGCCGGGATGGAAGAAGCCGGGCGCGTCGGTCGTCAGCATCAGCGCCTCCAGCGGAACGCCGAGCGCGGTGAGCATGGCATAGAGGTCGCCCTTGGCATCGGAGACGTCGACGCCGCGTGACGCCTGCGCCCAGGAACGCGGCGTCGCG
Source organism: Asaia bogorensis (assembly GCA_945873195.1). Taxonomy (GTDB): domain Bacteria; phylum Pseudomonadota; class Alphaproteobacteria; order Acetobacterales; family Acetobacteraceae; genus Rhodopila; species Rhodopila bogorensis_A. The sequence goes on from CAMCDA010000060.1 coordinate 1,717, forward strand.
CCGCTGCGCACGCCGGCGGCGACCAGCCTTTGCCCATCGGGCGCGGTCAGGTCGAATTCCGGCCCGATCTCGAACAATGCCACGTCCGGATAGCCGCGCGCCGCGTTGCGCTGGGCGGCCAAGGCGAGCGTCGCGATCGGCGTCGGGCGCAGCTGGTCCAGATCGGCGGCGATCGGGTTGGTCAGGCGCAGGCTGTCCGGCACGTCACCGAACCGCGCCGCGTCCTGGCGCGCCATGAAGCTGAACGTCACGCATTCCAGCAGCCCCTGTGCCGCCAGCACACGACGGGCGAAGGCCACGCGCTGCTGGCGCGGGGTCAGCGTGCTCGCCGGGACAGGCGTCGCCTGCGGCAGGGACACCGGCGGCACGGCATCGAGGCCGCGCAGGCGCAGCACTTCCTCGATCAGGTCGCATTCCTGCTCGATCGGGCCGCAGCCCTCGGCGGCCTTGGCGGCGCGTTCGGCCGGCAAAGTGGGAGACTGCGACAGCATGACAGGCGCGGCCACGTCGGGGCGCCAGGGCGGGACGGCAACAGTCACCTGATCGGCATCCCGCGCCTGCACCGTGAAGCCGAGGCGTTCCAGCGACGTCACCGCCTCATCCGCCCCGATGTCGGACCCACCGAGTTCGGCGATCCGCCGGAACCGCATGGTCGCGTCCCGCCGCCAGGCTGGTTCGGCGCCGTCCTGGGTCACGGGACCGGGTTCGCCGCCGCAGAGTTCCAGGATCAGGGCGGTCGCCGCCTCGATCGCGTCGGGCATCAAAGCGGGATCAATCCCTCGCTCGAAACGCTGGCGCGCGTCGGAGACGATCTGGTGGCGCCGGCCGGTCAGAGCGATGCGGACAGGGTCGAAGATGGCGCATTCGACGAAGACGGTGGTCGTGGTTTCGTCGCAGCCGGTGGCCTCCCCGCCGACCACGCCGGCGATCGACTGCACGCCGGCCGCGTCGCAGATCGCGCAGTCTTCCGGCGACAGGGTGTAGTCCTTGCCGTTCAGGGCGCGCATGGACTCGCCCGCGCCGGGGCGGAGCGTCAGCGTGTCACCCGACAGCTTGGCCACGTCGAAGACATGCAGCGGGCGGCCGAGGTCGATGGTGAAGAAATTGGTCACGTCCACCAGCGCGTTGATCGGCCGCAGCCCGATCGCGGTCAGCCGGTCCTGCAGCCAGCGCGGGCTGGCGGAGTTCTTCACGCCCCGGATGGTGCGCCCGATGATCCAGGGGCAGGCGTCCGGCCACTCGATGTTCCAGTGCGGCCCGCCTTCAAACACCGGGGGGATGCGCTGGGGCTGGAACGGCTTGAGTGTTCCGATCCCCGCGGCGGCCAGGTCGCGCGCCACGCCGCGGACCGAGAAGCAGTCGCTGCGATTGGGCGTGACGCTGATCTCGATCACCGGATCGTCGAGGCCGGCCCAGGTGACATAGGGCACGCCCACCGGCGCGTCCTCGGGCAGGTCGATGATGCCGGCATGGTCATCGCCGAGGCCCATTTCACGCGCCGACAGCAGCATCCCCGCGCTCTGCACGCCGCGGATTTCGCCCACTTTCAAGGTGATCCCGGTGCCCGGGATGAACGCGCCCGGGGCGGCAAAGACGGCCTTCATGCCGGTCCGCGCGTTCGGCGCGCCGCAGACGACCGACAGCAGCGTCCCGTCGCCCACATCCACCTTGCAGGCGCGCAGCCGGTCGGCGTTCGGGTGCTGCACGGCTTCGACCACATGGGCGATGCGGAAGGATGCCAGGGCGGCCGAGCGGTCCTCGACCCCTTCCAGTTCCAACCCGATGCGGGTGAGCGTGTCGGTGATCGTGTCGAGCGAGGCGTCGGTGTCGAGATGCGACTTCAGCCAGGAGAGCGGGAATTTCATCGGTCAGACGCCCTCATGCAGCATCGTGGGCGCCAGCGGGTTGAAGCCGTAATGGCGCAGCCAGCGCAGGTCGGATTCGTAGAACGGACGCAGGTCGGTCATGCCGTGCTTGAGCATGGTGATGCGCTCCACCCCCATGCCCCAGGCGAAGCCTTGCCATTCCCGCGGGTCGATGCCGCAATTGGCCAGCACGCGGGGATGGACCATGCCGCTGCCCAGGATTTCCAGCCAGTCGCCGCCACCGCCAAGTTCGCCGGTGCGGCGGTTCCAGCCGATATCGACTTCCATTGAAGGCTCGGTGAAGGGGAAGTAGCTGGAGCGGAACCGGACCGGCAGCGTGGCGATGCCGAAGAAGGTGCGGAGGAAGTCGATCAGGCAGCCCTTGAGGTGGCCCAGCGTCATGCCGCGATCGATGATGAGGCCTTCGCACTGGTGGAACATCGGCGAGTGGGTGGCGTCATGATCGGCGCGATAGGTGCGGCCGGTGACGATGACGCGGATCGGTGGTTCCTGGGTCAGCATCGTGCGGATCTGCACGGGCGAAGTTTGCGTCCGCAGCACCGGCGGGGCGTTTGTTTGCCGCTCGCCGTCGGCTGCCGCGGGGCCACCCGACGGCGGCAGATAGAACGTGTCCTGATCCGCGCGGGCCGGATGCCAGGATGGGATATTGAGCGCGGTGAAGTTGTGCCAGTCGCTCTCGACGTCCGGGCCCTCGATGATCGTGCAGCCCATGGCGCCGAAGATCGCGGTGATTTCCTCGATCGTGCGGCTGATAGGATGGATCAGGCCGGCATCGCGCGGGCGCGGCGGCAGTGTCGGGTCGATGCGTTCGGCGGCCAGGCGGCGGTCGAGTTCGGCGGCGTCCAGATCGGCCTTCCGCGCCTCGATCACCGTGTTCAGCGCGTCCTTCAGCCGGTTCAGCGCGGCGCCACGTTCCCGCCGTTCCTCGGGCGCGGCCTTGCCGAGGTCGCGCAGCAGCGCGGTCAGCTTGCCGTTGCGCCCCAGCACGCCGACGCGGATCGCGTCCCATTCACGCAGGTCGGCGGCGGCGGACAGAGCCGCCTCGGTCTCGGACTGAAGGGCTTGCAGGTCGTCGGACATCGGTCCTCGCAACGGAAAAAGGGCCGCCCGGGCAGGCGGCCCCTGTTCTTCTCTCAACTCCCGGATGGGAGTCGGATCAAGCCAGGGCGGCCTGAACCTTCTTCACGATGCCGGCAAAGCTGTCCGGATCGTCATAGGCGATGGCGGCCAGGACCTTGCGGTCCATCTCGATGCCAGCGCGCTTCAGGCCGTCGATGAACCGGCTGTAGGTCAGCCCATGTTCGCGGACGGCGGCGTTGATGCGCTGGATCCACAGACCGCGGAACTCACGCTTCTTGTTGCGCCGATCGCGATAGGCGTACTGGAGGGATTTCTCCAGCCGTTCCAGCGCGATACGGTAATTGGTGGAAGACCGGCCAACAAAGCCCTTGGATTGCGCCAGGACCTTCTTGTGGCGGGCGTGGGTGGTAGTGCCCCGTTTAACGCGTGCCATTGCCTATCTCCTCAACCCAGCCCGTAGGGGGCCCACTGCTTGATGGTACGCGCGTCCATGTCGGTCAGCGTCTGGCTGCCGCGCGCGGTGCGCTTCATCTTCTGCGAGCGGTTGATCAGGCCGTGCCGCTTGTTGCCGGGGCCAGCAAGCACCTTGCCGGTCGCGGTGATCTTGAACCGCTTCTTGACCGACGACTTGGTCTTCATCTTGGGCATTTTGGTCTCCTTCTCAGCGGCGTATCCGCCGGTCCGGCCGAGGGGCCAGGGGCGTCACGCGGTCGCGGCCGGGCATGCCCATTCCAGGCCCGGCTCACAGACAGGGGCGGGGATATAGCGGGGCGGCCCCCAGGGCGCAAGCCGGGAAGCAAACGCCGCCGTGGACCCGGCTAATGCCCCGCCGCGCCCGCCACGGCTTTCAGCATCGTCCGCGCGGCATCGGCACGGTCCAGCGCGCGTTGCTGCTCATCGATGTCGCCACCGGCCAGCGCCGCGTAATCGGCCTCGGCCTGGCGCAGCAGCGACTCGGCCTGCTCCTGGCGAAGCTCGGACGGCACCATCGCCTCGGTCGCCAGCACGGTGCAGCGCTCCCCGGTGATCTCGGCGAACCCGCCCAGGATGAACCACTGATCCGAGACGGCATCGCCCTGGTACAAAGACACCATGCCGCCACGCAGAGGCACGATCATCGGCGTATGGCCCTCCAGGACACCCATGTCGCCGTCCATGGCGGGGATAACGACCATCCTAACCGCCCCGGACAATACCAGCTTGTCCGGGGTCACGATCTCAAGTTCCAGCGGCACGGTCTTTTCCTCTCGCCCTGTTCCAGCCGGTTCGCGCCTTGGGCCCTTCGCGCGGACCGGGATTGTCGGAATCAGGCGCCGGGATCAAGCGCCTTCGCGCCCGCGCCGCAAAGCCTCGTTTACATTCACGGTCCCGACCGAACCGCCGCCCGCCTGTTCCGACAGCCGGATCGCCAGCGCCCGCACCAGGTCGGAGCGGGACACGATCCCCACCAGCTTGCCATCGCGCAGCACAGGGACGCGCTTGATCTTCTTCGCATACATCATGCTGGCGATTTCACGCGCCGCCACATCCTCGGTCACCGTCGTCGCGCCCTTGGACATGATCAGCTTGACCTTGTTCTGCTCCGACCGGATCCCGTCCAGGAAGTCGGGCGCCAGGATGAAGCCATCGGCCAGCATGTCCAGCCACTTCGCCTGCTTGGCGCTATAGCCCTCGTGCCAGCGCACCAGGTCGCCCTCGCTCAGCATGCCGACAAGCGTCCCGTCGGCATCCACGACCGGCACGCCGCTGACGCGGCGGTTCGCCATCAGGTTAACCGCCTCACGCAAGGAGGTTTCAGGATGTACCACCGCCAGATCAACGCTCATGAGATCGCCGGCGGTGAATGCGCCATCTTCCAGCATGGAACCCCCTGTCAAAACGATATAAACACAATTGCGACGGTTCGATGACGGCATGCCATCCCCGTTCCCACGGGACACACCATATCACGCGACGGTGGCGGGCGGTTGATCCAGGTCAACCAACATCCCGATGGTTTCAGCCTATCTGGACGGGAACACAGGGGGTATGCGTGCCGGCTGGCATATCCGGCCCCAGTGCGATGGCAAGGCTTGGAGGAAATGGGTCATGGGCAAGGGTAAGAAGGTCAAGAAGCTCCAGGCTTTGCTGGCCGAACGGGACGCCGCCGACCACCACGGCAACATGCCCGAAGGGAAGCTCAAGGGCGGCGACTATGCGCGGGAGCTGGCGCGGCTGCATGTGGAAATGGTCAAGCTGCAGGAATGGGTCCTGCATAAAAAGCTGAAAGTCTGCATCGTGTTCGAGGGGCGCGACGGCGCCGGCAAGGGCGGCACGATCAAGGCCATCACCGAACGCGTCAGCCCCCGCGTCTTCCGCGTCGTCGCACTGCCGGCGCCATCCGAACGCGAAAAGTCGCAGATGTATATCCAGCGCTACGTCCCGCATCTGCCCGCGGGCGGAGAGGTCGTGATCTTGGACCGCAGCTGGTACAACCGCGCGGGCGTCGAGCGGGTGATGGGCTTCTGCACCGAGCAGCAGGCCGAACGCTTCCTGCAGATGGCCCCCTCGGTCGAACGCGCGATCGTGGATTCCGGCGTCATCCTTCTGAAATACTGGCTTGAGGTCAGTCAGGAGGAGCAGACCCGACGGCTCGAATCCCGCATCACCGACGGGCGGAAGATCTGGAAGCTGTCGCCGATGGATCTGAAATCATACAGCCGCTGGTACGACTATTCCCGCGCCCGCGACGCCATGTTCCAGGCCACCGACACCCCCTGGGCCCCCTGGCACGTCATCCGATCCGACGACAAGAAACGCGCTCGGCTTAACATCATCAGCCACATGCTGACCCAGATTCCGTACGAGGAGATCGAGCGGGAAAAGATCAAGCTACCGAAGCGCGACGAACCAAAGGACTACGTCGACCCGCACTACCCGTTCAAGTTCATTCCGGAGAAAATCTGGCCGTCGGCGTGACCCGTTTCGCTGGCAGCGAAACGGGCCAGCCCGGTCGTCACCAGCCCGGTGGTCACCAGTCAGGCCGTCACCAGTCAGGTCTTCAGGCGCTGGGCTTTTTCCGCATCAGCGCCTGGCGCTTGCAGTAGGCCACCATCTCCTGCCGCTGGTTCCAGCACGTGTGCTCGAATTCCAGGATGCCGACATCGGGGCGGGACTTGCTCTCGCGCATCGCCAGCACCTTGGTGCGCGACCGCAGCGTGTCCCCCGCGAAGACCGCCTTGGGGAAGCGGACATCGGTGAAGCCCAAATTGCCGACCGTCGTGCCGATCGTCGTGTCGTTGACCGACACGCCCACCATCAGCCCCAGCGTGAAGATCGAGTTGACCAGCGGCTTGCCGAACTCGGTCTTCGACGCGAACTCGACATCCAGATGCAGCGGCTGGACGTTCATCGTCAGGCTGGTGAACAGGACATTGTCCGTTTCAGTGACGGTGCGGGTCCAGGGATGCTCGAATTCCTGACCGACGTGGAATTCCTCGTAGTACAATCCAGCCATTTTGGCGATTTCCTCCTGCGTTGAACCGGCGGCCGAACAGGCCGCCGGCTGTTGGCATCGTGATCAGACGACCGGGCTGGCGCCGCCGTCCATGTTGATCGCGGTGCCGGTGGTGAAGCCACCCAGATCCGAGCACAGCAGGCATGCCATGGCCGCGAATTCCTCGGCCTTGCCCATGCGCCCGACCGGGATACCCGCGCCGGCCTTGGCGACGTATTCGTCGAACGACATGTTCGGGCGTTCCTCCGCGAAGCGGCGGGCGATCTGGTCGGACACGATCTGGCCCACCAGCATGCCGTTCACCAGGATGCCGTGCGGCGCGCCTTCATTCGCCAGCACCTTCATCAACGCCATGCCGGCCGCGCGGGAGACAGCCGTCGGCGCGCCATTGGCCCGCGGCGCCTTCGCCCCGGTGTTCAGCACGTTGATGATGCGGCCCCACTTGCGCTCGGTCATCCCCGGCCAGGCGAGGCGGGCGAAGCGGATCGCGGCGAACAGCTTGAGCTCCAGGTCTTCCTGCCAGATTTCGTCGCTGATCAGCGGCGACGGCATGGCGCGGGACAGGCCGGCGTTGTTGATGATGATGTCGACCTTGCCGAAGGTGGCGACCACGGCGGCGAAGGTCTTGGTGATGTCATCGGCCTTGGACACGTCGCATTGGAACGTCTCCACCTTGCCGGAGGCGCCCTCGGACGCGCCGGCCTTGGCCTCGGCCAGGCCATCGGCGCTGCGGGCGAGGATGGCGACATTGGCGCCAGATGCGGCGAATTCCTTCGCCATGGCAAAGCCGAGCCCCTTGCTGGAGCCGGTGATGATGGCGACGCGGCCGTCGAGACGAACGTCCATGTGTATTTCCTCCCGGGGAAAATATTGGTGGCCCAATGTGCGGGAGGACGCCCGCGCGGGCAACCGGGGGGTGATTTCCCCACCGGCCGCCCGCGCCATGACCGGGGCTACCGCTTCTCAACCACCGCGTAGACCACGGCGCGGTTGAGGCCGCGGAAGACGAATGTGTTGGCGATTTCCGCCGCCGGCAGCACATCCAGCAGTGTCCGCATCTCTGGTTCGTCGCGGGTCAGCAGGCGCCAGTCCATGAACGAGTCCATGTAGCCATAATCCACCACGTCATGGCAGAAATTGGCGAACAGCAGCCGCCCGCCGGGCTTCAGCGCGGTGAACATGCCGCTCAGCAGCCGCCTGGCCGTCGTGTCATCCAGATAGTCGAACAGGCCCGCCGCGTAGACCAGGTCGAAACGACCATGCACCAGCGGCTTGACGATGATCCGCCCGATCGAGGCCACCACCGGGAACAGCGTATCCAGGCCTTCATGCGTGCGCTTCATCTCGGCGATGCTGGCGGGGTCCTGGTCCAGCGCCACGACCCGCGCGAGGCGGTCGGCGCATTGCGCGAGTTCCAGTTCCCGCAGATGGCCGCTGGCGAGCACCAGCACCTCCGCCTGCTTGCTGCGTTCCGCGGCGGCGTCCAGCCAGCGCGCGAGCAGCCGGCGGCGTTCCTGCACCGCGACGGCCGCGGCCGATGACACCATCATCGTATTGATCGACCGGCCGCGGACCGACGCGGTCTCGACTTCCTGGGACGCCGCCTTGTGTTCGTAGATGAAGTCGATCAGGTGCGCGTCGCCGTGGTAGCCGCGCGGGGCGGCGGCGGCCCAGGCGGTGCCGGGGTCTTCCCAGATCAGCTTCGCGATACGATGGGCGCGGGCCTGGGCGTACCATTGCGGATCGGTGGATGTCTGCTGCATCCGGCGCAAGCCGGCGAACAGCGTGCCCCAGACCGCCGGCACCGTTTCGGGCTCGGTCAGCAGGTCGGCGGCGTAGTCGAGGAAGGACGCCGTGTCCGCGGGCGTGGGCGCGCGACGTTCATTGATCCAATCGAGGTCGATGGCGAAGGACGTGGACACGCGGGGGGCCAGGAGGCCAGCCGAAACAGGCGACAGATCGTTCATGATGTTCTTCCTTCCCGACAACGGACGAAGGCATCATCGTTGCGGTTCCGGAGGAACTGTCCGCCCTGGGGTAACAGGCGCGGGTATCCAGACATCACAGATCATATCTGCGAGTTCATGCCGGTGGACCGATTTGACGATGCCGTCACCGTGGTTTCACATGTCGGGCATAACGTCATTTTTCGTGGCCGCTCACAATCACCCGAACGGGTGATATGGCGAAATCCATAGTCCCTGATTGGGCTGTTATGTCCCACCTTGGGACATGAATGTAAAAAAAAGCCGCCCCGTCGCCAGGGCGGCCCTTGTTTTCGAACGGCTAAAAAATCAGCCGGAATGCCAGTGGAACTGCTGCGGCTTGCGCCCAGCCGCCACATGCAGCTGCACGTTCACCAAGGCCGGTCCCGGATGCGCCATCGCCGCGTCCAAAGCCGCCCGCAGGTCCTTCGGGTCGGTGACGAAGAAGCCCTTGCCGCCAAACGCCTCCATCATCTTGTCGTAGCGGGTCGTGCCGGTGCCCAACACACGCGCGGGGGCGGTGAAGGGGTCATCCGGCATCTTCTCCAACCCGCCGCCGATGCCGCCATTGTTCAGCACGACGATCTTGACCGGCAGCTTGTAGCGGCAGCAGGTCTCGATCTCCATGCCGCTGAAGCCGATGGCGCTGTCACCGGAGACCGAAATGATCGGCCGGTCCGGATGCGCCACGGCCGCGGCCACGACGAAGCCCATGCCGATGCCCATCGTGCCGTAGCTGCCGGCATCCAGGCGCAGGCGCGCGCTTTTGTTCGGCATCTGGGTGCGGCCGATATCCATCGTGTTGGCCCCCTCGCCGATGATGACGGCGTTGTCGGGCAGCCACTCACTGATGTCCTTGAACGCCCGGTAGTAGTTGGTGGGCGCCGAGTTGTCAGCGATCTGCGGGGCGATCTGCTTGGCGTTCGCCTCGGATTTCTCGGCGATCGCCTTATGCCAGGGCGTATCCTTCGGATAGAACCACTGGCGGTTTTCCAGCGCCTTGTTCAACTGCCCGACGATCGCCTTGCCATCACCCAGCAGCGGCACCTCGGCGGCGACGTTCTGGCTGATCGCTTCCGGCGAGATATCAAGCTGAACGATCTTGACGTTCTTGTTGAAGCGCGGCGGCAGGCCGAAATGCATGATCCAGTTGAGCCGAGCACCCAACAGATAGATGACATCGGCGTTTTGCAGCACATGCGTGCGCGCCGCGCCGACTGACAACGGATGGGTATCGTCGGCCACGCCCTTGCCCATGGGGGAGGCGAGGAACGGCACCTGCGTGCGTTCGATGAAGCTGCGCACCTCATCTTCCGCGCGCGACCAGGCCATGCCCTTGCCGACGATGATCAGCGGACGTTCCGCCGATTCCAGCACGTTCAGCGCCTGCTCGATGCTTTCCTGCGGCGCAACCATGCGCGGCGGGTCGGCGACCGTCGTCATCTGGATGACTTCTTCTTCCTCGCACTCACCCAGGATGATGTCGTCCGGCATATCCAGATAGCACGCGCCCGGCCGGCCATAGATCGAGTGGCGCACCGCCATTTCGACATAGAACGGAATGCGGTGAACATGCTCGACCGCGTGGGCGAACTTGCAGAAGGGGGACGCGATCTGCACCTGCCGTTCTTCCTGGAACGATCCCATGCCGTTCTGATAGGTGGCCGCGGCGCCGCCGATCAGGATCATGGGCCAGCAGTTCTGCTGGGCGTTGGCCAGGCCCGAAAGGCCATGCACGACACCCGGGCCGGACACGACCAGACAGGCGCCCGGACGACCGGTCAGATAGCCAACGGCCTGCGCGGCATAGGACGCCGATTGTTCGTTTCGCATGCCGACATATTTGATGCGCTCCTTCTGGGCGGCCTCGGCGATCGGCCCGACGGGAAACCCGACGATGCCGAACATGTATTCCACCCCGTGTTGCTTCAGGGCTCGCGCCATCAACGTGGCGCCCTTTACCTTTGCCATTCATTCCCTCCCGTCTAGTCCGCCGGCAGCCGCCCGCGTGGCGCGCTGGCCGGAACCAGGGGAGCTTACGCATTTCCCAGCCGGGGGGAAGAGCACGGACGGCGCGCGCGCCGGCGGTACATATCCGCCGGACGCCGGCCGGACGGCGTGTATCGTCCCGCTCCCTTTGATTCGAGCTGTTGGTTTCACCATGACCCGCATCCTGTGCGGGACCTGGAGTTTCTTGCGCGCCGCCCGTTCCACGGTCGTTCGGAACCAGGGCGTCGTCGCGCCGTTCTTCGTCAGTGCCGGAACATTGTTTGCCCTGATGACCGCGTTCCTGGGCAATGCCGTCCATGAAACCGTGCACGCGCGACGCAGGCCGTGACGGCGGAGCGGGAGGAGGCTCTGTGGATCATCACCGCGCCGGGCGTGGTAGCAAAGGCGGATCGTCGTGGGTGGCGGGCCGTCGCCCGCCACGACGGTAAGGGCTCCTACATCGTCGTCTGCATATCCGCGTCCACGCACATCGCCTGGCCGCTGATTGTCCGCCCAAACGGGCTGGCCAGATACAGCGCCATGTTGGCGATGTCCTGCTGAGTCACGAAGCATTTCAGGCTGGTCACGCCCACGGTGCGGTCGGTCATTTCGTTCTCGGAAATGCCCTCCGCCACGGCTTTCGCCTTGATCACCGCCCGGATCCGCGGCCCATCCACCGGCCCCGGCAGGATCGCGTTCACCCGGATGCCGTCCGCCCCAAGCTCGATCGACAGCGACTTGGTGAACCCGATCACGCCCCATTTCGCCGCCGCATAGGGCGCACGCAGGGCGAAGCCGAACCGACCGGCCGCCGAACTCAGGTTGATCACCGCCCCGCCGCCGGCCGCCCGCAACGCCGGAATCGCGCGCCTGGCGCAGTGGAACATCGAGGCCAGGTCGATCTGCAAGGTGGCGTCGAGTTCCTCGGGCGTCACCTTCTCAACCGGAGTCGTCGGCCCCGCGATCCCGGCGTTGTTCACCAGCACATCCAGTCCGCCCAGATGCCGGACAGCGGCGTCGATGAACGCCTCGCATTCCGCGGCCACCCCGGCATTGGCCTGCATTCCCGCATGGCCGCAGGATTCGAGCGCCGCCGGATCGACGTCGCTGACAAACACATCGGCCCCGCAGGCGGCGAAACTATCCGCCATCACCTTGCCGATCCCGTTCGCCCCGGCCGTGATCACGACCCTTTGGCCGGTCAGGTCCACCGTCAGCGGCGTGCGCGCGCCTGAAATCATCGTCCGTCCCTTTTCGTTATCGCAGGGAGTGGATGATCTGCCGGAACGCTTCCTCGGGGAAGGCCTTCATCGAACTTGTCCGCACATTCCCCAGCCGAGCGAGCATCAGGGTGAAGCGCGCGGCGACCGCGTCGTCGGGCGCGTCATAGACGCCGACCATGTCGAACTGGCCCATGGTCATGAACAGCGACTGGAACCGCCCGCCCATATCTTCCAGCATCTTCTTGGCATCATCGACACGGCGACTGCCATCCTGGATCGCCTTCAGCCCCTGGTCCGTCCAATTCGCAAGCAAAACATAGCTCGGCATGGCACGTTCTCCTTGAGGTGGTCCCCATCCATTGGACAGGTGATCGACGGAGTGATTGGCGTATGCACCGGGTCGTGTTGTAGTTTGCTCGGAGTCTCTGCGTTTACGGGTTTCGTTGGCTTGCGGGCCGTGAGTTGAAGGTCCGGTCCGAGCGGTTAGTATGGAAGAAGCGGACGGTCTTGGGAATTGTGGGCATGGCGGGTTGCGACCCCAAAGCTGCCCTGCGGCGAGCATCGGCGGAGAGAAGGTGTTCACATGACAGATACACGCCTCGCTGGTCAGCCGCTCTGGCTTCGCATGCTGCGGTTTCCGCTCACCCGCCTGATCGTTCTGGGCGGTGTCATGTTCTACTTCATGGGTCGGGCTGAAACCCACCTTGAGAACTTCTTTGACAGGCCCTTACTGAACATACCGATCCAGATCGGCCTCGGACTGCTGGCGATTGCGCTCTATGTGGCCTACGGCAAGTTCGTGGAACGCCGGGAGGTGACCGAACTCTCCACGCCGGGTCTTGCCCGCGAATGGGCCATCGGTGCGGCGATCGGGGCGGGCCTTTACACAGCCAGTGCCGTTACCCTGATGCTCCTCGGGATCTACAAGGTCGAGGGGTTCAATCCCCTGATGTTCCTCCTTCCCAACCTGGCCATGGCCATCAAGTCTGGCATCTTCGAAGAGCTGGTTTTCCGCGGCGTCCTGTTCCGGTCGGTCGAGGCCGTCTTCGGAAGCTGGGCCGGGATCGTGGTCTCATCCCTTGTGTTCGGCCTTATTCACATGCTGAACCCGGGGGCGACGATCGGCGGCGCCATCTACATCTGCATCGAGGCCGGTCTGCTGCTCGCCGCCGCCTATCTCGTCACCCGCCGCCTCTGGATCTGCATGGGCTTTCACATGGCGTGGAACTATTTCCAGTCGGCCGTTTTTTCGGGCGCCGTCTCGGGCTCCGCGGCCCAGCCAGGCCTCCTCAAGGCCACGATCGAGGGGCCGGAACCGCTGACCGGGGGCAGCTTCGGGATGGAGCATTCGATCGTCGCGCTTGTGTTTTGCACCACGGTGGGTGTGATCCTGCTCATGATCGCCATCCGCCGCGGCCACCTGATGCCACCGATGTGGAAACACTGAGGTGAAGCCGCGTTTCCGAAGGGATGCGGCCTATTCTGGGACGACGGCGGCATGATCGGCCGGGGGCTGAAAACGCAAGCCTAGCCTTTGTTCAGATAGGCCAGCGCCGCGTCGGGATCGATCAGCGCATGCACGTCGAACCGAGCCGGGATGATGTCCGCCCATTCGTTCAACCGCCGGTGCAACTGTTCGTTTGATGGCACGTCGAACAGCGCCACCGCCCCGCGCCCGACCTTGGCGTGGATCGAGCGGACCTCGCCGCTCGCCCGCAACGGCGCCACCCATTCCCAGTATTTCTGGCGCGACGCCGTGACGCTGCTGGGCGGTTCCGGCCGAGGCTCACTGATGACAAGAAAAAGCATGTGGATCGTCCTTGCGCGTTACAGGCTGAGCCCGCCATCCAGCGGAATGGTCTGCCCGGTCATATAGTCCGACGCGGCCGAGGCAAGGTACAGCGCGAGCAGCCCGACCTCCCGCAACTCCCCCGCCCGTTGCAGCGGCACGGTGGTCTTCGACCGCTCCCGCGTCTGGCGGGTGCGTTCTTCCCCGGAGGTGACGGGATCGGGGAACAGGCCCGGAGAGATCGCGTTCACCTGCACGCCATAGGGTGCCCATTCCAGCGCCTGCGCCCGGGTGAAGCCCACCAAGGCGGCCTTGGCGGCGGTATACAGAACCAGGTCCTTGCCCCCGGCATGCCCGGTCCAGGAGGCGATGCTGATCACCTTCCCCGAGCGGCGCGCCAGCATGTGCGGCCCGACGGCGCGGGTCATCAGCAGGGCCTCGGTCAGGTTGATGTCGAGGATGAAGCGCAGTTCGTCATCGGACGCCGCCGGTAGGTCTGGCTGGTCGGGCAGCGCCACCAGGGGCTTACGGATGGAATCCCCCAGCGCGTTGACCAGCACATCAATGCGCCCGAAGGCGGCCAGGGTTTCGTCCACGGCGCGCTGGGCGGAGTCGGGCTGCGTGACATCGGCGATGACGGGGATGACCCGCCGGCCGGAGGCGGCGGCGATCTCGGCGGCCAGCGGCGTGACATAGCGCGGCGTGAGCGCGTTCAGCGCGATATCCGCCCCCGCCTGCGCGAGGACCTGCGCGATCCCCTTGCCGATCCCCCGGCCCGCGCCGGTGATGAGCACGACTTTCCCGGTGACGTCATATTCTGGGGGCATCATGGGTGGGGTCCCTCCCGTTCTGGTTGGGCGGACTATTGGGGCGGACGCGGTTGTGGGCAAGGTGGGGCGATCAGATCCGCATTGAACCCGCACCTCAACATGGGATATACAACCCCCATATCCCAAACGGCCACCCCATGACCCAAACCACCCTCTTCCAAACCAACCGATCCCAAGCCGTCCGCCTGCCCAAGGACGTCGCCTTCCCCGCGTCGGTGCGGGAGGTCAAAATCCTCCGCGACGGCCCCCGCCGGATCATCGTCCCCGCCAACGCGATCTGGGACGACTTCTTCGACGCCCCCGGCATCGACCTGCGTGACCGCGATCAACCCGCGCCACAGAGCCGCGAAGCCTTCTGATGCTCCGCTACATGCTGGATACGAACCTGTGCATTCGCGTCCTGCGAGACCGGCCCGCCGCCATTCGTGCGCGCTTCAACCAGGAAGCCGACGGCCTATGCATCTCCACCATCGTGCTGACCGAGTTGCTGCACGGCGCCGGCAAATCCGCCCGCCCCATCGAAAACCGCCACCAGGTCGAAAACCTCGCCGCTCGGCTGCAAGTCCTGCCGTTCGACGACAAGGCCGCGGCCCATGCCGCCGATATCCGCGTAGCACTTGAACGCCAGGGCCAGACGATCGGCGGCTATGACCTGCTGATCGCCGGCCACGCCCGCAGCCAGGGCCTGGTCGTGGTGACGGGGAACCTCCGGGAATTCCAACGCGTGGAGGGTCTGCGCGCCGAGGACTGGTTGACCGACCCCGATTGATCTCCCCGCCCCCGGCGGTCACACTGGAGGTATTACGACAGGGGGAGTGAAGATGGGTCCGCTGGTGACGACCGACTGGCTCGCGGGGATGCTGGGTAAGCCCGGCCTCGTGGTGTTCGATGCGACGAAGTATCTGCCGAATGAGCCGAAGGACGGCATCGCCGAGTTCCTGTCCGCCCACATCCCCGGCGCGCGCTATTTCGATATCGACCTGGTGGCCGACCAGGAAACCGACCTGCCGCATATGGTTCCCACCCCCGGCCGCTTCGCCAGGCTGATGGGCGCGATGGGCGTCTCCAACGACACCATGGTCGTGTTCTATGACCAGAAGGGCCTGGCCTCGGCCGCGCGCGGCTGGTGGCTGATGGGCCTGTTCGGGCATGACAACGCCGCCGTGCTCGATGGCGGCCTTCCGAAATGGGTGAAGGAAAACCGAGCGACCCAGGCTGGCGCACCCCCGGCGCCTGAGCCGACCAGCTTCCGTCCCAACTATCGCGCGTCCCGCCTGCGCGGCGTGGGCGACGTCATCCGCAACGTCGAAACCCAGGCCGAAATCGTGATCGACGCCCGCGCCGCCGGCCGCTTCACCGGCGCGACGCCGGAGCCTCGGGCCGGCATGCGATCCGGCCACATGCCCGGCGCCGCCAATGTCCCCTATACCGATCTGCTGAACGCGGACGGCACCTTCAAGCCTGTGGCCGATCTCAAGGCGCGGTTCGCCGCCGCCGGCGTGGATGGGTCGCGCGCCCCGGTCACAAGCTGCGGCTCGGGCGTCACCGCCTGTATCCTGACGATGGGCCTGCGCCTGGCCGGCCTGCCGGAAGGCGCGGTCTATGACGGCTCCTGGACCGAATGGGGCGGACGCTCCGACACCCCGGTGGAGGCCGGCTGATCATGACCGACAAGAAGAAACACGGCTTCCGCACCATGATGTCGCACGTGGCGCGTCGGCCGAAGACCGAGCACGGGTTCGTGAACCCGCCGCTGCTGCGCGGCTCGACCGTGCTTGTGCCGACCGTGAAGCAGCGTCAGGCGCTGCAAGCCAAGCGCGGCGAGCGGGTCCTGACCTATGGCGTCGGCGGATCGGCCACGCATTGGGCGCTGGAAGACGCGATCGCGGCGGTCGAGGGCGGCACGCGCTGCTATATCGTGCCCTCGGGTCTGGCCGCGGTGACGACGCCGCTGCTGGCCTTCCTGAAAGCCGGCGATCACTGCCTGATGCCCGACCACGTCTACGGCCCGGCGCGCAACTTCGCCGAGGGCATGCTGAAGCGCTTCGGCGTTTCGACCACGTTCTATGACCCCTCGATCGATGAGGCCGGTTTGAAGGCGCTGATGCGTTCCAACACCACGGTTGTGTATACGGAAAGCCCCGGCAGCCATACGTTCGAGGTGCAGGACATCCCCGCCATCGCCCGCGCCGCGCATGCGGGCGGCGCCAAGGTGCTGATGGACAATACCTGGGGCATCCATCACTTCCAGCCGTTCAAGCATGGCGTCGATGTCTCGATCCAGGCGGCGACAAAGTATCCGGCTGGCCACTCCGACATCCTGATCGGCGCGGTGACGGTGAATTCCGAGGAAGACTGGCAGACCCTGCACGCCGCGGCGCGCGGCCTGGGCATGTATACCAGCCCGGACGATTGCTGGCTGACGCTGCGCGGCATGCGGACCATGGCGGTGCGTTTGCAGACGCAGATGGAAGCGGCGATGCATGTCGCCCATTGGCTGCGCAAGCGGCCGGAGGTCGCGCAGGTCCTGCACCCCGGCCTGCCCGGCGCGCCTGGCCATGATCTGTGGCGGCGGGATTTCACCGGCTCGTGCAGCCTGTTCGGCGTCGAGTTCAAGCCGGACTATACGCCCGAGGCCACGCACGCGTTCTGCGAGGCGCTGGAACTGTTCGGCATCGGCGCCTCCTGGGGCGGGTATGAGAGCCTGGCGGTTCCGACCACCGGCTTCATCACCCGTACGGCTGGTACCGGCCAGTTCGCGGGACCGGTCGTGCGGCTGCATATCGGGCTGGAGGATGTGGAAGACCTGACGAATGACCTGGATCAGGCCCTGGCCGTGATGCGGAAATTCGGGAAGTAGGCTGGCAGATACCGCTACTCTCCCCCTCCCCTTGAGGGAGGGGGCCGGGGGGAGGGGTAGCAGCGGCACCGGCCGTGGGCAGTACCCGCCTTCCCCCCGACCTATCAAAACGACCCACCGCTCCACCGACCAGGGGGCATCTACCCCTCCCCCCAACCCCCTCCCTCAAGGGGAGGGGGAGCGAAGAATAAGACGGAAGGATACAACCGATGAGCGAAGTGCAAACCAAGTCCGTTCGCCGCCGTGAGGATGTGCGTCTGCTGACCGGCGGTGGGAACTACGCCGCCGACGGCAAGGCACCCGGCACGCTCTCGGTCATCTTCGTCCGATCCCCCCACGCCCATGCGCGGATCACCACGCTCGACACGACCGAGGCGAAATCCATGCCCGGCGTCGTCGCGGTCTACATCGAATCCGACCTGACCGACGTAGCCCCCATCCCCGGCGGCCAGGGGTTCACCCGCCCGGACGGCACCCCCTCGGCGAAAACCCACCGCCCGCTGCTGTCATCCGCCCGCGTGCGCTTCGTCGGTGAAGCCGTGGCCGCCGTCATCGCCGAAACCACCTCCCAGGCTCGCGACGCGGCCGAGGCGGTCGTTGTCGAATACGATGAACTCCCCATCGTCACCCATGTCCTGGAAGCGCAGAAGCCCAGCGCCGCACCGGTCTGGGACGAATACGCCGACAATATCGGCTTCGTCTGGAAGCGCGGCGACGCGGATGCCACCGCGGTCAATATCGCCGCCGCCGCCCATGTGACGAAGCTCGACTTCACCGTATCGCGCGTCACCGCCAACACGATGGAACCGCGCGGCGTCTGGGCCGAGATCGGACCCGATGGCCGCGCGGTCGTGCATGCCGCGCACCAGTCGCCGTTCAACCTCCGCAACGGCATGGCGAACGGCAACTTCAACATCAAGCCGACCGAGCTGCGCGTCGTCCCCGGCGATGTCGGCGGCTCCTTCGGCATGAAGTCCGGCGTGCATGTCGAGGAAGTCTTCGTCACCTGGGCCGCGCGCAAACTCAACCGCCCGGTTCGCTGGATCGCCGACCGCACCGAAGGCTTCCTGACCGACGAACAGGCGCGGGAAATGCACATCTCGGCCGAACTCGCCCTCGACAAGGACGGGAAATTCACCGCGCTGAAGATGCGCTGGGACTGCAACCTGGGCGCCTACAACTCCGCCCGCTCCGGCTGGGGCGTCGGCAATATCGGCGGCATCGCCGGCACGTACCTGATCCCCGCCATTGCGGCCGAGTGCCACGGCATCATGACCCACACAGTGCCCACCGCCGCCTATCGCGGCGCCGGCCGGCCGGAAGCCACCTATGTGATCGAGCGGCTGATCGATGTCGCCTCCCGCGAACTCGGCGTCAGCCCCTATGAGCTGCGCCGCCGCAACCTGATCCCGCCCGAGGCGATGCCCTACAAGACCGCGCTGACCTTCACCTATGACTGCGGGGAGTTCGAGGGGAACATGCAGCTCGCCGCCAAGCTGTCCGAGCTTGACGATTTCCCCGCCCGCCAGGCGGAGGCCAAGGCGCGCGGCAAGCTGCGCGGCATCGGCCTGTGCAACTGCATCGAGGTCGCCGGCGGCCCGTTCCTCCGCCCCGCCAAGGATCTTTCAACGCTCCGCCTGCGTGATGACGGGCATCTGGTCCTGCGTTCGGGGTCGATGTCGGTCGGCCAGGGGCTGGAAACGACCATGACCCAGATCGTCGCCGACCGCTTCGGCATCCCGATCGAGAACGTGATCTGGGAAGGCGGCGACACCGACCTGCTGCCCAGCGGCAAGGGCAATGGCGGCTCCGGCGCGCTGTGCATCGGCGGATCGGCCGTCATGCTGGCGGTCGACAAGGTGCTGGAAACCGCCAAGCGCATCGCCTCCGAGGTCCTGGAAGCCGCCATCGTCGACATCGAATACGATGCCGGCACGTTCCGCGTGGCCGGCACCGACAAGACCCTGACCCTCGCCCAGATCGGATCGGCCGCCCAGGATGAGCGGTTCGTCGCCCCCGGCCAGGAAGGCGGGCTGGTGGAAAGCGGCGAATTCACCCCCACCGCCGTGACCTTCCCCAACGGCACCCATATCTGCGAGGTCGAGATCGATCCCGAAACCGGCGTCACCGAGATCGTCCGCTACAGCGCGGTCGAGGAACTCGGCAAGGTGCTGAACCCGATGATCGTCGCCGGCCAGATCCATGGCGGCGTGGTGCAGGGCGTCGGCCAGGCTTTGGGCGAGGTCATCATCTTCGACGACCAGTCCGGCCAGATGCTGACCGCGTCCTTCATGGACTACCAGATGCCGCGCGCGGCCGAATACCCGGACTTCCGCCTCGCGACGCGGGAGGTGCCGACGAAGGTGAACCCGCTGGGCGCCAAGGGCGTCGGCGAAGCCGGGACGGTCGGCGCGCTGGGGGCGGCGATGAACGCCATCAACGACGCCCTCGCCCCGTTGGGCATCCGGCATTTCGATATGCCGGCGACCCCGGTGCGGGTCTGGCAGGCGATCCAAGGGGCGAAGGCCTGAAGGGGGGACCGATGAGATCGGGGCAATGATTCTGGTCATGCCGGTTGCGGCGTTCAGTCGGTGCCGAATCGTCATGGTCGGGCTCGACCCGACCATCGCCCAGCAGCACGCCCCTGAAATCATGGACATTTCCACCGTCCAGACTCCCTGGCGATGGTCGGGTCGAGCCCGACCATGACGAAAGCGTCCATTTCGCGCCAAAACGCGAACGAACCCACCCGATTCCCCCGGATTTGCCAGCCGTTCAAGCATCTGGCATATGGCCCCACCTCCCACCCCGAAAGGGCGGGCGCGCTCGCGCGCGACCAGTCCCAGGAATACCGATAAGAGGATAACTCCGGATGCAACTGGCCCACATATTGATCATCGCCGGCGGCGTGCTGGCGCTGATCTACGGCCTGATAACGAGCCGGCAGGTCCTTGCGGCGGACGCCGGTTCGGCCCGCATGCAAGAAATCGCCGCCGCTATTCAGGAAGGCGCGAGCGCCTATCTGAACCGTCAATACACCACGATCGCCATCGTCGGCGTGGTCATCCTGATCGTGCTGGGGATCGTCCTCGGCATCCACACCGCGATCGGCTTCGTCATCGGCGCCGTCCTGTCGGCCGCGGCCGGCTATGTCGGCATGAACGTTTCGGTCCGTGCGAACGTTCGCACGGCCCAGGCGTCCCGCAAGGGCCTGGCCGCCGGCCTTGACGTCGCCTTCAAGGCGGGCGCCGTCACCGGCATGCTGGTGGTCGGCCTCGGCCTGCTGGGCGTGGCGATCTATTATTTTGTCCTGCGCGCCAGCTATGGTGCCGGGATCACGGACGACCAGCTCCGCAAGGTGCTGGAAGCGCTGGTGGCCCTGGGCTTCGGCGGCTCGCTGATCTCCATCTTCGCCCGTCTCGGCGGCGGCATCTTCACCAAGGGCGCCGACGTGGGCGCGGACCTGGTGGGCAAGGTCGAAGCCGGCATCCCCGAGGATGACCCCCGCAACCCGGCCGTGATCGCCGACAACGTGGGCGACAACGTCGGCGACTGCGCCGGCATGGCCGCCGACCTTTTCGAGACCTATGCGGTGACCATCGTGGCCACCATGCTGCTGGCCGGCATCTTCTTCACCGGCGCGACCCGCGATGCCCTGCTGCTGCTGCCCCTGGGCATCTGCGCGATCTGCATCGTCACCTCCATCATCGGCACCTACTTCGTGAAGCTGGGCCCCGATAACGGGATCATGAAGGCGCTGTACAAGGGCCTGATCGTGACCGGCGTCCTGTCCGCGATCGGCGTGGCCGTGGTCATCCACCAGTTCGTCGGCTTCTCCGACAAGCTGACGATGATCAGCGGCGTGTCCACCACCGGCATGGCCCTGTTCATCTGCGCCCTCGCCGGCCTGGTCGTCACCGGCCTGATCGTCTGGATCACCGAGTACTACACCGCGACCGAGTATCGTCCGGTGCGCTCCATCGCCCAAAGCTCCACCACCGGTCACGGCACCAACGTGATCCAGGGCCTCGCGATCTCGATGGAAGCGACCGCCCTGCCCGTGCTGGTGATCTGCATCGGCATCCTGGTCACCTACCTCGTCGCCGGCCTGTTCGGCATCGCGGTGGCGGCGACGACCATGCTGTCGCTCGCTGGCATGATCGTGGCGCTCGACGCCTACGGCCCGGTCACGGACAACGCCGGCGGCATCGCCGAAATGGCCGACCTGCCCAAGGAAGTCCGCGTGACGACCGACGCGCTGGACGCGGTGGGCAACACGACCAAGGCGGTCACCAAGGGCTATGCCATCGGCTCCGCCGGTCTGGCCTCGCTGGTACTGTTCGCGGCCTACACCCAGGACCTGCACCACTACTTCCAGGAACTGAAGGTCACCTTCAGC
This sequence comes from Asaia bogorensis, assembly GCA_945873195.1. Taxonomy (GTDB): domain Bacteria; phylum Pseudomonadota; class Alphaproteobacteria; order Acetobacterales; family Acetobacteraceae; genus Rhodopila; species Rhodopila bogorensis_A. The sequence goes on from CAMCDA010000060.1 coordinate 23,254, forward strand.
CTGGAAGATCCCTTCGTGGTGGTCGGCCTGTTCATCGGCGGCCTGCTGCCGTACCTGTTCGGCGCCATGGGCATGACGGCGGTCGGACGCGCGGCGAGCGCGGTCGTGGTCGAGGTCCGGCGTCAGTTCAAGGAAATCCCGGGCATCATGGAAGGCACGGCCAAGCCGGAATACGGCGCGGCGGTGGACATGCTGACCAAGGCCGCGATCAAGGAGATGATCCTGCCGTCGCTGCTCCCCGTCGCGGCGCCCGTCGTGCTGTGGGTGGTGATCGCGCTGATCGCCGGCAAGGCCTCCGCCTTCGCGGCCCTGGGCGCCATGCTTCTGGGCACGATCGTGACCGGCCTGTTCGTCGCCATCTCGATGACCTCGGGCGGCGGCGCGTGGGACAATGCGAAGAAGTCCTTCGAAGACGGTTTCGTGGACAAGGACGGCGTGAAGCACCTGAAGGGTTCGGAAGCCCACAAGGCCTCCGTCACCGGCGACACCGTCGGCGACCCCTACAAGGACACGGCGGGCCCCGCCGTGAACCCGATGATCAAGATCACCAACATCGTGGCGCTGCTGCTGCTGGCCGTTCTCGCCGGGCACTGAGTCATGCGATACGCCCCCGCCCGCACCTCAGCGGACGGGGGCATTTTTTTG
>CAMCDA010000061.1 GCA_945873195.1 Asaia bogorensis
GGTTACCTCTGGTGCTGGTGTTGGCGCACCGGTCTCTCTACTCTTTCTCATGGCGTTGCTTTCCTTTGTGGATTCGACACCCCGAGCCTATCGGCTCAAGGGAGGCAACGCCGCCAGGAAAGTTTCAACATCGCGCGGGACATCCCCGCAATATGGCCGCCTTAATTGGCCGATATGATTTTTCCGTAAAAAAGTATCACTACCGGCCAATTAAACATCCGGTTATTGTATTGGTCGACAATGACGAAGGTGGTGCGCAGGTTTTCAAGTCAGCACGGAAACTGACGTCCATAGCTATAGACCACAAAAGAACCGACCAGTTCTATTTTTTAGGGCACAATTTATATCTGATAAAGACGCCCGAACTCGGTCCCTCAAGCACATCTTGCATGGAACATTTATTCGCGAAGGAGGTGCTGGCCACCAAAATAGATGGAAAGGATTTCAGTTTGGATAAGGAGTTTGATACAACAAAATATTATGGTAAAATGATATTTGCTGATCGTGTGGTTCGAGCCAATATTGAGACGATTGATTTTTCTCATTTCTCCAATATATTTGATCGTATTCAAGCAGTTATCGCAGACTACGCGGCTCGTCGATCAGATAAATAATGTGTCTTTTAATCGAATATTCGACACCCTACCCATAAACAATCTCCCCACCCCTCACCACAGCCTCCGGCAACTCAACCCCCAAAATCCCCCCAGCCACAGCCTCGGCAATCCGTATCCCATCCACCCCCGCCGACAGAATCCCCCCAGCATACCCAGCCCCCTCCCCCGCCGGATACAACCCCTTTGTATTGACACTCTGCCCGACAGAATCCCGCCTGATTCGCACCGGGGAAGATGTCCGCGTCTCCACACCCGTCAACACGGCATCGTCCATCGCGAACCCCGGCACCTGCCGGTCGAACGCGGGCAAGGCCTCCCGGATCGCGTCGATCACGAACCCCGGCATCGTCGCGGCCAGGTCAGTCGGCGTTACCCCCGGCTTATAAGACGGCACCACCCCGCCCACGGCCACCGACGCTCGGCCCGCCAGGAAATCCGCCACAAGCTGCACCGGGGCGGCATAGGTTCCGCCGCCGGCCTCAAACGCCCTTGCCTCCAGGTCGCGCTGCAACGCCACCCCCGCCAGCGGGCCATCCGGGTAATCCGCGGGCGTGATTCCCACCACGATCCCGGCGTTGGCGTTGAACTCAGCGCGGGAATATTGGCTCATGCCATTTGTAACGACACGACCGGGTTCGGATGCCGCGGCGACCACGCGCCCACCGGGGCACATGCAGAAACTATAGACGGATCGGCCATTCGCCGCGTGGTGCACCAGCTTGTAGTCGGCGGCGCCGAGCAGGGGGTGATGCGCGGGGGTTCCGAAGCGGGCGCGGTCGATGACGGCCTGGGGGTGTTCGATACGGAACCCGATCGAGAACGGTTTCGCCTCCATGAACACCCCGCGCGCCAGCAGGGTCTCGAACGTGTCGCGCGCGCTGTGTCCGATCGCGAGCACGACGTGGCGGGCGGCGATGTGTTCGCCATCGGCCAGGACCACGCCGCGCATCTGGCGGGCGCCGTCGGGGGCGACCTCGATGTCGAAGTCGACGACGCGCGCGCCGAAGCGGTACTCCCCGCCCAAGGACAGGATCTTTTCGCGGATGCCTTCCACCACGGTAACCAGTCGGAACGTTCCGATATGGGGTTTGGAGACGTACAGGATTTCCTCGGGCGCGCCGGCGGCGACGAATTCCGTCAGCACCTTGCGGCCCAGATGGCGCGGGTCCTTGATGCCGCTGTACAGCTTCCCGTCGGAAAATGTGCCGGCCCCGCCTTCGCCGAACTGGACGTTGCTTTCCGGGTTCAGGACGGAGCGCCGCCACAGGCCCCAGGTGTCCTTGGTGCGTTCGCGCACGATCCGGCCGCGTTCCAGGATGATCGGGCGGAATCCCATCTCGGCCAGCGTCAGCGCCGCGAGCAGGCCGCACGGGCCGCAGCCGATCACCACCGGGCGGTCGGTGAGGCCCTCGGGCGCGTGGGCGATGGGGCGATAGGCGGTGTCGGGTGTCTCCATCACGGCCGTCCCGGCCTTCACGGTGGCGCCAGGGCGAAGCTCGACATCAACCGTATAGACAAGCGTGATGGCGGAGCGGCGGCGCGCGTCGTGGCCCCGCCTGGCGATGGTCCAGGACAGGATGTCATCCGGGCCGACGCCCAAGGCGTGCTGGATGGCCAAGGGCAGCGCTTCGGCGTCGTGATCGATCGGCAGGCGGATCTGGGTCAGGCGGGTCATCGGGGTCCATGCGCGGGACAAGCGGGAGGAACCTCCTATACTCCCGTCGCGTCCAACGTGACCAATCAAGGAGGATAAACCATGCCGCTGATCACCGAACGCTGGGGCAATGTGGGGATCATGACCCTCAGCCGGCCCGAGGCCCGCAACGCGTGGGGGGAAGACTACAACCAGGAAATGCCGCGCGTGCTGGCGGAGTGGGAGGAGGATGACAGCATCCATTGCGTGGTGCTGACGGGGGATGAGAGGGGGACGGCGTTCTCGGCTGGCGCCGATCTGAAGGACCCGAACACGCATTCCACCGCGTCGGCCGCCGATTTCATCAAGGCGTTGCCGAAGTGGAAGAACTTCCCGATCAACCTGGTGCATGACTTCCCCAAGCCGGTGATCGCGGCGGTGAACGGGTATGCGATCGGGATCGGGTGCATCATCACCTATGCCTGCGACGTGATCGTGGCGTCCGAGCGCGCGGAGTGGCGGTTGCCTCAGGCCGCGCTGGGCATTCTGCCGGCCTATGGCGGGACGCCGCGGCTGGTGCAGTGGGTGGGCAAGGGGCTGGCGATGAAGACGGCGCTGGGGTTCCCGATCCAGGCCGAGGAAGCGTATCGGATCGGGCTGGCGCAATGGCTGGTGCCGCATGAAAAGCTGATGGAACAGGCGATGTCGGTCGCCGAACACCTCGCCGCCCTGCCGCCCCTCGCCGCTCGGCTGGTCAAGGAATCCGTCAATCGGGGGCTGGATATTTCCAATATCCGGGATGCGTCGCTGGCGGATGTCTACCGGTTCTTCGCGCTGGAACTGACCGAGGATAAGTCGGAAGGGCATCAGGCCTGGCGGGAACGGCGGGCGCCGGTGTTCCACGGGCGGTAGTCACTCCGTCAGCCCCGCCGCGACCAGCGCCCGCGCGACCAAGGCCGCGTGGAGGCGCTGGGCGTCCTCGTGCAGGTGGTCCTGCGTGTCGAAGAAGCAGGCGCGCGGGTAGCGGGCCTGGTTCGGAAGGTCGAGGAACGCGGCCGGAGGAAGGCGGCTGTCCCTTCCGGGCGCGGGGCCGACATAGACCGCTCGGATCGCCGCCAGCGTGGCCTCCGGCACCGGGACATCCGCGAAGCCTGTCGACAGCCCGCCGATCACGCGCACACCGGCGGCCTCGGCCCAGGCGATGAAGCGCCGCACTTCGGCGGCGCCTTCGCCGGCGGTGATGGCTGGGGCGGATTGATGGCGGGGGGTTACCGCCGCCAGCCCGGCTGAACTGGCCGCACCGCGCGCTGCCGTGTGTCCGACCTGATCGCCCCAGGCGTTGACCGTGCCGGTCGCGTCGTCCCGTGGGTCGACGAAGCCGCTGGCGGCCAGCCCCATCTCGATCCCGCTCATGACCAGGGCGCGGAGGTCGAAGGCGAACAGAGCCCCGGCCCAGCGATCCCAGGGCAGTTCGGCCAGCGTGGCCCGGTCATGACGCACCATGATGGCGGCGTCGGGTCCCAACGTGATGGCGGCGCGGGGGCGGGTGTACTGGTCCTGCTCCAGCGGCAGGTAGACGAGGTCGCCGGGTCGCAGCAGCGGTTTCCAGCGGGCGAACAGGTAGTCGAGCCCGATCCCCACCGCGACGCCGGCGTTGATGCAGGCCAGGTCGAGGATTGGTTCCATCACCTCGCAGCGGTGGGAATAGGGGCCGTTGGAGCCGGCGATGATGACCAGCTTGCGCCCCTCGATCGTCGCGCCTCGAGTGAGCTTTGTTTCCAGCCGGTCACGGAGGAAGCCGTGGCTGAGGGGGCGGTCCAACAGCAGGCCAAACGCAATGGCGTAGAGCAGGAGGGAGGCGACGCAGGCGAGGATCAGGCGGCGCATCAGAACTGGAAATACAGGAACGGCGCCACGTTGGGCGCGAAGAACAGGGCCTGGATGGTGAAGGCGAAGGCACCGCCCGCCGCCCAGGCGCGATGCCGTTCCGCCCAGTGATGCGGATTGGAAGGGATCAGGACAAGCGCCCAGCCGAGGAGGAGGCAGACGGTGACCTCGGGGAAGCTGAGCGTGCGGGCATCGCCGAGGAAGCGGAGCACGGGGACAGGGTCCGCGAAAAGGGCGAGGTTGGGGATGAACCCCACGATCATGGCCGGCAGCGCTACGCCGTTGGCGCCCGCGAGCGCCATCAGGAACGCCCATGCGGTCGGCAGGTCAGCGGCGCGGAACGGCACCCAGGCAAGGACCACGGCCAGCAACGTCAGCGCCCAGGCAAGCCGTCCCGGCAGCGGCGGTCCGACCCGGCGATACAAGGCATGAATGACCAGGAAGACGCCGTGCACGCCTCCCCACACGACGAAGCGCCAGGCGGCGCCGTGCCACAGGCCGCAGAGGAGCATCGTGACCAGCAACGCCATCATCTGGCGGGGGGGACCGCGCTGGCTGCCTCCCATCGGGATATAGACGAAGTCGCGCAGGAACAGGCCGAGGGTGATGTGCCAGCGGCGCCAAAACTCGGCGATGGAGCGGGCCTGGTAGGGGCTGTCGAAGTTCAGCGGAAAGCGGATGTTGAACATCCGGGCGAGACCGATCGCCATGTCCGAGTAGCCGGAGAAGTCGAAGTAGATTTGCAGGGCGTAGGACAGGAGGGCGTACCAGGCCTCGAAGAAGGACAGGGTTTCGCCTCGGGCTGCGGCATCGAAGCCGGTGTCGGCAAAGGACCCGAACGGGTCGGCGAGCACCAGTTTCTTGGCAAGGCCCAGCAGGAAGATGGTCAGGCCGACGGAGAGATTGGCGGCGCGAGGGATGGCGAGGTCGGGGGCGGTGAGCTGCGGAATGATCTCCCGCGGGCGCACGAGGGGGCCGGCGATGAGATGGGGGAAGAAGGCGACGAAGGTCGCGTGGGAAAGAAGGGATGGCCCCCCGTCCGCGCGCCCACACCCCCCCTCCCCTTGCGGGAGGGGAAGGGGGGGAGGGGTAATTCCCCTCAAGTCGGTGCCGCCTCTACCCCCCACCCCGGCCCTCCCCCTCAAGGGGGGAGGGGGAAGGCAATCGGCCAGCGCCATGATCTGTTGGAACGTGAAGAAACTGATTGCCAGGGGCAGCACGATCTCCAGTGCGGGGGACATCGGCGCCACCATCGCCCAGACAAAGCCCGCGTATTTGAACCACCCCAGCAGCCCAAGGTTCGCGGCGCACCCCAACCCAAACAGCCAGCGCGCTCGCCGTCGCCCCACGGACGCGATCCACCGCCCCAGCGCCCAGTTCCCCACCACGGACCCCAGCAACAACGGCACCAGCGCCAGATCCCACCAGCCGTAGAACACCAGGCTGCTCCCCAGCAGCCAACGCAGCGCCCAAACAGCACCACCCCAGCGGCCCAGCAGGAAGAACCCCAGCAGGCAGACGGGCAGAAATCCCAGAATGAAGACGTGCGAGTGGAACAGCATGGCGCGGACAGGCCGCAGTATCCGCCCCCAATGCCTAACGGATCGTAAACGGGCGGGCCGTTTCTACCCGCCCAGAGGCAACCGTTCGGCGATCACGAAGGGCGCGCCCGCGCCAGCCTGGGTATAGAGGCAGATATCCACCACCCGCCGGGGCCTCGCCAGGGCCGCCGCGAAATGCGCCTCGGCCGCCGGCTGGTACAGCGCCTTCTCCTCGGCCGACAGCCGCCGGGTGAGCGTCATGTGGAAGAACCAGGTGCCGAACGCATAAGGATACCCCCAGCGCGCCAGCATCGCGTCCTGTTCGGCGGTCAGGCTCGATCGCCGGCGGCGGGCCAGCTCCGCCTCGGTCGGCGGCGCGCGAAACCCATCCAGCGCCTCCACGCAAGCATCCGCCAAGCCCTGCAACGGGGCGCTGGCGACAGTCTCCCGCAGAGCCAGAAACCCATGCACGTCGGAGACAGCCATCGGCGGCAGGTCAAAGGGGGCGATGCGCGCCGCCAGCGCCTCGGCCGCGCCCAGCAAGGCATCCCACGATCTGCCCTCCGCCAATCGCATTGGCGGCTTCAACGTCGCGTGGAACCCATAGCCGCGCGGGTCGGCGGTGAGTTCCACGATCCCCGGCAGGTCCGGTTGCCGCACCGGCGCGTTGGTCACCGGATCGCGCCCCAGCCAGCACGCCGCTGCGCCCGTCAGCGGATCATCCGGCAGCGGCGCGTAGTAGACGGCGACCCGAGCCTCCGCCCGCATCAGATCACCCGCTCCCCAGCCACCCAGACCTGGCGCACGATCGGCAGGTCGCCATGCAGCCGCACCCGGGCCAGGTCGCCGCGCAGCCCCACCGCCAGCCGCCCCCGATCGGTCAGGCCGGCCATCAGCGCCGGGGTTTCCGTCACCATGCGGATCGCCGCCGGCAAATCCGCCCGCCCTTCCCGCGCGCAGAGGAACCCCGCCTCGATCAGCGACGGCGGCACGTAGTCGGAGGCAAAGGCATCCACCGCCCCGGCCGCCAGCAAATCGGCGGCATTGACGTTGCCCGAATGCGAGCCGCCTCGCACGATGTTGGGCGCGCCGGCGATCACCTCCATCCCCGCGGCCTTGGCTGCCTGGGCGGCGAGCATGGTCACCGGGAACTCACTGATGCGGATGCCGTCGGCCGCGTTCTCGGCGACTTCTTCCGCCGTGCGATCATCATGGCTCGCCAGCGCGATCTGTTTGCCGGCGATACGATCCAACAGCGCCCGCCGGTTGGGGCCGCGGGTGATGCCGCGCTGCGCCTGCAACTCACCGATCCGCCGTTCGATATAGGCGTCGTCCATGCCGCCGCGCCGACGCAGGTTGCGGTAGAAATCGAGGTCGGCGTACTGCCCGACGCCCGGGCTGTGATCCATCAGGCTGATCATGCGGACACGGTCATGATCCGCCACCGGCTCGAACAGTTGCATCAGATCGGCGGCCGGGATTTCGCAGCGCAGATGCAGGAAATGCTCGCCCTTCAGAAGGCCGGCTTCGGTCAGCGCGTCCAGATCGACGACACCGTCCTGGAAGGTCTTGATCCGCTCCTTGTCGAAGCCGAGATCGCCGATACACAGCGCATCCAGGATCGTCGTGACACCGGCCGCGGCACATTGCGCGTCATGCGCGACCATGGCGGAGCGGGAGGGCCAGCGCGCCATGCTGCGCGGCTGCACCTGGCGTTCCAGGTTGTCGGTGTGGACGTCGACCGCGCCGGGAATGATCGTGTCGCCGCCGACATCGATCGCGGCCGGGGCGGAGGAGCGTCCGGTGTCGATCGCCACGATCACGCCGTCGCGTAGCACGATCGTTCCGGCCATGACCGCGTCCGGCAGAACCAGGATCGCGTTCGTCAGAATCGTTTCGGTGTTCATGCGGCTTCCTGCACTGGCATCAAGGGAAACAGACGGTCGGCGATCGCGTCGCGCACATCGGCATCGTGACAGATGGCGATGATCGCGGTGCCCCGCGCCTTCGCCTCGTGGATCATGGCAACGACGACGGCGCGGTTCTCGGCATCGAGGGAGGCGGTGGGTTCGTCCAGCAGCAGCACCGGATGGCCGGCGATGAAGCCTCGGGCCAGGTTGATGCGCTGCTGTTCCCCGCCCGAGAAAGTGGCGGGCGGCAGCCCGTGCAGCCGGCGGGGAATGTTCAGCCGCAGCAGCAGATCGGTGGCGGCGGCGTGGGCGGCCTCTGGCGCGTGGCCGCGCGTGGTCAATTGTTCGGCCACCACCTCCACGGCCGCCACGCGCGGCACGACGCGCAGGAACTGGCTGACATAGCCCAGCGTCCGGTGGCGCACGTCGATCACGGCGCGGGGCGGGGCCGACACGATGTCCACCATCGCGCCGTCATGCCGCACCAGGATACGCCCGTGATCGGCGCGGTAGTTGCCGTAGATCGCGCGCATCAGGGTCGACTTGCCGGCGCCGGAGGGACCCGACAGGACCACGCATTCCCCCGCCTGGGCTTCCAGCGCGACGTTTTCGAGCACCGGGATCCGCAAACCCCCGCGCAGATGCAGGGTGAAGCCCTTGGCCAGGGCCTCCACGCGCAGCATGACAGGCATCATCGCGATTCCCCGCTCTTGCTAACGGTTTGTTCATACATTGCTGGCTGAATGGCGGGACCATGACAGCATCCCGCCGCCGGATGAGTCCCATAGGACGAAACCGACAAGGGGAGTTCCCACCCGGTCCGGTCGCGGCGTGTCCCGGCGAGGGCCGGGCGTGGTGTCCGGCCACCGGGACACGACCGCCATCGGAGAAGAATCATGCGCATTCGCGTCGTGATCCTGATCCGGTGGGGCAAGCGGCGGATCGAAATCAAGGTTTCGATCCGCCTTTGACCCATCGGACCCGGGGGGAAGGAAGCCACCTTTCCCCCGGTGTCCGATGCTTATCATGCCGGCGCGGGCCATCACAAGCATCTGAAAAATTTGAATACTCTTGTATGCAGGACGCCGTTGGGACCGTCATGTCTGCAACACCGAGCTGACCAGCAGCTGCGTATAGGGATGGCGCGGATCGTCCAGCACCTGGTCGGTCAGCCCCGTCTCCACCACCCTGCCCCGCTGCATTACCGCGATCCGGTGCGCCAGCAGGCGGGCCACCGCGATGTCGTGCGTCACCAGCACCACCGCGATGCCGAGGCGCGCCACCAGCGACCGGATCAGGTCAAGCAGCCGAGCCTGGACGGAGACGTCGAGGCCACCGGTGGGTTCATCCATGAAGACCAGCCGCGGATGCGTCACCAGGGTCCGCGCGATCTGCAAGCGTTGCAGCATCCCGCCCGAGAAGGTCCGCGGCAGGTCGTCGATGCGGGAGGCATCGATCTCCACCTGCATCAGCCAGTCCAGCGCCTGGGCACGGATGTCGCCATAGTGACGGGCGCCGCGCGCCATCAGCCGTTCGCCGACATTGCCGCCAGCCGAGACATTCATCCGCAAGTTCTGGCGCGGGTCCTGGTGGACAAAGCCCCAGTCGGAGCGGTGCAGCGTCCGCAGCGCCGGCGCCGGCATCGCATGCACGTCGTGCGTGGCGCCTGCCGGGTCGCGATACAGGACCACACCGTCATCGGGCGTGACCCGGCCGGACAGCACGTTCAGCAGCGTCGTCTTGCCGGAACCGGACTCACCCACGATCGCCAGCAGTTCGCCGGCCCAGAGATCGACCTCGACATCGACCAGCGCTGGGATCGCGCCGAAGGACAAGGCCAGTCCGCGCGCGGACAGAAGGGTTTCGTCGGTCATTCCGCAGCCTCCTTCCAGCCCTGGTCACCAACATGGCCGGCCTCGCACCGTTCGGCGCAGTGATCGGTATCCGAGCAGACGAACATCCGCCCGCCCTGGTCATCGGTCACGACCTCATCGAGGTAGGAGTCGGTGGAGCCGCAGAGCGCGCAGGGATCGGGCGCGTTGATCGCGCGGAACGGATGGTCGTCGAAATCCAGCGAGCGGACCTCGGTCCAGGGCGGGATCGCGTAGATGCGCTTTTCGCGGCCGGCGCCGAACAGTTGCAATGCCGGCATCATGTCCATCTTCGGATTGTCGAAGGCGGGGATTGGGCTGGGCGACATCAAATAGCGGCCGTTCACCATCACGGGATAATCGTAGCTGATCGAGATTTGGCCGTAGCGCGCGATATCCTCATATAGTTTCACATGCATCAGCCCGTAATCCGCCAGGCCGTGCATGCGCTTCGTCTCGACGCGGCTGGATTCCAGGCGGAACAAAGGCTCGGGCTGCGGGACCTGGTAGACGATGATCTGGTCCTCCCGCAGTTGCTTCTCGGGGATGCGGTGGCGGGTCTGGATCACCGTCGCCTCTCCGGTCACGGTCGTCGTCCGCACCCCGGCGGTGCGCGCGAAGAAGCGGCGGATGGAGACCGCGTTGGTCGTGTCGTCCGCGCCCTGGTCGATGACCTTCAGCACGTCCTCCGACCCGAGGATCGAGGCTGTCACCTGAATCCCGCCGGTGCCCCAGCCATAGGGCAGTGGCATCTCCCGCGAACCGAACGGCACCTGATGACCCGGGATCGCGACCGCCTTCAGCAGCGCGCGTCGGATCATCCGTTTCGTCTGCTCATCGAGATAGGCGAAGTTGTAGCCCTTCATTCCGCGGCCTCCGCCAGATCCTGTCCGCGTTCGACCGCCTCACGCAGGCGGCGGATATTCTGCAATTCGCTCTGGAAATCGACGTAGTGCGGCAGCTTCAGATGCTCGACGAAGCCGGTCGCCTCGATGTTGTCCGAGTGATACAGCACGAACTCGATGTCCTGCGCCGGCGCCGTGACATCTTCGCCCAGTTCCTTCGCCCGCATCGCGCGATCGACCAGGGCCATCGCCATCGCCTTGCGTTCCGAGAAACCGAAGACCAGCCCGTAGCCGCGGGTGAACTGCGGCGGCTTGGTCTTTGATCCCTTGAACTGGTTGATCATCTGGCACTCGGTCAGCACCAGGTCGCCGATGTCGATGGCGAAGCCGAGTTCGACAGGTTCGATCTCAACCGTTACTTCGCCCATGCGGATTTCGCCGGCGAAGGGGTGGGTGCCGCCATAGCCGCGCTGGGTGGAGTAGCCCAGCGATAGCAGGAACCCCTCGTCGCCGCGCGCCAGGGCCTGGAGGCGGACATCGCGTTCGGCGGGGAAGCTCAGGGGTTCGCGAGTCAGGTCGCCGGGCGCCTCGGACCGTTCAGCGCCGTCCGGTTCGATCAGGCCTTCGTGGCCCAGGATATCGGGCACGCGGGGCATGGCCGTGTCGTCCGGTTCGGCGCGGGGGGCCACGATTTCCTCCCCTGTCTCGGCCAGTTCGAAATCCAGCAGGCGGTGCGTGTAGTCGTAGGTCGGGCCGAGGATTTGCCCGCCCGGCAAATCCTTGAACACGGCCGAGATGCGGCGCATCGCCAGCATCGTCGCGGTCTCGACAGGACGGGAATGGGCAAAGCGCGGCAGCGTGGTGCGGTAGGCGCGCAGCAGGAACGCGGCCTCGATCAGGTCGCCCTGCGCCTGCTTGATCGCCAGGGCGGCGAGTTCACGGTCATACAGCGACCCCTCCCCCATCACCCGGTCGACGGCTCGCCCAAGCTGGTTCTCGATCTGCGCCAGGCCCAGGTCGGGGGTGGCGGGATCGCCGCGCCGCTCCTCCGACAGCCAGGCATGGGCGTTGCCGATCGCACGCTCGCCCCCTTTGACGGCGACATAGGCCATGGTCAGGCCTCCTCGATGGTAACGGTGCGTGGCAGGGCCGCGAGGTCACTGCCCGCGCACAGGATCAGGTCGACTCCCCGGGGGAACAGTGCCCGGTTGGCGCGCCATTGGGTGACAAAATCGGCGGGCAGACCGTCGGCGGTGAACGGCGCCGGTTCACGCAGGCCCGGCCCGCTCAGGCGATAGCGCCGGCCGGACGACAATGATGCCACTTGCAGGATGACGGTGGTGGACGCCTCCGGCGTCTCATGCCCGCCCGGATTCAAGTTGGACAACACCGGCGGGTTCAGCGCGACGACGAAGGCGGCCTCGGCTGCGTTGGCTGCGCGGGGCGCGCCGGTGTGGAATGCGATCCAGGCCGCGGCCTCGGCGGCACCTGGATCGAGCCAGAGCGGGGTTTCGTGATCGAGCAGCGACAGCACCACGGCGGCGGTCGCGGGGTGCAACGGCGACGGTGGCGTCACGCCCCCGACCTGGCCGACCCGTCCCGGATGCGCCATAGCGTCGAGCACGGTGCGGAAGCAGCCCTGCGCGTCGCCGACCGGATCGGCGAAGCCGGCGGAAAGCCCGTTGCTCATGTTCGCCCCCCTCATGTCCGCATCGTCCGCATGGAGAAGAACTGCACCTTGGTCGCCGCGGCCTTCTCGGCCAGCGAGGTCCGGCGTTCGCGCTGGACCTCGGCCAGTGGCGCGATAACGGCCGCGTTCAGGCCATCGGCGCGGGCGGGGTCCTGCATCAGGGCATCGACCACGGCCGCCAGCTCCGCCTGCCGGTCATCGCGGCCGGCGACGTAGGCGTGGCCCACGATCCCGTCCGCCAGCCGGACGGAGCAGCGCGTCACCGTCATCTCTCCCAGGTTGAAGGGCGCGCCACCGCCACCGGTCCGGCCGCGCACCATGACCAGGCCCGCCTCCGGCCCGCGCAACCGTGTGTAGGAGGGTACTTCGCCCCAGGCGGTCAGCCGGTTGGTCAGGGCTTCCGCGTCAGCGCGGGCCAGCACGGCCATCCATTGCTGCCTCGCCGCGACGTCTGGGGTGGGATCGGGCATTTCTCGCCGCCTGATGTTTAGACATCTAGACAGGTATCGGCCGGCCCGGGTATCGTCAACAACGAAGTCCCACAGGACCGCCCGCCATTGGATGAAACTATCATGAACACCGATGAGGCCGATCCGCCGGCGCCGCCCATGTCCCGGGCCGGCGGCGTCGCGTTGTGGCGCCAGATTGCCAATCATTTGCAACAAGATATCGCCAGCGGCGCCAGCGCGCCGGGCAGTCGCCTGCCGACGGAAGCCGAATTGTCGCAGCGGTTCGGTGTCAATCGCCACACCGTTCGCAGGGCGCTGGAGGAGCTGTCGCGCGCTGGTCTGATCCGCGTCGAACAAGGGCGCGGCAGTTTCGTGGCCGAGGACGTGCTGGAATACACCGTCGAGCCGCGCACGCGATTCACCGAATGGATTCGCAAGCACAACAAGGAACCCTCGGGCAAAAACCTGCAACTGCGGGAAATTTCGGCCGAGGCCCACGTCGCCAACGGATTGGGCATCCGCGTGGGCGCGCGCGTCGTTCTGCTGGAACGTCTGGGGCTCGCGGATGACCGCCCCGTCAGCCTGGCGCGTCACTATTTCCCGTCCGCCCGCCTGCCCGGCTTGCTGGACGCCCTGCGCGCCACGCCCCGTATCACCGAGGCCCTGAAGGCCGTTGGCGTGGACGACTACCTGCGGCAAACGACCCGCGTCACCGCCCGCCTGCCGACACCGACCGAGGCCGAACTGCTGCGGATGCCGCGCTTGCGTCCGGTGTTGGTGACCGAGAACATCAATGTCGATCGCGCCGGAACGGTGGTGGAATTCGGGGTTGGCTGCTACCCGACGCCGCGGGTCCAGATCGTCTTCGAACCCTAAGGACGCCTCTTCATGCCCGCTCTGCACATCACGAACGGCCAGGTCCTGCTGCCGCATGACGGGTTACGGAACACCGACCTGGCGCTGGACGGCGGGATCATCACAGGACTCGGCGCCGGCGGGTCCGGCCCAGTGATCGACGCCACCGGCCTGCTGGTCCTGCCCGGGATCGTCGACATCCATGGTGACGCCTTCGAACGCCAGATCCAGCCGCGCCCCGGCGTCGCGTTTCCGGTCGACCTGGCCTTGCGCGATACCGAGGCGCAGTTGCTCGCCAATGGCATCACGACGGAGTTCCACGGCATCACATTGTCCTGGGAACCTGGCCTTAGGAGCCTCGATGCCTGGCGGCAGGTGGTCGCCGCGCTCGCCGCCGGGACCTGGACCTGCGACATGCGCGTACATCTGCGGTGGGAGGCCTTCAACCTCGAAGCCCTGGACCAGGCCGCCGACGACATCGCCGCTGGGCATGTGCATCTGCTGGCGTTCAACGACCACACGCCGTCGATCATCAAGAAGCTCAAGGACCCGGTGGCGGGAGCGAAATACAGCGACCGCGCGGGGATGAAGCTGGATGCGTTCCAGGCGCTGGCCGATCAGGTTGCCGCCCGCGCGCCGGAGGTGCCGGCGGGCCTCGACCGCCTCGCCACCGCAGCGCGGTCGGCCGGGATCGCGATGGCCAGCCATGACGACGACGCGCTGACGGTGCGGGAGGCCTTTCGCGCGCGGGGCGCCGCCATCTGCGAATTCCCGATCGCGCCGGAGGTCGGAGAAAACGCCCGGGCCGCCGGAGAGTTCGTCGTGATGGGCTGCCCCAATGTGGTGCGCGGCGGATCGCATCTCGGCTGGGCCTCGGCGGCGACCATGGCCGAGGCTGGCATCTGCAACGTGCTGGCCTCGGATTATTTTTATCCCGCAATGGCGCGGGCGGCGATGATCCTGGCGGGGCGCGGCGTGCTGGACCTGCAAGCCGCCTGGGCACTGATCTCGGCCAATCCCGCGAAGGCGGCCGGCCTGACGGATCGGGGCACGATCGAGACGGGCAAGCGCGCCGATGTCGTCCTGCTCGATCCCGCCAGCGGCGGCATCGTCGCGACGATCGCGCAAGGCCGCATCGCCTATCTTACATCCGCCGGCGCCGGTCGGCTGATGTCCCCGGCGGCGCATTGAAAGACGGTCCGCCCCTGGAACTTGCCCAGGGGCGGACCCGCCAGTCAGAATTTCAACTGATAGGCCAGCAGAGTCGAAAACTGGTTGGTATACATGGCATTGACCACGTTGCGCCCGACCGTTGCCATCAGGTTATGTCCTGGCGCCAGGCTGTAGATGACGCCGACATTGAACCCGACCAGGTCCTTGGCGCCCGTCGCGACCGGTGACGTGTAGTAAATTTCCGTGCCGACCGTCCATGTGTCGTTGATCTGATAGGTGACGCCCGCGCCCGCATACCACCAGTTGGTCTGCTTCACGCCGCCGATCGTGCCCTGGTTGATGTTCAGCCCACCGCCCGTGAAAAAGGTCCAGTCGCCGCTGCTCTTGGACAGCCACACCGGCAGAAACGCCCGGAAATAGCCCGAACCGGTGCCGCGCGCCTGGCTGCCGGTCGGGAAATAGACCGACGGCGCGAACGCCAGCCCCGGACGCCAGCCTTCGGTATCCTCATCGATGAAACGGAATTTGAACCCGGCCGAGATGTCGCCGATGCCCACGTTGGTGCCGACGCCATTGGTCTGCGCCATGGTCATGGGGACGCCGAGCGTGAGATCGAAATTGTCGGTGACGCCGTAGGCGAAAGAGACGGCGGGCAGCGACCCGGTCGAGCCGCCGCTGAAGCGCGAATACTGCACATACAGATCAAGCTCGACATGCCCGGTGCCCTGCGTCCCGGAATCGTCGGTGACGAACGGAAATCCAGCCATGGCCGGCCGCGCGCCGACGGACGCAAGGGCGGTGGCGAGCAGGCACGCCCCGCCCAAGGTCGTCACTTTGCCAGCCCATGTACGAGAAGCGGAATAAGCCATGAACGGTTCCTCAATAACGCGGCACAACACACGCGACGCGTGCATATCATGCCTAGCCATGCAACGGAATAGATTTTGGACGCGACCCACGCTTGACCTGTTCGCGCGGCCGGCCAACCCTGTCAGGACCGATGACAAGGGGGAACGTCATGAAATTCGGCATGTTCTATGAGTTTCAATGCCCGCAACCATGGGATGAAGGCTCGGAGTGGCGCGTGATCCAGGAAGCCCTGGACCAGGTTGAACTCGGCGACCGCCTCGGCATCGATTATGTGTGGGAGGTGGAGCATCACTTCCTGGAGGAGTACTCCCACTCCTCGGCGCCCGAGGTCTTCCTTGCCGCCGCCAGCCAGCGCACCAGGAACATCCGCCTTGGCCACGGCATCACGCTGATGCCGCCGAAATACAACCATCCCGCCCGCGTCGCCGAACGCATCGCCACGCTCGACCTGGTGTCGAACGGCCGGGTGGAATGGGGCACCGGGGAATCCGCGACGGCGCTGGAGCTGGAAGCGTTTGACGTGCCGCAGGCCGAGAAAAACGCCATGTGGCGGGAAGCCACCGAACAAGCGGCGAATATGCTGACGATGCGCCCCTATCCGGGGTTCAAGGGGCAGTATTTCGACATGCCGTGTCGCAATCTGGTGCCGAAATCGTTGCAGAAGCCGCACCCTCCGATGTGGGTTGCGTGTTCACGCCGTGAAACGATCCATCGCGCGGCGCGCGCCGGCATTGGCGCGCTGACCTTCGCGTTCATCGAGCCGGAACTGGCGGCGAAGTGGATCCAGGAATACTACGACATCATCAAATCCTCCGAATGCGTCCCGATCGGCCACGCGGTGAACGCCAACGTCGCGCTGGTGTCCGGCATGTCCTGTCACCCTGATGAGGAAGAAGCGATCCGCCGTGGCCTCGATGGGTTCCGATTCTTTGGCTACTCCCTGGGTTATGTCGGGATTTTCGGCGATCATAAGCCCGGCGTGACCAACATGTGGGACCGGTTTCAGGAGGTGAAGGACCGCCTGCCCGACAATGCCGGCCGTGGGGGCATCGGCACACCGGCCCAATTGCGCGCGCATCTGAAAGGCTATGAGGACGCGGGCGTCGACCAGGTGATTTTCGTCCAGCAATGCGGCCGGAACCGTCACGAGGATATCTGCGAGTCCCTGCAACATTTCGCGAATAGCTCCTTGCCCGAATTCAAGGAGCGCGACGCGATCCGGCAGGTGCGTAAGCAGGCCGAACTGGCGCCGTTCATCGAGCAGGCCTTGGCGCGGAAGCCTCGGATGGTGCCGGTTGATCCGGCCGACGTGCCGCTGGTCGAGTCCTTCGGTCGGCGCGGCGGCAGCCTGGGCAAGCAGATGCAGACGACCTTCGCGTCCGATCGCGGCGGCGCCATCTCGATCCCGGCCGTTGATCCCCGTGCGGCGAACTCTGGGACATAGGTGGCGGTTTCGCACGTCGATGCCATAAAGGACGATCTCTGTCCCCCCAAGAAGGATCGTTGTGGCGCCTGGCCGTTTCAAGGATACTTCCGCAGGGGCGAGTCTTCACGCACGGTCGATGGGGCTTGGCGGCGTGTTATGACAACGCGCGCCACGGCCGTTTCGGCAATCGGGGGCCGAAGATGAAGTGCGGGGTCTGTGGGGCGGAAAGTCTGGCCGGCAAACGCTTTTGCGGCGATTGCGGGGCACCGCTGGTTGTACCGGCCCATGCGCCGCTCGAACCAGGAATCAGCCCCGACGCGTCCAGCGCCGTGCGACTGGCCAGTGTCGAGCGCCGCTCCCTGACGATCATGTTCGCCGATCTCGTTGGCTCCACCGAGCTATCGACCAGGATCGACCCCGAGGATTTCCGTGACGTCATTTCGGCCTGCCACAAGGTCGTATCCGAAAGCGTCACCCGCTTCGGCGGCTTCGTCGCGCGCTATGTCGGCGACGCCGCCATGGTCCTGTTCGGCTACCCCGAGCCGCATGAGAACGACGCCGAACGCGCCGTCCGTTCCGCCCTTGCCGCGAATGAGGCCTTTGCCGAACTGCGCCTTCTGGACGGCACGTTCGAACCACGCCTGCGGATCGGCATCGCCACCGGCGTGGCCGTGGTCGGCGACCTGCTGGGCAGCGGCACCGACGTCGCCGGCGAAACACCCAACTTCGCCTCTCGTCTGCATGACCTCGCGCGGCCGGGGGAGGTCATCATTTCCAGCGCAACCCGCCGGCTTTTGGGCCATCAGTTTGATGTGCGGCGTCGTGGCGATGAGCGGCTGAAGGGTTTCGCCGAACCGGTCGCGGTCTTCCGCGTGGTCGGCACATCCCGCACCGACGGGCGTTCCTGGCACGGATCAGCCGCCCCGCTCACCCCCATGCTCGGCCGCGACATGGATCGCTCCATCCTGCATAGGCTGTGGGACAAGGCGCGCCAGGGAGATGGCCAGGTCGTGCTGCTGACCGGAGAACCAGGGATCGGAAAATCCCGCCTGCTGGCCACGTTGCAGGATGATGTCGCGGAAAGCCGGCATATCCGGCTGCGCTATTTCTGTTCTCTTTACCACACCAGCAGCGCCCTTCAGCCGGTTGTCGCCCAACTGGAACGGGCCGCGCGCTTCACCCGGGACGACAGCGTCGAACAGCGCCTGGGCAAGCTGGGGGAGCTGCTTGATCCAACGCCACGCCAGCCAGAAGCGGTCGATGGAATCGCGGATCTTCTGGCGTTGCGCGAGTCCTCAGCCGGGTCACCGCAGGAGCGTAAGGATCGAACGCTCAACTCCTTGATCAAGCAGTTCCATGCCCTGACCGACCGTGACCCCGTGCTGCTGATCGGGGAGGATTCCCATTGGGCCGACCCGACCTCACGCGAGTTGATCGAAATGGTCGTGGAGGGCGCGGCGAACCGCCGGGTGATGGCGATTTTCGCCGGCCGTCCGGAGTACCAACCCGCCTGGACGGACCGTTCCCACGTCACAACGCTGACGCTGAACCGGTTTGAGCATGCGGATTCCGCCGCGCTGATCCAGGGCATCGCCCAGGGGAAGGCGCTGCCGCCCCGCGTTGCCGCCGACATCATGGCGCGGTCGGACGGTGTGCCGCTTTTCATCGAGGAAATGACCAAGGCCGTGCTGGAAAGCGGGCGGCTGGTAGAGCGCGACACGCATTATGAGTTGGTGGGTCGAGCGGTCTCGATTGATATTCCTGATACGCTGTCGGCATCGTTGCTGGCGCGGTTAGGTCCGCCATCGGTGATGCGGGAACTGGCCCTGATCGGAGCCACGATCGGGCGGGAGTTCTCCCATGAGTTGCTCGCCGCGGTCAGTGAACACCCCGAAGCCATCATGCGGGAGGCGCTGAGCCGGTTGATCGAAACCGGGCTGGTGTTCATGCGAAACCGGCCGCCCAACGCGGTCTATGTGTTCAAGCACGCGCTGGTCCGGGACGCGGCCTATGCCATGCTGCTGCGCGAACGGCGGCGATCACTGCATGCCACCATCGCCGAGGCCATCCGCACTCGCCATCCAGACACCGCCGAACGGCAGCCGGAACTGCTGGCGCAGCACTATTTCGCCGCCGGGCTGTACGACCCCGCGCTGGTCGCCTGGGGCGCGGCGGCCAAGCGGGCGAGCGAGCGGTGGGCCATGGCGGAAGCGGTGGATCATTTCGAGAAGGCGCTGGAAACCCTCGTCCATCTGCCTGAAACACCCAAGCGGCATCGGCAGGAAGTGGCGGTTGTCACCGGGCTGGGGAATGCGCTGATTGCGTCCCGCGGCTACACCGCCCCACGTACCGGAGAGGTCTACGACCGCGCGCGCGTGCTGTGCGAGCAACTGGGCGACACCACGAACCTGATGCGGGTCGCGAACGGGCAATGGTCGTTCCACCTGATGCGATCGGAAATCGCGCAGGCCACCTCGGTGGCCGAGGACCTGCACAGGCGCTTCACCCGTGAGCCCACGCCGGCATTGGGATTGGCCGCGCACCGATTGCTGGGGATCAGCATGCTCCAGGTCGGGAAGCTGGACGAAGCACGCGGTCACCTGGATGCCGCCGCGATCCAGTTGCGTGACGGCGACCCCGATATGCCGGGCGCGCGTGACGCAACGGTGGCGATCCCAGCCTATCTGTCGGTCGTGCTCGCGATGCGTGGCAGCTACGACGATGCCTATGCCCAACGGGCGCTCGCGCTGCATCATGCGCGCCAATCTGCAAACCCCCATCGGCTGGCCTTCGCGCTGGGCGTGGCGACGGTTTGGTTCAATGTCGTCATGGATGACGGCACCGCCGATCTGGATGGCTTTGCGACACTGACCGAAGAACGGGATTTCCCGTTCTGGCGCGGGTTCGCGGTGGCCCATCGCGGGATTGCCCTGGCGCGGATGGGAGATGTGGCGGCCGGCCTGTCCCTGGTGCGGGAGGGGGAAGCGATTCACCGCGCCATGGGCACGTATTGGGGCATTCCGCAGTCGCTCGGATCTGTATCGCGCTACCTGCCGAGCGCGGAAGGGTTGCAGATAGTGGATGGAGCGTTGGGAGAGTTGGAGGCGACCGGCGTGCGATGGTTCGCGCCAGAACTGCAACGGATCAAGGGCGACCTGCTGCACCTTGGCGGCAAGGCGGCCGACGCGGAGCAGACCTATCAGGCCGCCCTGGCCGAGGCCAACAGCCACGGCAGCCGGCATTGGGCCATGCGCATCGCGCTCAGTCTGGCAACCATGTGGGAGGAGCAAGGACGCCCCGACGCCATTCCCGACCTGCTCGGCCCACTGGTGTCGGCGCTGTCGGGTCCCCATGCGCCCGCCGAGGTGCGCCAGGCGCGCGAAATGCTGGACAAGCACGCGGGGAGCATGCGATCGTCCTGACAGATCACACAATGTCAAAGCCTTGTATCGGACGTTACAGGTTGGTGTCATTCACCCGCCAGACGCACCGATAGGGCCATTTGCGGCGAGTGCTGAGGGAGGATGTCCGTGGCGCGTGGTGTTCAGCCGTTGTTTCTCGAATGCGATCGTTCTCAGGTCATCACCTGCTGGATCGGCATTGCCGTCTACACCACGATGAATATCTGGTTCGGCACCTGGGTGGTGATGAACCTGGACCAGGCCGGGTCCTGGCCGTGGCTGCTGGTGCTGACGACGCTGGTCGCGCTGTTCGTCGCGGATGTGATGTCGGGCGTGGTCCACTGGGCAACCGACACCTGGTTCGATGAGATCATGTCGGAGCGCGTGATCTCCATCGCGCGGGAGCATCACCTGCATCCGCACCATATCGTCGGCTACGGCGTGCGGGACTACATCGCCTACAGCGCCTGGCCGACGATGATCATGCTGGGGCCGATCGGGATGATCGTCACGCTGCTGCTGACTCCGTCACCGGTGTTGTTTCATCTGGTGTGGTCGATGTTCATCATCTCCACCTGCATGTATTTCGGCACCTACGCGCACAGGCTTGGTCATAAGCGGTCGGAGTGGGCGATCGTGCGGCTGATGCAGCGTTGCCATCTGCTGATCGATGTGCGGCACCACAACGTCCACCACCGCGACAATCACGACGTCCGTTACTGCGTGATCACCGGCTGGGCGAATTATGTGTGCGACCGCATCGGCTTCTGGCGGGGGCTGGAACGGCTCGTCAACCGACTGACCGGGGCTGTGCCCCGGGAAAACGACTACGTGTGGTTTGCCCGCTACCAGCCCCACTCTCCCCGCCGCGGCAAATACGTCATCGGACCGCTGGACCCTGACGGCAAGGCTATCATGACAGTAGTAGAGGCAAATGCCGTGTCAGCAGACCATCCGCGCGGCGCAGTTCATTCATGATGGTGAAGTGGTTGCCACCGGGGACAGGGATCAGTATCCCCGGCTTGTGAGCGGCGCTTCGGCGGGCGTGCAGGTCGCGGCTGTCGGCCACCAGTGGCGGCAGTTCGGCGGTGCCGTAGGTGATCGCGAGCGGCTTGCCGGACATCGGCAGACGCAGCGATGACAGGTCCGCGATCTCGGTATCCGAGAGCCGCAGCTTTTCGTTCAGGTAAGTGTCCCGCAGCGGCCCAAGCTCAAAGATGCCTGAGATCGACAGCCCGGCCGCCACCGCCGGATGATCCAGGCATAGCGCCGTCAGATGCCCGCCCGCCGACCAGCCGGACAGGATGATTGGCCCGGCGATGCCATGCTCGGCCCCATGCGCGCCTAGCCAGTCGAGCGCCTGGTTGATCTCCGCCACGATGTCCGTGAGCGTGACATCAGGACAGAGCGTGTAGCCCGGCAGGGCGGCGGACCACCCCATCGCATGCGGACCGGCGATCAGGTTGGTGAAACTCTCCCGTCCGAAACGCTGCCAGTAGCCGCCGTGGATGAAGACGATGCAGGGGGCCTTTGGGTCGGCGGCGGGATACAGGTCCCACTTGTTTCGTTCGCGCGCGCCATAGGGGATGTCGAGATGGGCGGGGCGTTCGGTGCGGAAAGCGCCCGACTCGGCGATCCAGGCCGGGATCATTGAGGCGGCTTCCGGCACGGCCAGAGGATTGTTGTAGGCCGCGTCACGCTCCGCGCGGGTAAGAGATCCCCAGTTCATGCCCCTGTCCTTGCTGTGCGGCAGGGATGATGGCGGGCGGGATCGGGTGGAACAAGGGGCCAGAAACGGCAAAGCCCCGTCGTTGCCGACGGGGCTGTCTGCGGTTCCGAACGACTTGCCATCGCCGCTGTCCGGAACCGGCCTGTCCGAGGACGGGTCTTCCAAGCCCGATACCACATCACTGCGGCGCGGGAACCACTACTGTATAGCGCATTCCAGGTGCCGATTTCAAGCAATTCCCAACGCCGCGCGGACGCAGTCACGGATGGCGGCCAAGACCTCGGGCGGGGCCTGGAACATCTGGTAGCTTCGGGCGCCTGTTTTGTCTCGTAATTTCACCCGGTCCAGCCGATCCAGGGCGACCGTCGCCACCATGTCGCACTTCGCCCAGATCGTGCAGCGCGCGGGTGGATATACGCCAGGCGGCAGCGGATAGTGCCACGGCTCACGCGGCGCTGGCGGCGTGCTGCTCAGCGGCACAATCGTTGCCAGGTGGCCTACGCGGCGGCGTGGAGACACGACGATGACGGGGCGCACCTTGACCATCTCCGGCGCGCGGAAGCCGGTCGAGAAATCACAGATCAGGATGGCCCCAGGGCCGGGATGGAAGGTCAGTGACACGGGTTCGGGTCCAAGGCAGCGGCGCCCCAGACCCGTACTGCAATATCATGAAGACTTCGCTAACGCTGGACCGGATTACTCGCCCTTCGGCAGATCAATCCCCGTCAGCGCCTGCCACACCCGGATCACGAACGCGTCATCCTTGGCCCCTTGCCCATTCGCCGCCGCCCCTAGGAACAACTGGTGCGCGGCCGAGGCCATGGGCAGCGGGAACGTCAGCGACCGCGCCTGATCCAGCACGATCCCCAGATCCTTCACGAAGATATTCACCGCGGAAAGCGGGGTATCATCCCCCGCCAAGATATGCGGCACCCGGTTCTGGAACATCCACGAACTGCCCGCGGATTCCGAGATCACATCGTACAGCGTCTGCGGGTCGGCCCCGGCGCGGATGCCCAGCGCCATCGCCTCGGCCGCCGTCGCGATATGCACGCCCGCCAGCAACTGGTTCACCATCTTCACCGTGCTGCCGATGCCCGCCGCGTCACCCAGGCGCCAGACCTTGGTGGAGATCGCCTCCAGCACCGGGCCGGCCTTCTCGAATGCGGCTTCCTTCCCCGATGCCATGACCGTCATCGTTCCAGCATGCGCGCCAACCTTGCCGCCCGACACCGGGGCGTCGAGCATCAGGAACCCGGCCTCCTCAATCCGCTTTTCCAGCCCGCGCGCGACGTCCGGCGCGATGGTGGCGCAGCAAAGGATCGCGGCCCCTTTGTTCATCCCGGCCAGGCAGCCTTGGGCGCCGAACAGCACATCCTCGGTCTGCGCGGCGTTGACGACGAAGACCACGACGGCTTCCGTTTCAGCCGGAAAACCGGCCGGGGAGGCGACGGCCGCGCCACCCGCCGTGACGAACTCCGTCCGCGCGGACTCCCGCGTGTCGCAACCCGTAACCGCATGGCCTTTCCGCAGCAGGTTCAGCGCGGCCCCCATGCCCATCGTGCCGAGGCCGATGACACCCACCTTCATGCGAAATTCTCCCTATCGTTCGGTACGAAACCGTTCCACCGCCGCCACCAATGCCCGCCTTATACCGGTTTCAAGAGCGGAATGGCCGGCATCGGGCACGACGGTCAGCCGCGCGTTGCTCCACGCGGCGGCCAGTTCGAAGGCCGTCGCGGCAGGGCAGATCATGTCGTAGCGGCCCTGGATGATTTCGGCCGGGATATGCGCGATACGGTCCATGCGGCCGAGCAGTCCCTCGGGCGGCAGGAACAGGTCGTTTACGAAGTAGTGCGCCTCGATCCGCGCGAGGCCCAGCGCCGTCCGGTCCTGCGCGAAGGATGTCACAGTCTCGGGGCTTGGCAGCAGTGTGCTGCATGTTCCCTCATAGACGGACCAGGCGCGGGCCGCGGGCAGATGGATGGCCGGGTCG
>CAMCDA010000062.1 GCA_945873195.1 Asaia bogorensis
GGCCGTTGCGGGCGATGATGATCTCAGCCTCCGAGCCGGTTTCCACGGCTTCGACGAAGCGCGAGAGGTTGGATTTGGCTTCAAGCATGTTGATGGTCCGCATGATGGTAGCCTTTTTGGCCAGACCAGACCAACCTAAGCTGTCCGATTTGCGGCTTCAACAACAATCAACGGATATCGACCGGCGGGCTGGATCGGCGCATTCTATGCGGGCTCTGGCAGCGTCCATCCGAAACAGGAACCTTCCGCATGTTGACACGCCGCACCGTCCTGGCTGGCGCCGCCGTTCTGGCCGCCCCCGCCGTCTCCCGTGCCCAGACGGCGCCGATCCGGATTGGGGAGATCAACTCCTATTCCGCCATTCCCTCCTTCACCCTGCCCTATCGCAACGGCTGGCAGATGGCCGTTGAGCAGATCAACGAAGCCGGCGGTGTGCTGGGCCGCAAGCTGGAGGTGATCAGCCGCGACGATGCCGGCAAGCCGCAGGACGCGATCCGCCTGGCTGGTGAGCTTCTCGATGAGCAGAAGGTGGACATTCTGTCCGGCGGGTTCCTGTCGAACGTCGGCCTCGCGCTGTCCGATTTCGCGGCCCAGCGCCAGCGTCTGTTCGTGGCCGGAGAGCCGTTGTCGGACGCGATGGTGTGGGAGAAGGGCAACCGATTCTGCTTCCGCCTCCGCCCGTCCACCTACATGCAGGCGGCGATGCTGGCCGAGGAGGCCGCGAAGCTGCCGGCCAAGCGGTGGGTGACGGTCGCACCGAACTATGAATATGGCACGTCATCGGTGAAGTGGTTCAAGGCCCTGCTGACGGCGAAGCGTCCGGATGTGCAGTTCGTCGCGGAACAATGGCCGGCTTTGGGGAAGATCGACGCGGGCGCGACCGTCGCCGCGCTGGCCGAGGCCAAGCCGGAGGCGATCTTCAACGTCACTTTCGGTCCAGACCTGACCAATTTCGTCCGCCAAGGCAACACGCGAGGGCTGTTTGAAGGCCGAGCGGTGGCGTCGATGCTGACCGGGGAGCCGGAGTATCTGGAGCCATTGGGGGATGAGGCGCCGGTTGGCTGGTGGGTGACGGGGTATCCTCGGGAATTGGTTGAGACGCCGGCCAACAAGGCGTTCATCGCGGCGTATCAGGCGCGGTTCAAAGTGTTGCCGGGCATGGGATCGGTGGTGGGGCACGCGCTGATCGTGTCGATCGCGGCGGGAATCGCGCGGGCTGGGTCGCTGGAGACGGACAAGCTGATTACTGGGTTCCGGGGTGCCACGTTCGATACGCCGATCGGCGCGGCTAGCTATCGGGCGATCGACCACCAGGGGACGCTCGGGACCTATGTTGGGAAGACGGCGCTGAAGGGTGGCAAGGGTGTGATGGTTGATTGGCGTTATGCCGATGGGGCCAATTATCTGCCGACGGATGAGGAAGTGCGGAAGCTGCGCCCGGCTGGGTAAACCGCGATGGCGTGCGAAGAGCGCCCATTCCTCAAGGTTTGCGGACTGCGGACCGAGAACGAAGCGCGTGCGGCCGTTGCCGCGGGGGCAACGGCGCTCGGGATGCTGGTCGGCCTGACGCATCGCGCGGAGGACGAGGCGTCCGAGGCGGACGCCCGCCACCTGGTCACCGCCCTGGAACCCGGGCCAACGATGGTGTTGGTCACCCATCTTCTCGATCCGGCGGCCATCGCGGCGCTGGCGCGACGGATTGGCGTCTCGACCATACAAGTGCATGGGGACGTGCCACCCGAGGGCCTCCGCGCGCTGCGGGTCCTCGCCCCGGACACCTGCCTGATCAAGGCGATCCACGTCACCGGCCCGGATGCCGTGGCGCGGGCCGAGGCCTTAGCCCCCCTTGCCGATGCCCTTCTGCTGGACTCCCGCACGACCGACCGCCTGGGCGGCACCGGCCAGACCCATGACTGGACCATCAGCCGCCGCATCGCCGTCGCGGTGGCACCCGTGCCGGTCATCCTCGCCGGCGGCCTGACGCCGGACAACGTCGCCTCCGCCATCGCCGCGGTTCGCCCAGCTGGAGTCGATGTGAACTCCGGCGTCGAGGACTCAACCGGCGCCAAGGACCCCGCCCGCATGCACGCCTTCATCGCCGCCTCACGGTCCGCATTCAGGACCGCTTGATGGATTTCGTGGTGATCCAACTTCTGACCGGCCTGGCCAGCGCGGCGTCGCTGTTCCTGATCGCCGCCGGCCTGACCGTGATCTTCGGCGTCACCCGCGTCGTCAATTTCTCCCATGGCAGCCTGTACATGATCGGCTGCTACCTTGCCTGGAGCATCCTGACCCGCCTCCCCCGCGATCCCGCCTGGTTCGCGCTCGGCATCCTGCTCGCCGCCCTGGCCACCGGCGTGATCGGCGCCCTGCTAGAAACAACCCTGCTGCGCCGGATCTACCGCGCGCCGGAGTTGTTCCAGCTTCTGGCCACCTTCGGCGTCGTGCTGGTCATCCAGGACCTCGTGCCCCTGATCTGGGGGCCGCAGGACCTGCCCCTCCCCCGCCCGCCCTGGCTGCGCAGCTTCGTGACCATCATGGGGGAGCGGTTTCCCCTGTACGACCTGATCCTGATCGCCATCGGCCCGGTGGTGCTGCTCCTGCTCTGGCTACTGCTGCACCGAACCCGCTTCGGCATCCTGATCCGCGCGGCGACGGAGGACCGGGAGATGGCGGCCGCCCTCGGCATCGACCAGCGCATCCTGTTCACCGCGGTGTTCGCCTTGGGCGCCGCGCTCGCCGGCCTGGGCGGAGCGCTGATCCTGCCGAACACCTCCGCCAATACCGGGATCGACCTGGCTGTGATCGTGGAGGCCTTCGTGGTCGTCGTGGTTGGCGGCATGGGCAGCGTCACCGGCGCCTTCGTGGCGGCCCTCCTGATAGGAGTCTTGCAATCCTTCGGGATTGCCCTGCTGCCCAAAGCCACCCTGGTCCTGGCCTTCGTCGTCATGGCGATCGTCCTGATCGCCCGCCCAAACGGGCTGCTCGGTCAGCCCCTCGCCCCCGTCCGAGGCGCCGCCGGTGCCCCCACCCTGATCCGCCCCGCCAGCAGGCTGACCCAGGCAGCTTTGCTGGCCGGGCTGGCGCTCGCCGCCCTCGCGCCCTTCGTCCTAGGCCCCTACCCGCAGGCCGTGCTGACCGAGGCCCTGATCGCCATGGTCTTCGCCGCCAGCCTGCATTTGACCATGGGCCCCGGCGGCATGGTGAGCTTCGGGCACGCCGCCTGGTTCGGCCTGGGTGCCTATGGCGCCGCTTTGGCCGCGAAGGTCCTGCTGTTGCCGACCCCACTCGGATTGCTGGCCGCACCGTTGGTGGCCGGGCTGGCGGCGGCGGCGTTCGGGGCCTTCATCGTGCGGCTGTCGGGCGTCTACTTGGCCATGCTGACGCTCGCCTTCGCGCAGATCGTCTGGGCCGTCGCCACCCAATGGTCGTGGCTGACGGGGGGAGACGACGGAATCCTCGGCGTCTGGCCCGCCCTCCCCTTCCCCTTCTACTTCGCTGTGCTCGGCCTCAGCGCCGGGACCGTCTGGCTGCTGCGCCAGGTCATCCACGCGCCCTTCGGGTTTGCCCTGCGCGCATCACGCGATTCCACCCTGCGAGCCGGCGCCATCGGACTGGACCCGGATCGGCTGCGAATGGCGGCCTTCACCATCGCCGGGGCGGCGGCGGGCCTGTCGGGCGGCCTGTTCGCCTATGCCAAGGGGAGTGTTTTTCCAACCTATGTGCATGTGGGGCACTCGGTCGACGCGCTGCTCATGGTGCTGCTGGGGGGCGTGCAGACCGTCAGCGGGCCAATCGTGGGGGCGCTCGTCTATACCGGGCTGTATGACATGCTGCTGCAGGTCACCACGATGTGGCGGCTGGCACTGGGGCTGGCGATCATCAGCCTGGTCCTGCTGTTCCCCAACGGCATCGCCGGCGCGATCAGGCGGCCGGCATGAGCCTGCTGACCGCCCATGATCTCCGCAAGAACTTCGGCGGCGTGGAGGCCGTGGCCGGCGTCTCCTTCACCCTGGCCGCCGGAGAGCTCCTGGCCCTGATCGGCCCGAACGGCGCCGGGAAATCCACCTGCTTCAACCTGCTGAACGGGCAGACGCCGCCCGATTCCGGGTCCGTGCTGCTGGATGGCACCGACATCACCGGCTGGCCGCCCCGTCGCGTCTGGCGCCTGGGAGTCGGGCGCAGTTTCCAGGTCGCCGCCACCTTCGCCTCCATGACCGTGCGGGAGAATGTGCAGATGGCGCTGATCGCCCGCCACGGGCTGGTCTGGCGCTTCCTCCGCCCCGCCCATCGCCTGTTCCGCGCGGAGGCCGATGCCCTGCTGGCCCAGGCCGGATTGGCGGACCAGGCAGACCAGGGCTGCGGCGCGCTGGCCTATGGGGCCTTGAAGCGATTGGAACTGGCGCTCGCCTTGGCCAACGACCCGCGACTGCTGCTGATGGATGAGCCAGCGGCCGGCCTCGCCCCCGCCGACCGGCGCGCACTGATGGACCTGGTGCGCCGGCTGGCACGGGAACGGAACTGCGCGGTGCTGTTCACCGAGCACGACATGGACATCGTCTTCGCCGTCGCCGACCGGATCATGGTCATGGATCGCGGCAAGCTGATCGCCGAGGGCGACCCGACCGCGATCCGCGCCAACCGCCTGGTCCAGGCGGTCTATCTGGGCGAGGAAGGCTGAGTCAGTAAGGCTTGTCCCCCGCCACCGTCACCCGGAAGCCCGAGCGCGTGTGCGGCCAGTAATCCCACATCGCCCGGTGCTGGGTGCAGCGATTGTCCCAGAACGCCACCGAGTTCTCCCGCCAGCGAAACCGGCACTGGAACAGCGGGTCCTCGCTCAGGTCGAACAGATAGGCGAGAATGCCCGCGCTTTCGTCGCGCGGCACGCCGACGATGCTCGTGGTGAAACCCCGGTTCACATACAACGCCTTCCGCCCGGTCACCGGATGGACGCGGATGATCGGATGTTCCGCGCGCGGATAGACAGGTTTGTCCTGCATGCCGAGATTGGCATACATCCCGCGATACACCGGTTCGCCATCATGCACCGCCGTGAGCCCGTCCAGATAGACCTTCATCCGGTCGGACAGAGCCTCATACGCGGCGTACATGCTGGAGAACAGCGTGTCGCCACCCTTGGGCGGGCATTGCTTGATATACAGGATGCTGCCCATCGGCGGCTCGGGGTCGCAGGACACATCGCTGTGCCAGGCTTCGCCGTTGGCGCGCGGGCTGTCCTTGTCGGCGCGGATGATCATCAGTTCCGGATGCCCCGCGACATGCGGTGCGGCCGGATGACTGTGCAGATCGCCGAAGTTGCGCCCGAACAACAGATGCTGTTCGGGCGTCAGGTCCTGGTCACGGAAGAAGATCACCGCGTTCTCGGCCAAGGCGCGATGGATTTCCGACATCTGGTGGTTGGACAGCGGCGCGGAGAGGTCCACGCCGCTGATCTCCGCGCCGATGATCGGCGTCAGCTTGTCAATCGTGATGGTTTCGTACGGCGCGGACTCATCGGGGTTGTGCCGATACCGGGGTCCGTTGTTGCCACGCAGCGCACTCATGTTGCTTGCTCCCTCTCAACGCTGGACGTTGTCGCTCCGCACCGGAATGCCGGTCTGCTCATAGCAAACCTGCGCGAAGGCCTTCACGCCCTCCTCGATCACCTGCTTGCTCGGCATGGCGAAGCAGAGGCGCAGATGCGACGTGGAATTGTCCGGGCTGACCGCCCAGGCCGGGCCTTCATTGAAGATGATGCCGCGTTCGGCCGCGGGCTTCATCAGCTTCCGCACATCGACGCTGTCGGGCAGCTTGATCCACAGGAAGATGCCGCCCTTCGGTGCCCAGCATTCCGCGGAGGTGCCGAATTCCCGCTCCACCGCCTCCACCATGCATTTCAGCTTGTCGTGCAGGACGCCGTTCAGGTGGTTCAGATGCTTGTCGAAGTTCTTCGAGAAGTATTCCGAGACCACCATCTGGTCCAGCGCGCCGGTGCCGCTGTCACCCTTCAGCGGCAGCAGGCGACGCATGATCTCCCACGGCGCCACGATGTAACCCAGCCGCAAGGCGGGGGCGAGCGACTTGGAGAATGATCCGAGATGGATCACCGCGCCGGGATCAAGCGCATAAAGCGCCGGCGGCGCCTCCACCCCGTCCCACAGCAGGTCGGCGTAGCACTCGTCCTCGAAGATGCAGACATTGTATTCGCGGGCGAGCTTGATCAGCGCGTGGCGGCGATCGAGCGGCAGGATGCTGGCCGTCGGGTTCTGGATCGTCGGGATCGTGTAGATGAACTTGGGCGTGATGCCCCGGGCCTTCAGGTCCTTGAGCTGCTGTTCCAGCGCGTCAATGACGATCCCGTCCTCGTCCAGCTTCATCGCTTCCAGCTTCGCGCCGATCTTGCGGAAGCGGTTCATGGCGCCCTGGTAGCAGAACTCCTCGCACAGGACGGTGTCGCCCGGGTTGACCAGCATGCCGCTAATCATGTCGAGCCCCTGGCCCGAACCGGTCGTGATCATCACGTCATCGATACCGATATTCGTACCGCGGATGCGGTTGCAGCGGTCGGCAACGAACTGGCGCAGGCCGGGGTAACCCTGCGGTCCCATGCCCAGATTGTAGATTGCGAGCTTGGACCCTTCCCGGCGCAGTACCGACGTCGCGGCCTCGATCAGGCCCTCCACCGGAATCTGCTCGGGGTCGTTATTGCCGCCGACGAAATAGTACGGGGGAAACGGCGCCCACTTCGCAGCCGGGTCCGGCAGCCCGTCGCGATAGAGCTTGCCGTAATCAATCATGCTGTCGGCCATGGGACGTTTTCCTCTCGTCGGTTGGACGGAGGTTAGCAATTTCCCACGGCCCTGCCAGCCCCACCCGGGCGATTAGGCCGGCGTCAGATGCTTGATCCGTGGCGCCACTTCCTCGGCCAACAGGCGCAGGGAGTTCCGCCATGCGTCGGGGTTGTCCATGTAGTCGAAGCCAAACACGAGGATGCCGCCGAAGCCACCCACGTCGTTGTAGACCTTCTCCAGCTTGCGGGCGACGGTCTCGGGTGACCCGATCAGCCAGTTGTGTTCGGCGCAATATTCCGGCGTCACCTCGGCATCCGTCACCGACGGGTCGTGCTTCAGGTATTGCTTGAAGCCAAACTGATCGAGCAGCGGCAGGAAGTATTCCCGCATCATCCGCCCCATCATGCCGCCCAGGGAGAGCCGACGCGCTTCTTCGTCTGTGGGGGCGACGAAGACCTCGCGGAAGATGCGCCAGTCGGAGCGTTTGGGCGTCCGGCCGGTGCGGCGGGCGCCCTCCTCCACCGCGGCCCAATGGGTGACCAGATGGCCGGCGTTGAGGTTGAGGCTGAGAGGCATGAACCCGTGCTCCCCCGCCATCTTCAGCGTATCGGAATTGGGCGACAGCCCGGCCACGCCGATCGGGGGATGCGGCTGCTGCAACGGCTTGATGTGCGGCTTCAGGAAGCCGTACATCAGCTCCGGCTTGGTGACGTTCCAGTATTTGCCTTTGTGCTCGAAGGTTGGTTCGTCGGACCACAGACGCAGGATGATGTCGAGCGCTTCCCGCGTCATTTCCCGATTCTGTCCCGACATCCCGTCAACCCCGAACATCGCCCAGTCGGAGGGCAAGCCCGACGCCGCGACGCCGAACATCAGCCGGCCTTCCGACAGATGATCCAGCATCGCCACTCGGTTCGCGAGTTCCGCGGGATGATGATACGGCAGCAGGAAGCCGCCAGGCCCGATGCGTATCCGTTTCGTCTGCAACAGCGCCTGCGCGATCAGCAGGTCGGGGGCGGGATGCGGTTCCCAGGGCGCGGTGTGATGCTCTCCGATCCACGCTTCCTCGAACCCCAGTTCGTCCAGCCAGCGGAGCACCTGCAAGTCCCAGTCATGGCCTTCCTTCAGGCCGCGCTCGGGCGGATGCGACGGCATCGTGAAATAGCCGAGTTTCATGGCTCTCCTCCTTATGTCTTGGCGCGCGTTCACGCTGGAGGCAGGTTACACGGAACACGGGCGGTTTCCACGCCTGACGCAGCCGGAGAACGCCCATGCACGACGACATCATCCGCCGGATCGACGCCTGGCTGGCCCGTTGCGACGATCCCGCCACGCGGCCGCAACAGGGCATGGCGGAGACGGGGATGCTGCGGCCCTTGCCCGACTATACCGCGATCGCTCGGGTGAAGGCGGCGATCGTCGCGCGCACCGGGATGCTGGGCGTGGCGGGCATCTGGGGCGGGCGGCAGCAGATCGGGCGGCATTTCATCGAGAGTTTCGGCACCGCGGCGCAGCAGGCCGTGTGGCTGGGGCGCGCGCTGTCTGTTTCAATCTCCGAACCGAAGGTGGGCGCGCATCCAAAGCTCCTGACGACGCGGGCCGAGGCGATCCCGGGCGGTTTTCGTATCACCGGCGAAAAGGCCTGGGTCAGCAACGGGCCGGATGCCGATGCGATCATCGTCGTGGCGATTACCGATGAAACCGACGGCCGCAAGCGCTACAGCGCCTTCCTTGTGCCGGCCGACACGCCGGGCCTGAGCATGCAGGAGATGCCGGGCTTCCACGCGCTGCGCCCATCCCGCCATTGCCACATGGCGCTGGCCGGCTGTGAGGTCCCGGCCGACGCGATGCTGGGCGAACGCGGTTCGGCCTATGAACGGATGGCCCTGCCCTTCCGCGATGTCGAGGACGCGATCGGAACTTTCAGCACGCTGGGCGGCTTTCGCTTCCTTCTGGGGAAACTGGCATCGGCGCCCGCCTCCGACGAACGGAACCTGTCTTTGGGCGCCCTGGTCGCGTTAACGGCTGTGTATGAGGCCGGAGCGGAAGCCGTGGTGGCGACGCTGGACGCCGGCACGCTGGACTCAGGATCGGCGACGCTGGTCGGGCTGCGGGTCCTGGCGGGCGACATCGCGCAACGGGTCAGGACCCATGTCGATACGTTCGGCCCCGTCGATCCGGCGATCGAGACGATGCTGGCCGACCTGGATGCCATCCTGTCGATCGCCCGCGGTCCGCGTATGGTTCGTCAGGCTCGGCTGGCAGAGACACTGTCAAATTGACGCACGTCAATGCCGGGCTGCCGTGATTCCTCCAGGCTGCCCGAGTCCGATGTCAGGTGAACGCAACCATGGACCTCACGACCTTCAGCCTCGCCGTCGGATTGATCATCGCCCTGCTCGGCTTTGACACCATGCTCCATCCCCGGGACGTGGTGCTGGAAGCGCAGGTCGCCGCGCGCGTCGAAAAGATCGTGATCACCGAGGAAATGCTGACCGACATCCTGAAAGAGGAAGTTGGCCGCATCTCCGACACGCAATCGGTCATCGCGCGTCCGATCGTCCAGGTTGGACGCCCGGATGGAATCGCCATCAGCATCGCCGAAGCCCTGCATGTGCCGAGCGTGGCCTATGCGGTGCAGAGTCAGTTGGGCATCCAGCCGGATCATATCAAACTACGTCTGTTCGCCGAGGAATCGACCGCCAAGATTCTCGTTACGGGCTTTGGCAGCCGGCGATTCAATAGCTTCCAGCAAGAAGTCGTGCAGCAAAAGGACGAGAGCATCGTCGCCCTTGCCCATCGCGCGTCCGTCATCGCCATTGCCCGGATCGATCCGTACATCACCGCGCTGAATTTGATGCAACGGCACGCGGATAACCGGGATTTCCATGATTGCGAGGCCATAATCCAGTACGCGATGGCGCAATTGCCGCCGACGCCCGTGAACGCCGAACGTTCTCGGTTTGAAAACCTGCAAGGCATCATCGCATTGTTTCGCAATGATCCAGCCGTGGCACACACGCTGTTTCATGCGGCGATGGTTTCAGACCCAAGCAATCCCGTGCCACCCCTGAACGCCGCGTTCGCCAACATGGCTCTGGACCAGGACAAGGAGGCAGCGGAGCATATGGCGGAACTGATCGCCCGCAATCCACCCACGGATGCGGCTCTGCTCTCGACGGCCTACATGACACTTGCGGCAGGCCGCATGGGATCACGCGATGCCGCGGGCGCGGAACAGGCCATCGCGCAATCCATCGCGATCTATCCAAACAGTTCGACCGCCTATGCGCTTTGGTCGGAGATCAAGCGCGCCGCGGGCGACCAGGCCGCGGCGGCCCAGCTGCACGAGAACGCGCTGGCGGCGACGAAATATTTTGAGAACTACGCCGAAATCGCCGCCCTGTATTTCCGCATGGCGTGGCAGGGTGGGGAGCCTGTGATGCGCAGCCCGTTCGGCAACCCACCCCCATTGAATGTGCGCGGTCCCAAATCGCCGAACTGAACGTCAGGTTCCCAACGTCGCCCGCGCCTGCATCGCAATCCCGCCACTGGGGCCGACCGCGAACAGATCCGCTTCATTGTCGTTGACCATGCCGCCAACAACCGTGAACGGCGCGACATCGAACAGCGGCGAGCGTGCCCGCATCGCGAACTTCACGATCGGGCGTGGCGTCGAATCCCGCAGCAGATCCAGCAGGCATTGCTGCGAGAACGGGCCATGCACGACCAGGCCCGGATAGCCTTCGACGTTCATCGCGTAGGGACGGTCGTAGTGGATACGATGCGGGTTGAAGGTCAGCGCGGAGTAGCGGAACAACGACACCGGATCGGGCTTAATGGTGCGTGACCAGGGTAGACCGGCTGGCGGCGGCTCGGTTTGCGGAATGCCGGACTTCTCGCCTGGCTTCACAGCCTCGCGAAAGACCGTGACGGCGTCTTCGGTGATCGCCAGGGCGCGCGGCCTGTAGATACGCTGCGTCCGCGTGGCGATGATCAATGTGCCTGTCGCGCCCTTGCGGAGTTGAACGTCGCTGAACTCGGTTTCGCGCCGCAGCTTGTCGCCGATCAGGATCGGGCTGTGGAAGGTCAGCGTCGCACCAGCATACATCCGCCGAGGCAGCGGCATCTGCGGCAGGCCGCCACGTTCCAGCGGCAATCCGTCCTCGCCCAGCCCGCCCAGGCGCGCGGCCTCGGGGAAGTAAGCCAGATGCCAACCGGGGGGGACCGGTTGCCCTTCCTCAGGCGCGGTTTCGTTGCGATCGAAGGTAACGACCATGCCGCGCATCGGGGCGGCGATCGCCAGGTCGTGATCCGTCGCGATCTTGCCGAGTTGCGCGCGGATCGGTTCAATATCGATATCAGGCATGGGTCAGCCATCCTTGCAGCGCGGCCGCTTCCTCGCGGCAGATTTCCGGCCCGCCGAGAAGCTGTCGGTTGAAACTGATTCGCTTGAACCAGTAGTGCAGGCCGAGAAGATCGGTGAAGCCCATGCCGCCGTGAGTTTCCGTGGTCATGCGCGCGACTTCCCGCCCGACATCGGCCAGATGTGCCTTGGTGTGGCAGGCGGTGAGGCGCGCTTCCTCGGGGATCATGTCCTGGGCATGTGCGGCGTACCAGACCATTCCGCGGCACGGTTCCAGCATCGTGACGCAATCCGCGAGCGGGTGCTTCACGCCCTGGAAGCTCCCGATGACGCGTCCGAACTGCACACGTTCCTTCGCGAAGGCCACGGCCTTGTCGAGCATGTTCTGCGCGGCGCCCAGCGTATCGGCCGCCAGCATGATGCGGCCGGCATCCAGCACGCGCTTCGCCGCCGCCATCGGATCGTTGGCCGCGTCCAACCGTGCGGCCGGGGCATTGTCGAACGTCACATCGACGGTCGGGCGCGTGCGGTCCAGGCTGCGGTGCATGTGTGATGACACGCCCGTCGCGTTTGCCTCCACCACCGCCGCGGTGCCGTCCGCCAGATAGACAATGAAATGGGTAGCCGATCCAGCATCCATCACCGCCGCAACGCGGCCTGACAGGCGGCCATCGGCGTAGGTCGCCTTTGCAGCCCCCGTTTGCCCCGCGAGGCCGGCGAAGGCCACGGCGAACCGTGCCTCCCCACCCGCGAGTTGCGGCAGGTATTCATCCTGTTGCGATTCCGTGGCGCTGTTCATGAACGCCAGCGACGCCATGACGATGCTGCCAGCAAAGGGGATCGGCGCGGCGGCATAGCCCAACGCCTCTCCAGCCACGGCGGCGTCCAGTATACCGAGACCCGCGCCGCCGAAACGTTCCGGCACAAGCAGGCCTTGCAGCCCCAGTTCCAGCATCCCGTTCCACAGGTCGTCATCGAAACCAACGCCGGCGGGGGCGAGCGCGCGCAGACGCTCCATCGGCAGCCGGTCTTTCAAGAACGCGCGCAGCGAGTCGTCGAACTGGCGTTGTTCCAGGGTCAGGGCGAATTCCATCAGCCTCTCCCGATCGCGGAAGCGTTCTGCACTTTTGGTTCGCGCGGCAGATCGAGACCGCGTTCGCCGATGATGTTCTTTTGGATATTGGTTGACCCACCGCCGATCATCAGGCCCACGTCATACATGTAATCAATGTTCCATGTGGTCGCGTCATCGGCCTCCGCGTCTTCCCCCAATGTCTCATACGGAAGACCGGCGGCGCCCAAGGCATCGATGGCGAGGGAGGAGAGACGCCAGCCGAGCATGGTGCCGCCGTATTTGATGATCATGCGCTTGACGCCGGACTCGGTGCCTTGCGCGGCCTCGGTCAGCAGACGGAGGTTATGGGCTTTCCAGGCGATCACCTCGCCCTGCAATTTCAGCAGGCGGTCGCGATATTCCGGCATGGTGATGATCGGCCGGCCGTCGATTTCCGATGATTGGCACAGGCGAATCAACTGTTCCAACCGCGCGTTCATCTTGCCGGCATCGCCGATCATCAGGCGTTCGTGCTTCAGCGTGACGTTGGCGACGTACCAGCCCTTGCCGCGGCCGAGGACGATCTGGTCCTCGGGCACCTTCACGTCAGTGAAGAACACCTCATTGAACTCATTTCGTCCCGTCATCGTGGTCAGCGGGCGACGGTCCAGGCCGGGGCTGTTCATGCTCAGCAGAAGATAGGACAGGCCTTCGTGCTTGGATTTTTCCGGTTCGGTGCGGCACAGCAGGAACATCATGTCGGCGTAATGGGCGGAACTGGTCCAGATCTTCTGGCCGTTCACGATCCAGTTGCCGTCTTTCAACTCGGCCCGCGTCTGCGCGTTCGCCAGATCCGAGCCGTTGCCGGGTTCCGAATATCCCTGACACCAGATCATTTCACCGCGAATTGTCGGCCCGATATAGTCTTCCTTCTGCTTGTCGGTGCCCACCTCCAGCAGTGTCGGAACCAGCATGGAGATGCCCTGGTTGGTCAGACCGGCATAAACCTCGGCGCGGGCGAATTCCTCGGCGATGACGGCGGCAGCCATCACGTCGGGTTCGGCGCCAAAGCCGCCGTATTGCTTGGGAATGGTGCGGCCGGCATAGCCGTGTTCGACAAGGATTTTCTGCCAGTCCAGGGTTTTCTGGTCAGGCTTCTTCCGCCCGCCGCCCACCTTGGGGGAGCGTTCGCCGAACTTCGCGATGAAGGCGCGGACTTCCGCCTGAAGCGCCTTATATTCCTCGGACAATCTCAGGTCCATGGTTCCCTCCGGGTATTCTTCCGGCGATTGTAGCGCGACCGGGCCGAAAGGCCAGGGCCAGCGGGACATGTCCGAAACGCAAGGCCCTTACGTTTCCGTTGACAGACCGTGCGGAACCACGGTGCGATTCACGGCAAGAAAGCCCATTTTATTTCATAATGCCAACGTTGAAGACGCGCACGTTCGACCCCAAGGCCGTCACGCCGTGCCATGAGGAGCTGGGTCTCAACCGGCCGATCATCGTCCACTTCCTTGAGTTCAGGTGGGGGTTCGCGCATTCGCTGGGGGCTGATCAGTTCAGGCGGGATTTGCACCTCGGCGTGCAGGAACCCGTCCCGGCCTGGGGATTGATGCTGCAGGGCGGGGCCGAGGAGTAAGCCTCCACCGCGCCCTGGATCGCGATTTTCCCTGGCGTGGCGATCATGCTCTCGGTGCTGGGCGTCAACCTGTTCGGCGGCGCGTTGCGTGATACACTGGACCCGAAACCGCGGGTGCGCTGAGCCCGCCGGCACAAGGGGGAACCGATGACGCAATTCGTACTGGTCCATGGATCGTTCCAAGGCGGCTGGATCTGGCAGCGCGTGGCATCGCGGCTGCGAGCCGCCGGGCACACGGTCTACGCGCCAACAATGGAAGGCTGCGGCGAACGCCGTGGCCAGCTCCGGCCCGGCATCGACACCACATCGATGGCGAATGAGGTCGCGGACCTGCTGTTCTACGAAGACCTGAAGGACGTCGTGCTGGTCGGCACAAGCTCGGGCGGCATGATCGCCAACCGGGCCGCGGAACTGATGCGCCACCGGATCAAGCGGCTGGTGCTGGTCGATGCCCTGGCTCTGTTCCATGGCGAACGGACCCGCGACATCGTCAAGCGCCCGGGCCCGCCGGCAACCGGCCTGGCATCCGGCCCGTCGCGAGAGGACGCCGAGACGAAATTGTTCGAGGGGCTGGACTCGGCGACGATGGCCTGGGCGCTGGACCGCTACACGCCGCATCCGATCGGCTGCTCGGAAACACCGGTCGTGCTGACGGATTTCTGGGACATGAGCTGGGATGCGACGGTGATCTGGTGCCGTCAGGCGCCCAACCCTGGCGAAGCCCACCAGCGCCGCTCCTGCGCTCGGCTCAAGGCCAAGTGGATCGAGATGGACACCGGCCACTACCCGATGCTGACCATACCGGATGAACTGACCGGGCATCTGCTGGCCGGCTAACGGCGATGCGCGATCCGGCTTCGTGGCTGCGGCGGCGGGCGACCCGGCCACCGCTGGCCATGGTCATCTATGACTGCGACGGCGTCCTGATCGACAGCGAGAGGATCTGCAACCGCGTGGTGGCCGAGGACCTGACCGCCCTCGGCTGGACCATCACGACCGAGGAGGCGGAGCACCGCTTCATCGGCCTGTCCTTCCACGACATGAAGCCGGTCGTGGAGGAGCGGATTGGGCGTGCGCTGGCCTCCGACTGGGTGGACCGGCTGGTGGAACGGGTGGTCGCCGTGATGGCGGCCGAGGCGGAACCCATCCCCGGTGCTCCCCAGGCCCTGCATGCAACCACTGCGCTCGGCTTGCCCTGGCGGATCGCGTCCAACTCCTCCCACGCCGAGATGGCCGCGAAGTTCGGCCGCACTGGGCTGCTTGATGTCGTGGCCGGGCGTATGCACAGCGCCGATGAGGTCATCGCCGCCGGCGGGCGGGGCAAGCCCGCGCCCGATGTCTTCCTGGAAGCCGCCCGGGCCGAGGGGATCGATCCGGCCGCCTGCATCGTGATCGAGGACTCGCTTGCCGGCGTACGCGCCGCCGTCGACGCAGGCATGGACTGCCTGGGGTTCAGTCCAGGCGGGGATGGTGGCAGGTTGCGCGACGCGGGCGCGACGCCCTTCCATTCCATGCACGACCTGCCGGACCTGCTGCGTCTGGCGCTGGAGAACCAAGCGTGACGATTGACGCCCTGATCTGGGTCTATCCGTGGACGAAGGCGCTGCACGTCATCAGCATGGTCGCCTGGATGGCCGGCATGTTCTATCTGCCCCGGCTGTTCGTCTATCACTGCGAACTCGCCCCCGGTTCGGCCGAGAGCGAGCGGTTCAAGGTGATGGAGTGGCGGCTGCTGAAGCAGATCATCAACCCCGCCATGATCGCCACCTGGCTGTTCGGCACGCTGCTGATCCTGACCCCCGGCGCGATCGACTGGTCATCCGGCTGGTGGCACGTGAAATTCGCCGCCGTGATCCTGATGGCCGGCTTCCACGGCGCGATGTCGAAGTGGCGGCGGATGTTCATGGACGACAAAAACACCAAATCCCACAAATTCTACCGAGTCGCGAACGAAGTCCCGACGGTCCTGCTGATGATCATCGTGATCATGGTGATCGTACGCCCGTTCTGATCATCGCACCGCCAGCGCCTGCCGCACCCGCTCGATCACCGGCCCCCAGGCGTCCGGCTCGGTCTGGCGAAACTGCCGCATCGTCGGATACCAGGGGCTGTCGTCGCGATCGAGCAGCCAGCGCCAGCACGTGTCGAACCGGTTGAGCAGCCAGACCGGGCGGCCCAGCGCGCCGGCCAGATGCGCGGCCGCTGTATCGACAGCGATCACCAGGTCCAGCCCCGCTATCAGCGCCGCGGTATCGGCGAAATCGGTGATCGCGTCGGTCGGGTCGAACAGCCAATCCGCCCCCGTCGCTCGCCCATCATGCCCCACGCACAGGGAGACGAAGCCGCATCCGTCGACGGTGGTGAGCGATTTCAGCGCCCCGATCGGCACCGAGCGCCGCCGGTCGATGGACGCCGCGTGCGGGTTGTCTGGCCGCTGCCCCCCTGCCCAGGCCAGGCCGATGCGCCGGTCGGGCAACTGCGCCAGCCGAGCGCGCCACCGTGCCGCCGCCTCGGGCGCCGCTTGAAGATAGGGGACGCGGTTAGGCACGTTCTCCAGTGTCGTGCCGAACAGCATGGGCAGCGACATGAGCCGGCAGTGATAATCGAACCAGGGCATGGCCGAACCCATCGGCACGACCTGTGCGACCCCGGGAACGGTCCGCAGCAATCGGACAAGGGCCGACGGCGCCTCCAGCACCACCGTCACGCCGGCATCCGCCAGCATGGGCACGTAGCGGCAGAATTGCAGGATATCGCCAAAGCCCTGCTCCGCGCGGACCAGCACGACGCGGCCGGCCGCGGCTGTCAGATCGGTCAACGGCGGGGCGGCCTGGTTCGGGGCCGGCACCCGCCAAGGATCGACGGCCAGACGCGCCTCATAGGCGACCCAGCCTTCGGTGAGGCGCCCGGTCAGCAGAAGGACCATCGCGAGATTGAGCCTCGGCCCCGGTTCGGTGGGCCGATCCGCGACGGCCATGCGGCAGGCGCGTTCGGCTTCCTCGACCCGCCCTTGCTCCAGCAGGACCAGCCCCAGATTGCCGCCGACACCGCCGATCGGCGCGCCCAGGCGGGCGGCGGCGCGATAACAGGCCTCGGCTTCCCGCAGATCACCCAGCTTGTGCCGGATCAGCCCGAGATTGATCCAGGCGCCAGGTCCATCGGGATTGAGCCGGATGGCCCCTCGGAAACTGTCCTCGGCTTCCGACAGGCGGTTGCGATCGTGGTGCACCATGCCGAGCACATGCCGCGCGGCGGCGGTGTCGGGCGCATGCAGCAGCGCGGCGCGGGCAGCCTGTTCGGCGTCATCGAGCCTCCCGTCCTCTCGGTGAGCAATCGCGAGCCGGGTCCAGGCATCGATCAGATCCCGCCCGACGGGTGGTGCGAGGTGCGGGCACGGTGGGAGGACCGGGGCGTTGTTCATATTTTGTTCTTATCGATCATCCCCCCAACGAGGCAAGAATTTTTTTGCTACAAGGGCGTGACCTGGAGCGCCGTCAACCGCCGGCGGCCCGCCCTTGGGGACGGAGCCGCCGGCGATATCCGGTGGAAGAACGCAGGCATGAAGCCGGCTGGTATTACCAGGCTTCCTTGCCATCCTTCGGCCGCACCATCGCCTCGGCCTGCTTCGCCTTCATCTCGGCCTCATGCTTGTCGAACATCAGCTTCGCCGCCGTCGTGCGCTTCTCGGTCAGCAGTTCGCGGTTGTTCGCGCACCAGTCGAAGGATTCGATCCGCGGCTGATTCACCTTGGAGAAATGCGGCATCACATAGCGCTGATACAGCTCGTAGGAGCGCTTGGTCTCCTCGAAATCCGCCCAGTTGTGGACCTGCTGGAGAAACACGCCGAAATCGCCCTGCTTGTCGTACAGCCGCTGGATCAGGGCAATCGCGTCATCGGGGGTGCCGATCACGCCGAACTTGTTCTCCACGAACCATTCCGCCGCGTCCTGGCCCTGAGGCACGATGAAGCGGGGCTGGTTGTTGTTCAGGTAATTCAGGTACGGCTCGAACCCGTATTTCACGTTCTTGAAGGCCTGCTCCCGCGTTTCCGCGATATGCATAGGCCCGACCAGGCGCAGGCGCGACCGGTCCATCTGCCGGCCGTGTTCGGCCGCGATGTCGTTGGCGATCTTCCAGTTCGCCGCCAGCGCGTCATAGCCGAACGGGTTCGTGGCGGCGACGCAGATCATGGACAGGTCGTACTTACCCGCCAGCCGCCCGCCCGATGGCGTGACCGAGCTGACCACCGCCACTTCCGGATGCGGATGTGAATACGGCAGCATATGCGCCCGGGCACCGACGAAGTTGTACCACTCGGTCTTCTCGGTGACGATCTCGCCCTTGAAGAAGCGCAGGATCACGTCCAGCGCCTCCGCCATGCGATCACGCTGGGTTTCCGGGTCGATCCCCAGCATCAGGGCGTCCGAGGCCAAAAGCCCAGGCCCCGCGCCGAACATCACGCGCCCGCGGGTATGGTGATCAAGCTGGATGATCCGGTTCGCCGTCATCAGCGGGTTATGGTACGGCAACGAAATGACGCCGGTGCCGAACTTGATCCACTTCGTCCGTTCCGCGGCGACCGCGATGAACAGCTCGGGCGACGAGATCAGTTCCCAGCCCGCCGAGTGATGTTCGCCGATCCAGGCTTCATGGAAGCCGAGCCGATCGAGCCACTGCATCAGCTCGAGATCCCGCTCCATGCACGCGGCGGGATTTTCGTTCATGGGATGGAACGGCGGCAGGAATGCGCCGTGGCGAAGCGGGATATTGGGCATTGGATTTTCCTCCGGCACGCGGGACATGGTGATGAAGCCATGTTAACAGGGTATCGTCACAAGCACAGTGCCCCGCCAGCCACGCATGCGTGAACCGCCCGCCCCAATCGACCGCCGCGTTTGGATCATTGCCGCCACCTGCGCCTGCGGGCCGCTGATGTCGGGCCTTGATTCAACGATGGTGAACATCGCACTCACCACCATCGCGCAGACCTTTGACGTGCCACTGGGCACAATCCAATGGGTGGTCAGCGCCTATCTGTTGGCCCTCGCCCTCGCTCTCCCGCTCTCCGGCTGGCTCGTCGATCGCGTCGGCGCTCGGCGCGTGTTCCTGGCCTGCTTCAGCGTGTTCATCCTGGGATCGGCGCTGTGCGGGACCGCCGGCTCCGCGGGGGAACTGATTGCCTACCGCGTCATCCAGGGCATCGCGGGCGGGCTGCTCGCGCCGATGATGCAGTTGATGATGGCGCGTCACGCGGGGCGGAACATGGCGCGTGTGATCGGTATCGCCGCGATGCCCGTGATGGTGGGGCAGATGGTGGGGCCGAGCCTCGGGGGGCTGATTTTGACGTGGCTGGATTGGCACTGGATTTTTCTGGTGAATGTGCCGGTCGGGCTGATCGCCATCCTGTTCGCG
Organism: Asaia bogorensis; assembly: GCA_945873195.1. GTDB lineage: Bacteria > Pseudomonadota > Alphaproteobacteria > Acetobacterales > Acetobacteraceae > Rhodopila > Rhodopila bogorensis_A. Next base: position 19,263 of record CAMCDA010000062.1, read on the forward strand.
TGGCGCGTTCTCCCGAAGGATGAACCGACGGCGCCGCGCCGGCTCGATCTGCTGGGGCTGGCGATGATCTCCCCCGGGCTAGCGCTGTTGATGGAAAGCCTGGTGGCGCTGTCGCATCAGCAGCCGAGCGCGCCTTATAGTTTGGCGGCGAGTTTGATCCTGCTGGGCGGGTTCGTGTGGCACGCGCTGCGCCGGCCGGCCGCCGCGCTGATCGATCTGCGGCTGTTTCGCGGCCGGGTGTTCCGGGCGGCGGCGGCCACGCAGTTCCTGTCCAACGCGATCAATTTCGGCGGCCAACTGATGATGCCGCTGTTCTTCCTGAACCTGCGCGGCCTGCCGCCCAGCCAGACCGGGCTAATGCTGGCGCCGATGGGCCTGGGTGTCTTCTTCGCGCTCCCCCTCATGGGACGCCTGTCGGAGCGTCTGGGCGCTCGGCTGACATCCGGTAGCGGCGCCCTGATCGCGCTGATCGGCACCCTGCCCTTCGCGGTGGCTGGCGCGGACGCGCCGCTGTGGCTGCTGGCGGTGGCGCTGTTCGTCCGCGGGTTCGGGCAGGGGTCGATCACCTTGCCGTCCGCCGCGGCAGCCTATGCCTCGGTCCCGCGCGAGTCGCTGACCAGCGCGACGACGGCGATCAATATCTGCCAGAGGATCGGCGGCCCGGTGGGCACGACCGGGCTGGCGATTTTCCTTCATCACATGTTGGCGATGACGGACATACCCGAAACCGCCTATACGGCGGCGATGTGGATGCTGGCGGCGCTGGCCGTGCTGGGTATGCTGGCGGCATCACGGCTGCCGGGGCCCTACCGCTCGGACGGCAACTGACCCTTGTTGGTACAGAATTCAAACCGAGGCGCGGATGACGGTCATCGACCCGCTTGATTTTTCCCCGATCGTGGTTGCTCCCTATCTGGCCACCACCGTGCTGATGCTGCGCCGCTATTTCCGAAAGGACGGCAGCGGCAACAGAAAGCAGACCGAAGACCCCTTTGCCCAGACCGCGCTTTTGATCGGGATCGCCGCGGCCGTGCTCGCGGCAATGATCATACTGACGCGGCTGTTCCATGTAGTGATCCCCTATGGCTCCATTTGGTTCGGAGCAGTCGGCCTGATCGGGGTCGCCTACGGAATCAAGGTCCAGCGGCGTGAGAAACCGGCACCGGTAAAGTCACGGGAGCTTGTCGGGGCGCGCGCTCAGCAGGACGCCGCCGTTCGCGCAAGCAATAGCTTGAAGAAGCGCCCATTCGGTAGCCCTCGGCGCTAGCACCAGCCGCTTCAGGCCAATCCGCAGGGCCGCGAGCGCCTGCCCGGAGCCATCGGCGCAATCCAGCACATCCATCATCGGCACGTCGGGATAGGCACGCCGAACCTGCTCGACCAAGGATTGCCACCACAGGCAGCCGGCATACAGCCCCGCTCCCGGCGCCGAGAGCAGTGTTATCGGGCGCCCCCGCGCCATCGCCGCGCGGGCATCCGCCATTCCATGCACAACCAAAGCCGGATAAAGCTGCATGCTTGACGTTCAAACCGTTGACCGGGTTGAGTGCAATAGGCATCACCCTGCGATGCGCGGAGCGAGCGGCATGATCGACAACACCGACGATCCTGATCGGGCGGCGGAACGCCTGGAAGCGGCGCTGGAGCGGATTGCCCGCTTGGCGACGGTTCCGGCCGCGCCGTCGATCCAGGAAGGCGCGCCGATGCCCGAAGCGGTGGCGGCTACCCTCGACGGATTGATCGAACGCCTGCGTGCCGCCCTCGCGACGCCCCCATCAGCCAACGCCGCGGGCGGCAGGCCGGATGGCATGAGCCTGACTGAATGAAAAGGGAACGCCAATGGCGCAGGTGACCGTCCGCATCAATGGCTATGCCTATACGATTGGCTGCCAGGACGGAGAGGAGCACCACCTGATCTCCATGTCGGAGGAGGTGGACAAACGGATCGATTCCATCCGCGCCGCGGCTGGCCAAAGCGGTGAATCCCGCATGCTGGTCATGGCCGCGCTGCTGCTGTCCGACGACCTGTTCGAGACGCGGAAGCGTCTGGCCGAACTCCAAGGCGGCAAACCCCCGACCGACCCCAAGCTGGGCCGGCGGCTGAATAAAATCGCCAAACGCGCGGAAGACATTGCCGAGGACCTCGAGCATCCCTAAGTTGCGTCGGCGGGGCTGCCCGGTTCGTCAGGCAAGTCATCCCCTGGGCCAGTAAGCAACTCCCTAGGGAGCTGGCTCTGTCGGGATCTTGGTCTCGGTATCTGGCGCCCACCTGCACACGCAGGCTCTGGGAGGATGCAACGCCAACGGCCATGGCGGCTCCGCACACCACCTTTCCCGATGACGACGCGCTGGTTGCCGCAAAGCGGCTGGCCCGCCAGCACGCCAAGGCGGCGCGTGCCGAACGCGATCCCGTTGTCGCGGGCTTGGCGTTGGCTGGTCACCTGCTCCGGCTCTGCCCGCCGCCGGACGGTGCGGTTGTCGCCGGTTTCTGGCCGCTGGGCGGGGAAATCGACATCAGGCCGCTGCTGTTTGCACTGCATCTGCGCGGTCACGCCATCGCCCTGCCGGTCACCCCGCCGCTCGGACAACCGCTGACATTTCGGGCCTGGCGACCCGGCGATGTTATGGAACCCGAGCGTTTCGGCACGCTGCGACCGATTGGCGCGATTCTGACCCCAGATTTTCTGCTGGTGCCCCTGCTCGCCTTCGATCGCGCCCGGCATCGGTTGGGCTATGGCGGCGGCTACTACGACCGCACGCTGGCCGGGTTGCCCAATGCACGCACGATCGGCTGCGCCTTCGCGGATCAGGAGGTGGACGCGGTGCCGATCGGCCCTTACGACGTGGCGCTGGACGCCATCGCGACGGATGCGGGCGTGATCCGCGGCAAGGAAGGCTGAATGCGTATCCTGTTTCTGGGCGATGTGGTTGGCCGTACCGGCCGAGAGACGGTGGCCGCCGAACTGCCGGCCCTGCGCGCAAAGCTCAAAATCGACCTGGCCATCGTGAACGCCGAAAATGCCTCCCACGGGTTTGGCCTGGCGCCCGACATGGCGCGCGCTTTGTTCAAGGCCGGCGCCGATGTCATCACACTGGGCAACCACGCCTGGGACCGGAAAGAGATCATTCCCTTCATCGCAGACACCCCACGCCTGATCCGGCCGCTGAATTTTCCGCCGAACACCCCGGGCGGCGGGTCCGTGATCGTCGAGCTGGCGGATGGACGACGCGCGCTGATCGCCCAGGCGATGGGGCGGTTGTACATGGACCCGCTGGATTGCCCGTTTCGTGGCACGGCCGATCTTCTGGCGAAACATCGCCTCGGCACCACCACGCAGGCGATCGTCGTAGATTTCCACGCCGAGGCCACCAGCGAGAAAATGGCGTTCGGCCATATCTTTGATGGCCAGGTGTCAATGGTGGTCGGGACCCACACGCATTGCCCATCGGCGGATGCGCAGGTGCTGCCCGGCGGCACCGCGTTTCAGTCGGATGCCGGCATGTGTGGGGATTATGACAGCGTTATCGGGATGACCAAGGACGGCGCCGCGCTGCGATTCTGGCGGAAGATGCCCGGGGAGCGGCTGGCGCCGGCCGAGGGCGCGGCCACGCTATGCGGAGTCTTTTTGGAGACCAACGATTCCACTGGACTTGCGCGCCGCATCGCCCCTATCCGCCAGGGCGGACGGCTGTCGCAGGCGATGCCGGAGGTCTGACCCTAGCCTCGGCCTAAAGCGCGTAGGGCAGACGGCCTTCGCGGTAGCCGTGCTGATCGAAATGTTGCTGCGCGGATTGCATTTGGCCTTCGCGAATGGCCTCGGCCACCGCTGGGTTTTCCGCGATGTACCATTCTTCGTCGACGGTCATCGGGAAGGGCTGCCGCCCCTCGAAATAGCCGTTGTTCACAAAGTGGTCTCGGCCGGAGCGCGCGCGTCCCTCGCGCACGGCCTCGGCGATATCGGGATTGCGGATGAGGTACCATTCCTCATCAACCTCAACCATCCACAGCAGGCGGGAAATCAGCTTCTTGATGTCGTCGTAGGTCATATTCGGGGTCGGTTTGCCGCGGATCATGGTCATCTTCAGATGGTCGCGAAGACTCTCAAACGGCGGAACGTATTTCAGGGGATGTCCCGCGCGATGTTGAAACTTTCCTGGCGGCGTTGCCTCCCTTGAGCCGATAGGCTCGGGGTGTCGAATCCACAAAGGAAAGCAACGCCATGAGAAAGAGTAGAGAGACCGGTGCGCCAACACCAGCACCAGAGGTAACCC
>CAMCDA010000063.1 GCA_945873195.1 Asaia bogorensis
AGGGCACGCTCGCCTTCTCCGCCGCGCTGGAACTCAAGCTGCACCCGATCAAGCCGCGCAAGGTCATGGGCATCTGCCAGTTCCCCAACTTCCGTAAGGCGATGGAAGCGGCGAAGCATATCGTCCAGCTCGATCCGGAGGCGGTGGAACTGGTCGACCGCACCATGATCGACCTCGGCCGCGGCATCCCGATCTTCCGCGCCACGATCGACCGGATGCTGATCGGCGAACCCGACAGCCTGCTGCTGGTGGAGTTCCACGGGCAGGAGGACGCCCCTCTGATGCGCAAGCTGGAGGACCTGGAAGCCCTGATGGGCGACCTGGGCAGCCCCGGCGTCGTCCGCGCGCTGGATGCCGGGTTCCAGGCCGAGATCGCCTCCGTCCGCGAAGCCGGTCTGAACATCATGATGTCGATGAAGGGGGACGGAAAACCGGTGTCCTTCATCGAGGACTGCGCCGTCGATCTGGACGACCTCGCCGACTACACCGAACGCCTGAACGACGTGTTCGAGCGGAACGGCACCAAGGGCACCTGGTACGCCCATGCCTCGGTCGGCTGCCTGCATGTCCGCCCGGTGCTGAACCTGAAGGACCCCACCGACGTCGCGCTGATGCGGAAGGTGGCCGAGGAAACCTTCGCCCTGGTGCGCGAATACAAGGGATCGCACAGCGGCGAACATGGCGATGGCCTGGTTCGCAGCGAGTTCCACACGATGATGTTCGGCGAGCGCATCGTCAGCGCCTTCGGCACGGTGAAGGAGGCCTTCGATCCCACCGGCATGATGAACCCGAACCGCATCGTCGATCCGCCGCGCATGGATGACCGGTCCTTGCTGCGCTACGCGCCGGGCTACGGCGCGGTCGGCGACTTCACCCCCAAGCTCGACTGGTCCGATCATCCCGGTCCGCTCGGCGGCATGCTGGGCGCGGTGGAGATGTGCAACAACAACGGCACCTGCCGCGGCTTCGACGCCGGCGTCATGTGCCCGTCCTATCGTGTGACCCGTGATGAGCAGCATCTGACCCGAGGACGCGCCAACACGCTGCGCCTGGCGCTGACCGGGCAGTTGGGCGCGGATGCGATGGCCTCCGACGCCCTGAAGGACGCGATGGCTTTGTGCGTGTCCTGCAAGGCCTGCCGCCGCGAATGCCCGACCGGCGTCGACATGGCGAAGATGAAGATCGAGGTGAACGCCGCCCATGCCGAACGTCATGGCGTGAAGTGGCGGGAGGCGATGGTCGCCGAACTCCCCCGTTTCGCGCCCGTGGCCGCGCGCCTGCCGATTCTGGCCAATCTGCGGAACAGCCTCGGGCCGCTGCGCTGGCTCGGGGAGAAATACCTTGGCGTGGCGGCCGACCGGACCCTGCCGGAATGGCGCAGCGACTTCTTCCGCGATGCCGAGGCCGCGGCCGCTGCCCCCGCCAATCCGGTGGGCGAGGTCTTCCTGCTGGCCGATACCTTCAACCGCTATTTCGAGCCGGAAAACCTGCGCGCTGCCTTGCGCGTGCTGGCCGCCGCCGGATTCCGCGCGATCGTGCCGGAAACCAAGGGGCGGCCTTTGTGCTGCGGTCGCACCTTCCTGTCCGCTGGCCTGGTGGACAAGGCGCGGGCCGAGGCGGGGCGGACGCTCCGGCGACTCGCGGGGGACATCCCGGTGATCGGGCTGGAACCCTCCTGCCTGATGACGCTGCGCGATGAGTTCCGGTCATTGCTGCCAGGTTCCGAAAGCGCCGCCTTGGCGGACCGCGCGATGCTGCTCAGCGAGTTCCTGGCGAAGGTGAAGCCGGATCTGAAATTGCGGGAGATGCCGGGCACGGCGCATGTCCACGGCCATTGCCATCAGAAGTCCTTCGGCGCCTTCCCCGATGCGGTATCGACGCTGAAGCTGATCCCTCGGCTGGATGTGAAGCCGATCGCGTCGTCCTGCTGCGGGATGGCCGGGCCGTTCGGTTATCAGGCGGAAACCCAGGACGCATCACGCGCGATGGCGGAGGCGGGGTTGCTGCCGGCGGTGCGCAAGGCCGCGGAACACGATTTCATCGTGGCCGATGGCACATCATGCCGCCACCAGATACGCGACCTGTCTGGACGCGAGGCAGTGCATTCGGTGAGATTGCTGGAAAGGGCGCTATTGTAGCGCGATTATTTGTCATCACCATGAGGCGGACTTCGGAACTATTTTCCGAAGACGTCCCCATGGCGGGGACCGGGAACACCGTCCAGGGCAATCAGCCCCAGCCGGCCGCCGCGCTCAAGCGTTCCTGCGTCACGACCCGTTCATGCCCATCGCGGGAATTCCGGATCCGGTAAGGCACCTGCGCGCCCTCGACGGGCAGCAGGCGCTGTACTGTATAAGCGCCGGGGGGGGCCTCTCCATCCTGCCGGTTGGGCGTCAGGATGACGGTCTGTCCAATCTTGAACTTATGCAAACTCATGGAAGCCTCCCGGCCGCTGGCGCCGCGTTTCCACGGCGCCAGGCTGCTGGTTAGGCGTTCTTCAGGTTGTCCGCGGACATCTTGCCCTGCTGGCCGCGCTGAAGGTCGAAGCTGACCTTCTGGCCTTCGCTCAGCGTGCCCATGCCCGCGCGCTCAACGGCCGAGATGTGCACGAACACATCCTTGGAGCCGTCGTCGGGCTGAATGAACCCATAACCCTTGGTTCCGTTGAACCACTTCACTGTACCTGTCGCCATGGTATGTACTCCCAAATACCGGGGACCCGCACGATGCAGGCCGATAACACTGTTCCGTTTTGAGAGCACTGAGCTGCGAGTGAGTCGCGAAAGACAGTGAGCAGCCCGAAAGCGAAAAGCGCCGATATGAGACCCGTATAGGAGCATTCGCCAGCGATTGCCAGGAGAATCGACGATGACTTCCGCACCGTGTATCTCCGGCCACACCCAACAATTAATGTAAAAACCAAGGAAACCCGCGCATGAATCTCTCCGGCAAGGTCATCCTCATTACCGGGGCCGCCCGCGGTCTCGGACTGGAATATGCCCGCGCCTTGGGCCAGGCCGGCGCCCATGTCGTCGCCGGCGACGTCAATGACTGCGCCGAGGCTGTCGCCGCCGCCGGCAATGGCGCGATCGGGGTCCGTCTCGATGTTGCCGACGTGCTCTCGGCCGACGCCATGGCCGAACTGGCGATGGAGCGCTTCGGCCGGATCGACGGCCTGGTGAATAACGCCGCCCTGTATGGCTCCCTGCGCGGCGGCCGCTTCAACCAGATCGCCGAAGCCGACTGGGACGCCGCCATGACGGTGAACGTCAAGGGCATCTGGAACTGCTGCAAGGCGGTCCTGCCCGCGATGCGCCAGACCGGCGGAGGCTCGATCGTCAATATCGCCTCCCTCGCCGCGACCTATGGCATGCCCTTCGCCCTGCACTACACAACGTCCAAGGCCGCCGTGATCGGGCTGACCCGTGGCCTCGCCCGCGAACTGGGCCGCGACAACATCCGCGTCAACGCGCTCGCCCCCTCCGCCGTCATGACGGAAGGCACGGTCGAGTTCCTGGGTGAGAAATACGAACGCGCCCTCGATGTCATCCGTGCCGGCCAATCCATTCAGCGCACGCTCGAACCCGCCGACCTCGCCGGAACCGTCATGTGGTTGCTGGGTGAGGGCAGCCGCTTCGTCACCGGCCAGACCATCGCGGTCGATGGTGGCACTGTCATGCTGTGAAATCCGCAAGACCCCGCTCGCATCTCATGCAATCCTCGGCTAAGGTCAGAATTAGGCAGCGCGTCGGTTCGAACGCGCGGCAAAGCAAAAGGGAGGATGGGTTCATCGTGCGGGAACGCGCCGACAGCCACGACTGCGCCTCGGCCAGCGCCAGCCTTCGGGCGGCGTGCTGAGCGATGTACAACTATATTATCCGCCGGTTGGTGTTCGGGGTGATAACGATCATCGCCGTATCCATCCTTGTCTTCGTCGTGCTCCGGATCCTGCCCGGCGATCCGCTCGTGGCCATCTTCGGCGCCGACGGATTCACCAAGCTCTCGGAAGCCGACCGCGCCGGCTACATGAAGGCGCTGGGGCTGAGCGATCCGCTCTGGGTCCAATACCTGAACTGGGTCAAGGATATCCTGGCCGGCGATTTCGGCCGTTCCTTCTTCCGCTCCGAAAGCGTGGCGGAAATGATCGCCCGCCGCGGGCCGCTGACCGCCGAGATCGCGATCCTGTCGGTCATCATCTCCTGGGTCGTGGGCATCCCCGTCGCCCTGATCAGCGCGCTCAAGCCCAACAGCATCGCCGATAACATCGTCCGCTTCCTCAGCATCCTGTTTCTCGCCGTGCCGGGCTTCTGGTTCGGCATGCTGGCGATCCTGGCGATGCTGTTCTGGTTCGGCTATCGCCCGCCGCTGACCAATGTGCCGCTGTCCGTCGATCCCTGGACCAACCTGCAGATCGTCATCGGACCCGCCGTCGTGCTGGGACTCGGGCAGGCCGCCTATATCGCGCGCATGGCCCGATCCAGCCTGCTGGAAGTCATCCGCGAAGACTATGTCCGCACCGCCCGCGCCAAGGGTCTGAACTCCCGCCTCGTGATCGCGGTCCACGCATTGCCCAACGCCATGCTGCCCGTCATCACGCTGTCGGGGATCCTGCTGGGCTTCGTCCTCGCCGGATCGATCCCCGTCGAACGCGCCTTCGGCACGCCGGGTCTCGGCTATGCCATGTTCACGGCCGTGAGTGAGCGCGACATCTTCGTGATGCAAAACCTCGTCTTCATCTATTCCTGTGTGTTCGTCGTCCTGAACATCATGGTCGACCTTGCCATCGCCTGGCTTGATCCAAGGATCCGTCTGCAATGAGCGCAACGTCTCCCGAAACCGCCCCCGTCGTCACCGTCGCGCCGCCGTCCATCGCGGCTGGCATGCTCAAGGGCCTGAAAGACTTCGCGCGCCGGTCGCCGCTGTCGTTCTTTTGGGGCGTCATCGCGCTGATCATCGTGCTGGTGGCGATCTTCGCGCCGTTCGTCGCGCCGAAGGACCCGTTGGCCGCGAATTTCCGCATGATGGGCAAGCCGCCCAACGAGCTCGCGTGGTTCGGCACCGATCAGATCGGCCGCGATACGCTCAGCCGCGTGATCCATGGCAGCCAGGCCTCCCTGACTGTCGCCTTCATGGCCGTGCTTCTTGGCACGACAACCGGCTGCCTTTGGGGCCTGGCCAGCGGCTATTTCGGTGGCCGATTCGACATCTTCAGCCAGCGGATCATCGAGTTCCTGCAATCCTTCCCCGACCTGATCCTGGCGATGGCGATCGCCATGGCGCTGGGCGCCGGCACCGGCACGGTGATCGTTGCCATTGCGATCACGCGCATTCCCTTCGGCGGGCGCGTCATCCGATCCGTGGTACTGTCGTTGAAGGAGATGGCCTATGTCGAGGCCGCCCGCAGCCTCGGCGCATCCAACACGCGGCTGATGTTCAGGCACATCCTACCGCAATGCATCGCGCCCTATCTGATCCTGGCAACGACCCATCTGGGCGTGGCCATCATCATCGAGGCCGCGCTCGGGTTCCTGGGCGTCGGCATCCCGCCGCCCACGCCGACCTGGGGCAACATGCTGTCCGACTCCCTGAATGCCGGACTGGTGCCGCCTTGGTGGCTGGTCCTGTTCCCCGGCGCCGCGATCACCGTGACGGTGCTTGCGTTCAACCTGCTGGGCGACGGCATCCGCGACATGCTTGACCCGCGTCTGCGCGGCGCGATCGGCGCCCGCTAAAAGCAAAAAGGCCATCCCTGGGAAATCCCGGGGATGGCCAATGTGCCTGGAGGGGCCGGGAGCAATCCCGGCCCTTGTCTGTTTTACGCCGCCAGCGGGAATTTCACCCCCGCGTCATGCAGATGGCACGACACCACGTGGCCTGGTGCGACTTCCCGCAAAGCGGGCACTTCCTCCCGGCACCGCGCGACCGCATACGGACACCGCGTATGGAAATGACATCCCGGCGGAGGATTGATCGGGCTCGGCACATCCCCCGTCAGGATCAACCGCTTCCGACCACGCGCGCCTGATTTCGGGATCGGCACCGCCGCCAGCAAGGCTTCCGTGTACGGATGCAACGGCATCTCAAACAGGCTGGTCTTGTCGGTCATCTCGACAATGCGGCCGAGATACATCACCGCCACCCGGTGGCTGATATGTTCCACCACCGCCAGATCATGCGCGACGAACAGATAGGAAAGCTGGAACTCGTCCTGCAGATCCATCAGCAGGTTGATGATCTGCGCCTGGATCGAAACATCCAGCGCCGACACAGGCTCATCCCCGACGATCAGTTGCGGGTTCAACGCCAGCGCGCGCGCGATGCCCAGTCGTTGCCGCTGCCCGCCCGAGAATTCATGCGCGTAGAGATACATCTGATCCGGCCGCAGCCCGACGCGCTGGAAAAGCCACGCCACGCGATCCTGGCGCTCCGATTTCGTGCCGACACTGTGGATGATTAACGGCTCACCCACGATATCGCCCGCCGTCATCCGCGGGTTCAACGATGCGTAGGGGTCCTGGAAGATCATTTGCATCTGCTGGCGATAGGGCATCATCGCCTGCCCATCGAGCGCGGTGATATCCGTCCCGCGCACCTTGATCGTGCCGCCGGAGGGTTCCAGCAGCTTCATCATGGTGCGGCCGACGGTGGATTTGCCGCAGCCGGATTCGCCGACCAGGCCCAGGGTTTCCCCCTTCTTGATCTGGAACGATACGCCATCGACGGCGCGCACCTGCCCGACCAGTTTGGAAAACAGACCGCGCATGATGGGAAAATGCTTCTTGAGGTCGGCGACCTCGATCAGCGGGGCGGCGGCGTCGCTCATGCGGCGTCTCCCATCAAGGTCTTGGCGTGCCAGCAGGCAACCCAGTGGTTGGGGCGATGTTCTTCCAGCGGCGGATACGTCGTCCGGCAATGATCGGTCGCGAATCCGCAGCGGGCGGCAAAGGCGCAACCGGGCGGCAGCTTCGCGAGCGAAGGCACCATGCCCTTGATTTCCGTAAGCCGGGAGCGTGTGTCCCCGGCATGGGCCGCAGCCTCGACATTCGGAATCGAGCCAAGCAGGCCCTTGGTGTAGGGATGGCCGGGACGATCGAACAGATCATCGACGGGCGCTTCCTCCACCTTGCGGCCGGCATACATCACGACGACACGATCGGCGTTTTCCGCAACGACGCCCATGTCATGCGTGATCAGCACGATGGCGGTGCCGAGCGTTTCGCGCAGGTTCCGCATGATGTCGAGAATCTGCGCCTGGATCGTGACGTCCAGCGCCGTCGTGGGTTCATCGGCGATCAGCACGCTCGGGTTGCACGACACGGCCATCGCGATCATGACGCGTTGGCGCATGCCGCCGGACAATTGATGCGGATAGGCATGAATCCGCCGTTCCGGCTCAGGAATGGCGACGCGACGCAGCATGTCGGTGGCCTTCACCAGCGCATCCCGCCTCGACAGGCCTTGATGCAGGGCGATGGCCTCGGCGATCTGCCGCCCGATCGTATAGAGCGGGTTGAGCGAGGTCATCGGCTCCTGGAAGATCATCGAGATATGGTTGCCACGGATGTCTTCCATCTCGGATTCCGAGAGGTCGAGCAGGTTCTTCCCGTTGAAGCGGACGGCTCCGCCGACGATGCGGCCGGGCGGATTGGCCACCAGGCGCAGGATAGAAAGCGCGGTGACGCTTTTGCCGCAGCCGGATTCACCAACGACGCCCAGGGTTTCCCCGGCTCGCACGCTATAGGACACGCCGTCCACCGCGCGGACAACGCCCGCCTCGGTGAAGAAATGCGTCTGAAGATTGTCGATCTCCAGAACGGGCGTTGTGGTGTCCTGGATCGAGGCTGCCTGACTCAAGAAGTGACCCCCGGGTTTTGATATGTTATTGAGAACGGCTTGGACGTGCCCGACTATACAGGGGTTGATGGTTCAAGACCATAAGGGTCAGCAAGACTCAGGGAGGTACGAAACATGAATGACGAAAATCTGTTGCCATCCGATCCGCGCCGCCGAGCGTTTTTGCAGGGCGGGGCCGCGGCGGCGGTTGCGACGGCTTATGGGTTCGCGCCCGGACAGGCGTTGGCGCAAAATGTGCCCAATCAGTTTGACGGTTCGAAGTTCCAGCTCAAGGCCGCGGAACCGAACGCGAAATACGGCGGTGTCCTGCGGGCGGGTTATTTGTCGCGCCAGCCGCATTTCGACGCGCACCAGTCGGGAACGTTCTCGAATATCGGCTCCCAGGCGCTGATGTTCGACAACCTGATCCGTCGCGATCCGCGCGATGGCGGGCAGACGATCATTCCCGATCTCGCGCATAGCTGGGACATCAACAAGGAAGGCACCAGCTACGTCTTCAGCCTGCGCCAGGGCGTGTTGTTCCACGATGGCGCCGAACTGACATCGGAAGACGTGAAGGCAACGTTCGACCGCATCCGTAAGCCCCCCACGGGTATCAATATGCCGCGCGGCCCGCTGTTCGCCGCCGTCAGTGACGTGATCGCGCGGGACAAATACACCGTCGAGTTCAAGCTGGCCGAACCGCGGCCGGTGAACTTCATCATGTCGGGGATCGCCAGCGGCTGGAATTTCGTTGTCCGCAAGAAGACACTGGAGGACAACAATTACAACCTCCGTCGTGTTGTCACCTATCCTGGCACGGGTCCCTACAGGTCGCAGCGCCGGATCGAGAATGAGGTCTGGACCTTCGAGAAGAACAAGGACTACTGGAACAAGGGCGTGCCCTATCTGGATGGGGTGGAGATCTATCACATGCTGCCATTCTCTCCGGAGATGGCATCATCGTTCCTGTCCAACCGCCTCGATTATATCCGCGTCACCGACCCCGCCACGTTGCGTCGGGCGAAATCGACGGCGGGCATGTCGGGCACGGATTATTACCAAAGCGTGATCCAGGCGACCTGGCCCAACACCAAGCGCAAGCCCTATGACGATCCGCGGGTGCGGCGCGCGCTGCATCTGGCGTTTGACAAGCATGTGCTGATCGACGTCGTGAAGGATCTGGCGCCGATGATGGTCGGCGGCTTCATCTATCCGTTCTCTGAATTCGCCACGCCGAAGGATGAGCTCGCCAAGCGTCTCGGCTACCAGATCGATCCGACGGCGGCGGTGAAGGAGGCGCGGGCCCTGCTGACCGCGGCCGGCTATCCGAACGGAATCAAGAATGTCGACATGCTGGTGCGCGATTTGCCCAGCTTCCGGCTATGGGCACAGGCGATTCAGGCGCTGCTGGCACAGACGCTCAACGTGCAGGTGAACATCCGCATGGCGGTCGAATCGATCTGGTTCGACGATGCCAAATCAGGCAACTTCGATATTGCCCTGGGTGTTATCATCTCGACGCTGCTCGATCCGTCCGACTATTTCAACGCCTGGTACAAGACCGATGGCCCCCAGAACCACTCGTTCTGGAGCAATCCGAAATTCGACGCGTTGCTCGGCCAGATCGATCGGGAGGTCGACGCGACCAAGCGCAAGGCGTTGATCCGGGAGGCGGAGATGATCATGGAATCCGATCCGCCGCTGCTGCCGATCTGTTGGGAGAAGATCAACGACGGGTGGTACAACTACGTGAAGGGTTTGTATCCGCAGAATTATTTCGGCCTGTATGACGTCAATCGCTTCGACACCGTGTGGCTCGATAAGTGACCGGCGCGCCACGCCCGAATTCCGGATGGTCCCGGGCATTCGGGCGTGGTAGCCATGCGACCAGGAGCAGGCGGCCGGACCAACCGGCTGAGCTCCGTATGTACAATATCCCAGGGAGGGACTGACCCAATGTCAGCGCCGATCGATCCGCGTTCCAGTTTCGCGCGCCGCACCTTCATGAAGGCCGCGGCGGCCGCCGGCGTTGCCGGTGGCATGATGCCGAATGATGTCGTCGCGCAAGTGCCGATGCAATTTGACGGCAGCAAGTTCAAGCTTGCCGCGCCCGAGCCCAGCCCGAAGTCGGGCGGCGTCTTCCGCGTTGGCATCGGCAGCCGTCCGCCGCATTTCGACCTGCATCAGTCAGGCACGATCAACAACCTCGGGACCCAGGGCCCGATGTACGACAATCTCGTCCGTCGCGATCCGCGCGATTCGGGCAAGACGATCATTCCGGATCTGGCGCATAGCTGGGACATCGCCAAGGACGGCAAGACCTATACGTTCTTCCTGCGCGATGGCGTGACCTTCCATGACGGCGCGGATTTTACCGCGGAAGACGTGAAAGCCACCTTCGACCGCATCGTGAAGCCGCCGGCAGGCATCAGCATCCCGCGCAGCTCCCTGTTCAAGGCGGTTGAATCGATCAACGTGCGCGACAAGCTGACGGTGGAATTCAAGCTGTCCGATCCGCGGCCGCCGAACTTCATCATGTCGGCCATCGCCAGCGGCTGGAACGTGGTCGTCCGCAAGAAGACGCTGGAAGACAACGCCTTCAACCTCCGCCGTGTCATGGCTTATCCGGGCACCGGACCCTTCAAGCACTCCCGCCGGATCGAGGGCGAGGTTTGGGTCATGGAGAAGTACAAGGATTATTGGAACAAGGGCCTGCCCTATCTCGACGCGGTCGAGGTCTATCATCTGCTGATGTTCTCCCCGGAACTCGGCTCGGGCATCCTGTCCAACCGCGTTGACTATTGCCGCATCACAGACCCGGTCACCGGCCGCAAGGCCAAGGCGACGCCGGGCATGTCGATGGCGGAATATTACCAGAGCGTCATCCAGGGGGTCTGGGTCAACAACAAGAAGAAGCCGCTGGACGATCCGCGGGTGCGGCGCGCGCTGCATCTGGTGATGGACAAGCACGTGCTGGTGGAAGTGGTGAAGGACGTGGCGCCGATGATGGTCGGTGGCTTCATCTATCCGTTCTCCGAATTCGCGACCCCGAGGGATGAGCTGTTCAAGCGCATCGGCTACGATCCGAAGGACCCGGGTCCGGCGATCAAGGAAGCCAAGGCGCTGATGGCGGCGGCGGGTTATGCCAACGGTATCAAGGGCCTGGACTTCATGGTCCGCGAAGTCGCGACCTTCAAGCTGTGGGCGCAGGCAATCCAGGCGATGCTGCAGCAGACCCTGAATGTCGAGACCAAGCTGCGCACCGTCGTGGAATCGGTCTGGTTCGATGATACCAAGTCCGGCAACTACGATCTCGCGGTCGGCGCCGTTGTATCGACGCTGCTCGACCCGTCCGACTACTTCAACGCCTGGTATGGCAAGGACGGCCCGCAGAACTACTCGTTCTGGGACAACAAGAAGTTCCAGGAAATCCTCGTGCAGATCGATTCCGAGGTCGATCCGGCCAAGCGCCTCGCGCTGATCCGGGAGACCGAGAAGATCATGGAATCCGATCCGCCGGTGCTGCCGATCTGCTGGGAAAAGATCATCGACGTCTGGTTCAACTACGTGAAGGGTGTGAACCCGACCGAGTACTTCGGCGTCTATGACGTGGTCCGCCAGGATACGGTCTGGCTGGACAAATAAGCCGCTTTGGCTGACGGTCTTCCGCATCGCGCGGAAGACCGTCGCTTGAGGAGTGGGCATGGCGTTCAAGGTGCAGGTCGGTCCGCCACAGATCGCCATCCATCATGGGATGACGGTGCTGGTGACCGAATCGGATGGCCGCATCCAGGACCGCACCGATAAGGGCCTCTATTTCCTCGATACGCGCATGATCAGCGCCTGGGCGGCCTATGCGAATGGCGCCGACTGGGAATTGCTGAACGGCGGCGCGATGACCTACGACACCGCGCGCATCTTCCTGACCAATACGGCGTTCTTGACGGAAGACGGCCCGATCGAGGCCCGCACCCTCGCCTTCGCCATATCGCGCCTGATCGATGGCGGCATGCATGAGGACCTGGCGATCACCAATCATGGTGACAAGCCAATCCGATTCAATTTTGAACTCTCGATCCGATCCGATTTCGCGGACGTGTTCGATGTAAAGTCGAACCGGATGCTGCGCCGCGGACGCATCGGCACGGATTGGTCCGAAGCCGACCAGACCCTGCGCACGACCTACCGCAATCAGGACTTCCTGCGCGACCTGAGCGTCACGGTCGGTTCCCCCGATGTGCGCGCCGCCTACGCGAATGGCCGACTCAGCTTTGAAATCAAGCTGAACCCCGGGCAGTCCTGGCACACCTGCCTGCTGTATGATTTGTCCGACGCCACCCGTCGCTATGCCGCCCCACTGGCCTGCGTCGGCGACCGCCACGTCCCGGACCGAGGCGATGAGTGGCGCCATCTGGTGCTGAAGATCCGTACCAGCAACGAGGAATTCTACCGCCTGTTCCACCAGTCGATCGACGACATGGCCGCCTTGCGCCTGCCGATCGAGGGCACGGACAGCACGGTCTTTGTCCCCGCCGCGGGGCTGCCCTGGTTCATGGCGCCCTTCGGCCGCGACAGCCTGATCGTCTCGTTGCAAAACATCCTGGTCTATCCGGAGTTCTCCCGCGGCGCGCTGCAGGTCCTGGGGGAGTGGCAGGCCAAGGAACGCGATGACTACCGCGACGCCGAACCCGGCAAGATCATGCACGAGCTTCGCTACGGGGAACTCGCGCATTTCCGGCTGATCCCGCACACGCCCTATTACGGCACGGCCGATGCGACGCCGCTGTATCTGATCACTTTGCACGCCGCCTGGCGGGCGATCGGCGACCGCGCCCTGCTGGAAACCTTCCTGCCGAATGCCGAAGCCGCGCTGGACTGGATCGACAATTGGGGCGATCGCGACGGCGATGGGTTCCAGGAGTACCAGACACGCTCCTCGGCTGGGTACGAGAACATGGCTTGGAAGGATTCCGGCGATTCCATGCTGTATCCCGATGGCACGCTGGTGCGCGGCCCCAAGGCGGTGTGTGAGTTGCAAGGCTACGTCTACGACGCCTGGCAGCGCATGGCCGAGATCTACGATGCGCTCGACCGTCCGGAGCAAGCGGCGGTGTTGCGCGAAAAGGCCGCCACCCTGTTCCGGAAATTTAATGAAACCTTCTGGGACGAAGACAGCGGCTTCTACGCCTATATGCTGGATGGAGAAAAGAAGCCGGTCCTGACGGTCGCTTCCAACCCCGGGCATCTGCTATGGTCCGGCATCGTGCCACTTGATCGCGCCGCGCGCATGGTCGCGCGTCTGATGGCGCCTGATATGAACTCCGGGTGGGGCATTCGCACGCTGTCCAGCGCGCATCCCGCCTATAATCCCTATTCGTATCAAAAGGGATCGGTCTGGCCGCACGACAACAGCCTGATCGCGCTCGGGTTCAAGCGCTATGGCTTCGACCAGGAGGTCAACCGCATAGCGCGCGACATCAGCGGCGCGGCCAGTCATTTCATGCAGAACCAATTGCCGGAACTTTATTCCGGCGTTGGTCGCGAAGGCGGCGGCTTTCCGGTGCAGTATCTGGGCGCGAATGTGCCGCAGGCCTGGGCGGCCGGCACCTGCTTTGCCCTGATCCAAGCGATCCTTGGTATCGAGCCCGACGCGCCGAACAACCGCCTGCATGTCGATCCCACGCTGCCATCATGGTTGCCCGACATCACCCTGCTGGACCTGCGGTTCGGCGCCCACACGCTGGATATCGCATTCCGCCGCGAAGGCGACACCACGACATTCGAGGTTCTGCGCGGTGACGCATCCGTGGTCGTGCGCAGGCCCCGCGGTCGAGATCCCACACAGATCGGCTGACCTGGAATTACGACCTTTCGGAGAGATACAGATGCAAGAACAGATTTTGGATATCAGGACCCGGGCCGGCGATATGGAGACCTTCATCTGCCATCCCGACCGCGACGGCCCCCATCCGGTGGTCATCATGCTGATGGACGCCCCCGGCATTCGGGAGGAACTGTATGACATGGCGCGTCGCCTCGGCACGGTCGGCTATTATGTCGTGCTGCCGAACCTCTATTACCGCGCCGGACGCGACACGAAGTACGGCCCGGACGTGACGGAAAAGGGCAGCGCTGAACAGGCTCGGATGCGCGCCGTCCGCACCAGGATGACCATTCCGCCGGTGATGGAAGACTTCGCCGACATGTTGGCGTTCGTGGATACACAGAAGGCGGCGAAGAAAGGCCTGGTCGGCACGCATGGTTATTGCATGAGCGGTCCATACTCGCTCGCCGCGGCCGCGCGCTTTCCCGATCGGGTCGCCGCCGCGGCGTCCTATTATGGCACCTGGCTGGTCAGCGAGAATGAGGAAAGCCCCCATCTGACCCTCGCCAAGGCCAAGGGCGAATTGTACATCGCCTGTGCCGAACACGATGAATTGGCGCCACTGCCAATGGTGGAGGAGCTCAAGGGCCTGTTCGCCCGCTCCGGCAATGGCGGCGAACTTGAAATGTATATGGGCGTGCATCACGGCTTCGCGTTCCCAACCCGCTGGTGCTTCGACAAGCCGGCCGCCGAACGTCATTGGGAACGGCTGATCGCCCTATACCGCCGGCGGATCGGCTGAAACGAAACCAGCCAGGAGCGCGCGGATGCGGTTCGGATTGTTCGGTGCGGCACAAGCGCAACGAGGCGGCGTCCCCAATGTCGACAGTGCCGCCGGATTCAAGGACTACATAAACTACGTCATCGAAGCCGAGGCACTCGGCTTCGATAGTGCCTTCATCGTGGAGCATCATTTCACCGGCTTCGGCCAGGTGTCAGCCACGCTGAACCTGCTCACCTGGATCGGCGCGCGTACGACCACACTTCGCCTGGGCACCGCGGTCATCGTGTTGCCCTGGCACAATCCCGTTCTGTTGGCGGAACAGGCGGCTACGCTCGACCTGTTGTCGGGCGGGCGTCTGGATTTTGGCGTCGGCAAGGGTTACCGCCATAACGAATTCACCGGCTTTCGCGTACCGATGGAGGAAGCCACCGATCGATTCGAGGAAGCCGTCGATATCATCACCAAGGCCTGGACCTCCAACGAACGGTTCAGCTTCCACGGGCGCTTTTGGCAATACGACGACATCGTTGTCGAGCCTCCGACAATCCAGAAGCCGCATCCGCCGTTCTGGCAAGGCGCCGGGCACCCGGAGTCTATCCAGCGGGTGGCGCGCCGCGGCCACAATTTGCTGCTGGATCAGTTCGCCTCCACGGCTGAAACCATCCGCCGCTTCGGGATTTATCGCGACGCGATGATCGCCAACGGCTTCGGCTTCGACCCTCATCAGGTCGGCGTGGCACGCGCGTTTTTCGTCGCGCGGGATGAGGCGGAGAAGGAAGCGGCGCTTGATCGGCGCCAGGCCGCGCAGCGACGGCTGCACAGGATCAGCCAGCGCCCGGATGGCAACAATACCGCCAGCATCATGGCTTTCTCGGATACGCGGGAAGCCAGCGAGGAAAGCGCGCTGTACGGAAACCCCGATCAGATCTGCCGCAAGATTGAAACGCTGCGAGCGGCCGGAGTTGAATATATCCTGCTGAATGGCGGTGGGACGTCGCGCGAAAATCTACAGCGGTTTGCGCGGGAGGTGATGCCGCACTTCCGTGTGGCATCACCCCGCAAGGCCGCTGAATAGACCTATTTGTCCATCCAGAGGTCTTCCCAGCGCCAGCCATTGTAGATGCTGTTGACCATGATGTTGACGTTCTTCACGTAGGGCTGCCAGCACGCCGCGCCGATGCTGTGGAAAATGATCGGACGCGCGACGTCCTCGGCGAGCTTACGCTCGATGTCCCAGACCATCTGCTTGCGCTTGGTCAGGTCATTCTCCACAGACTGCGCTTCGAACGCCTTCTGCAGTTCCGGATTGCAGTAGTTCGTATAGTTCCGAAGACTGCCGCACGCGTAGTTCTCATAGAAATTCTGGTCCGGATCATCCAGGGAAGACCCGGTCTGGTTGATCCCGATCGCGTAGTCCTTCTTGAAAACGCGGTTGTAGTAGAGAGGTGTATCAACCACATCGAGCTGTGCGTCGATGTAGATCTCCTTCATGTGATCGACCATGATCAAGGCCGGATCGCGGAAGGTCGGGATGTCGCGGGTGAAAACCTTCGTCTGCAACCGGTTGTTCGGCCCGTAGCCAAGCTTCTGCATGATCGCGCGAGCCTCCTCGCGGTTCTTCGCGACGTCGGGGTTGTATCCCAGAAGCGTCTTCTGAAAGTCCTCGGGCATGCCCCAGATGCCATCGGGCGCTGGCAACATGGCGCCGCCGATCCCGCCTTGGCCTTCGTTCAGGATGTCGTTGAACGACTTGCGGTCGATCGTCAGCGCCAGGGCCCGCCTGATTTCGGGATTGTTGAACGGCGCGACGTCGCGGTTGATGATCAGGTTCGTGCTGACATTTGTCCGCCGCAGGAAGCACTGCAACGCGGGGGCCTGGTTCTTAAGGTCGCGCAGCAGCGGCACGCTGACATCGGTCGGGTAGCTCATGTCGAATTTGGCGGCCGCCAGGCCGAGCATGCGGGTCGCGCGGTTGGGGACGATGCGCCACTCGATCGCATCCAGGTAGGGCAGGCCCTTTTTCCAGTAGTCCGGGTTCTTCTCCACCCGGATACCCTCGTTCATTTTGAACTCAACGAAACGAAATGGACCGGTGCCAACGGGCTTGGTCCGCATCTGCGCGGACGGGATGTGGCACGGATAGACCGGAGACCACCCGGCGGCGAGCAGCGACAGGAACGAGGGCTGCGGGCGGTTCAGGTGGAATGTCACCTCCGACGCGCCGTTGACCGTGATTTCCTTGAGATTGGTGAACCAGGCCTGCCGCGGGCTTTTGCGAATCTTGCCCGGTGTCAGCCCCGAGACCATGTCCCAGGTGCACTTCACGTCCGCCGATGTGAACGGCTTGCCATCGTGAAATTTCACCCCGTCACGCAACGTGAAGGTCAATTGCGTGCCGTCGTCACTCCATTTCCACGCGGTCGCCAGTTCCGGAACGATATTGTCCATCCGGTTCTGCTGTTCGTGCTGATTGAACATTACAAGGTTATTGTAGATGCTCATGAATGGCACGACGACCGACGCCGTGGCCTCCTCCTGAATGGACGGGCTCGGCGGCGTGTCGATATGCGGGATCGTCAGGGTTCCGCCGTATTTCTGTGCGAACGCCCCGCTGATCGCCGCCGTTGTCATCACGACAGCGACGCCGGCCAGGCGACACAATGTTGACGCGAGTGGCATTGTTGATCCTCCCTAGTTTCGTGGCTGCGTTGGGCAACCGCCATATACCTTGGACCCGACATAGGCTGGAACAGATCACGTCATACTGCAAGCCGAGAGACACAACCACAGGTAGTGTAATTGCGTATTTTATCTTGCGACGGGCGGGCGATGTTACTATACAAACCATCTACGGATTATGCGCCGAACGGATCGGCGGACATTGCTGGAGTAATTGGCGCGCGTGGCTGCGGTTGAATCAATGAAGGATAATCCGTCAGGACATCAGGCGTATGCGATGGCCCGGAAGCGACCATTCTACATCGTCGATCCAAATCTCCGAAACGTCGGCGGTCACTATTTCGAGTATGATCGGGCCGTGGCGGAAGGCGCGACCGCCAATGGGTACGAGACGGTGATTCTCGCCCATCGCGATGTTGAACCGACAATCGCGGCAAAGGTGGGCGCTCATCCGGTTTTCACCCGGGATATCTGGGGCCTCGCGGGTCCGGGATCGCGGCTGGCCATCGCCATCGGAAAACTGCGAGACAATTTCCGCTTCCTCGTGGACCTGCTGGGATCGATCCGGCGTTTTGGCGCACCCCCGGGAACCGTCGTCTTTGTCCATACATTCATCGATCGACAATTGCTCGCGATCGCGGTCCTGCCGGTCTTGCTGTGGTTCAAGCGCGATGTGCGCTACGTCTATCTGTTGCGGTACCAGCCGGATTTCTACCAAGACCCTTTCTCGGCTTTTGCGTTCCGCCTGATTGAGTGCCTGTCCCGTCACCGCCCCATTCACCTCACGACCGACAGCGCTCGGCTTGCCGAACAATTGGGGCGTTTGAGCGCAAATCCGTTTCATGTGCTGCCGATCCCGCATGTGCCACCGGAACAGCCGGATACCGCGTCCGCCGAACGCGATGATCGAACGACATTTGTCAAGCTCGGCAATGCCCGTGATGAGAAGGGCATCTTCGAGATCCTGGCAGCGATCCAGTTGCTGCATCAGCGCGGCCAGTTGGGGCGGATGCGCTTCGTCCTGCAATGCAATGACGCCGCGCCCGATGTGCGCCTGGCCATTGATGCGTTCGCGGCGGAGAATATTCCGAACTGCGAGTTGCTGTTTGAGAAACTCGAATCCGAGACTTACTATAAGATTCTTTGGGAATCCGACTGCGTATTGTTGCCCTATTGGCGCTCGATCTATTTCGGCCGCACCTCGGGCGTGTTCATGGAGGCTCTGTCCGCCGGAAAGCCCGTGATCGCGACAACGGATACCTGGATGAGCGACCAACTCGCCGAACACGGCGCCGGATTGCTGTGTGAGGATCGATCGACGGAAATGCTCGCGGCCCTGATGCTGCGCGCCGTGGCCAATCGAGATGCACTCAGCCAAACGGCGCTCGCTAATCGGAAGCACTGGCTGGAAACGCATAATCCCGGGGCGCTTGCACGTGCCATCGGGGAATTGCGGGCGGCGCCGCCGGCACCGGCCAGCCCGCCGCGGCGCATCCTGATTCTGTATCCCCATGATGATTTCATTTCCCGGCAGGGTGGCGCGAGCCGCCGCGCCAACCTCGTCGCGGAATTCCTGGTGGCGCGCCATCTGGATGTGCGCGTTCTGCAGGGTGGCACCACCCCGCGCACGATTGCACATGGCCTGACCATCGAATCGCTCGGGCCGGAAGGAAGCGCTCCATTCCATCGTTCCGCAACCGGTTTGCTGGTATGGGCCGCGTCGTTCGGCCAGGGGATGAAGCACCGCTGGATGTTCTGGCAATACGCCAGGGTCGGTGTCGATAAGCGGTTTCAGCGGCTGCTGCGCCAACAAATCCGCTGGGCGGACATCGTCGTCCTGAAATACCCCCTTTGGGCGGATGCGGTCATTCCGATCGCGCATCAGGAAGGCCGTCGCGTCGTGCTCTCGGCGCATGACGTTCTGGCCGACCAGTTGAACGACCTTCCCGTGTTGCGCGCGGTCGGGTGGCACAAGGAACTGCGCGCCTGGAAAGCCGCCGACGCGCTGGTCTCGGTCTCCGCGACCGATCAGGCCGTGATGGCAAGCCACGGCTTGTCCTCCGTCCTGACCCCCAATCCCACCGATGGCCGGTTGTTTGAGATCGAGCGCCTGGGCAACGCCCGGGTGTTGCTGCGCGATCTTTTCGGAATCCAACCACCAACACGCCGGGTCTGTCTGTTCGTTGGAAGCCTGTTTGAACCGAACGTGCGCGCCGTCGCCTCGATCAAGGAGATCGCGCGCGCCATCACGGCGCTGGATGGCGGCGAGGATGTTTGTTTCGTCATCGTCGGCGGCTGCGCGCCGGCGGAACGGGATGGCAATTTCCTCGCCTTGGGCCGCATCAGTGACGCGGCGTTGCTACTGCTCTACGCGGCGTGCGATCTCGTTCTGATCCCAATTCCTTACGGCACCGGCGCGTCGCTCAAAACAGTGGAGGGCATGGCGGCAGCGAAAATTGTCCTCGGCACCGCCGCGACGTTTCGCGGGCTCGATATCAAGGCCGGTCGGGAGGTCCTGATTGAGGACACGATCGCCGCCTATCCCGAACGCATCCTGGCGGCGTTGCACGATGCCGATGCGGGCCAAAAGATCGCGGGCACCGCGCGCGATTTCGCCCGCGCCTATGACTCGCGCGTCGCATTCCTGAACTACCTGGACGTCCTGGGCGTACCGAACAACGTCGGCGATCAGTCGGTTGCCGCCTTTGGCGCGATTGATCCATCACTTGTCGAAATTGCCCGCATGGCGCTTGAAAAGGGCCACATCAAAACCGCCTTGGCCCTGGCGACCGAAGCCCTGAGAACCAGCCCCGGCGATGCGGACGCCGAGGCGGTGTTGATGCTGGCCGAGGGCAGGGCCTCCGCGCCGGTGGCTGAGCCCGAACCGGTCCCGGAGAACGTCCCGGTCCCGGAGCCATGGGGAGAGGTTGATCTCGTCGCCGAACAACGGAAGATGATCGACGGCCTATGGGCCCTTTTCCACAAAGGTGACTACGAGACACTGATACCGCATATCCGGGGGCTGTTGACCCAACACGCCAATGTTGCCGATCTGCATTTCCTGTTGGCGCAGTCCCTGCACAACAGCTTCCAGGAACCGGACCGCGCGGAGTTTCATTACACCCGCGCCAAGGTCCTTGGTTTTGATCGCTATTGGGTATGGCGCGGTCGCGGTCGCCTGCGCCGGGAACAGGGCCAATACGCCCTTGCGTTGCGTGACTTCACGCTCGCGCTGATGAAACGGCCGTTTTTCCCCGCCACGCCGCAGAACCCGCAGCCACGGCTGGAGAGTGATCCCGTCGCCAAACAACGGAATATGGTCGACGGCCTATGGGACCTTTTCCACACAGGTGACTACGAGACACTTATTCCGCATATCCGGGTATTGTTGGTCCGACACGGCGATGTGGCCGATCTGCACTTCATATTGGCGCAGGCCCTTCACAACAGCTTCCAGGAACCGGATAGCGCGGAGTTTCATTACACCCGCGCCGGGGTTCTCGGCTTTGATCGCTATTGGGTTTGGTGCGGCCGGGGGCGGCTGCGCCGGGAACAGGGGCACTCCGCGCTCGCGTTGCGCGACTTCACGCTCGCGTTGATGAAGCGCCCGTTCGGCCCCTCAACAGCGGCGATCGTAAGGCAGGGAGCCAGCGCGCTCCGGCGCTGGGCCCGCGGAACGCCCCCCTGACCGGCTCAGCCGGTCAGGATGGTTGAACCGACCGTATCCAGCCCGACCGGAATGATCACGCTGTCGCGCATCCGTTCGGCGAAGACCGCATGGCGCTCGGGGGGCACCAGCATCAGCAGGAAGCCGCCATTGCCGGCGCCGCACAGCTTGCCGCCCAGCGCGCCGGCCGCCCGGGCCTGATCGTACAGCGTATCGATCGCGGGGTTGGACACCTTTGACGACAGGCGCTTCTTCGTCTCCCAGCCCTCATGCAGCATGGCGCCGAAATCCGTCAGCATTCGCTCGGGGTCAGCCGATTCCAGCACCGCCACGCCCTGGTCCACCAGCGCCAGCAGATGGGAGAGTTCGGCGTCAACCGTGCGATCCCGCGTCTTCTCCATCTGCTCATCAAGCGTTACCGAGGCAAAGCGCGTCATCCCCGTATAGACAAGGAACAACGACGACGTCAGCGCGCCTTGGCACGCGCCGGACATCTGGATCGGCGACAACCGCGTCCGGCCCGTTTCAAAGTCGAACCGGTTCAGCCCGCCGAATGCCGCGTGATACTGGTCCTGCACGCCGACATTTTCACCCAGCACATCTCGCTCGATATAGACGGCCGACCGCGCCAGATCGAGCTTGGTCATCGTCTGGTGTCGCAGCGTGCCGACCAGGTTCAGAAACCCGACGGTGAAGGCCGACGAACTGCCCAGCCCGCTGCGCGCCGGCAGATCGGCCAGGATCGAGATGTCCAGCGGCTGGTCCAGCCCGTGATGATCCAGCACCGCGCGCACAACCGGATGCTGGATCTCCGATATCGCTGAAACCGTCTCGATCTTCGAGTAGGAGATCCGGTACTTGTAATCCAGCACGGACGTCAGCCGTAGGGCGGAGATGTAGATATACTTGTCGATCGCCATGCCCAGCACGGCGCCGCGGGCACGCTCGAAGTATTCCAGGTAGTCGGTGCCGCCGCCAAAGAAGCTGATACGCAGCGGCGTGCGGGAAACGATCATCATATGCCTGGTTCTTTCCGGAAATCCGTTGCCAGGACCATCCTCACCCCTTGTTCGAGATCCACCGCCGGCCGCCAGTCGACGGCCTTCAGGAACGCGGTTGAATCGAGGCTTTTATAGCCAGCCCCTTGGAAACTGTCCGGCGGCCGCACCATCGGCACGGGCCAATCGAGCGCCCGCAGCACCGCCTTCGCGCAATCTCCGATCGTGACCGGCTGGTTGGCGGTGACGTTCAGGATGCGGTTCTCGAAGGCCTGGTCGGCCGCGATCACGGCATCGATCTGATCGGAGACATACATCAGGTCGCGCACCGTGTCCGGGCTGCCCCAGACCTCGAACCCATCGGTGCCGCGCGCGTGGGTGGCGACGGCGCGGGCGATCATGCCGGCCATGAAGTGGTCGCGATGCTGCTCGGTGTGCGCGCCGGGGCCGTAGACGGTGGCCAGCACGCAATGCAGCCATTTCAGCCCATACTGGTCGCCATGCGTCTTGCAACCGGTGATCAGGACTTCCTTGGCCAGCGCATAGCCCTCGACCGAGGGATGCGGGATGCCGGCGCGGAACATCGTCTCGGGCAGCGGTTTGTCGGATTCGGGATAGACGCAGGAACTGCCCAGCGACACGAGCTTGGCCTGGGGCTGGTGCCGGCGCCAGGCTTCGAGGACGTTCAGGTGGATGCGGGCGTTGTCGGTCAGCAGTTCGGCCTGGATGTCAAACTGGATCTTGCCGGTCCGCTGCTTGGTGATCGCGTGCAGGATGCGGCCAGCCTTGGGCGCGGCCGACAGCGCCTGATCGACCACGGCGCGATCGGTGAAGTCTCCAGCGGCGCGTCCGATCGCATGCACGGGCCAGCCGCGCGCCTGCCAGGTCGCGACGAGATGGCGGCCGATGAAACCATCGGCGCCGAGGACGATCGTTGGCTGGTCAGCGTAGGGCATCGCGATACCACTCCATCGTCGCGCGCATGCCGGCATCGACGTCGCGGAACGGTGCCAGGCCGGGGATTTCCGCATGGACGCGCCCGCCGGTCGCGCGCCGGATCTTCACGCCGGGATTGGCGCCGGGGGGAGGCGGATTGGTCCGCAGCGGCCGTTCCTTGCCAGCCGCCCGCATCGCGGCGGTGGCCAGATCGACCACCTTGGTCGTTTCCCCGCGCGCGCAGTTCATCGCGGCGTGGACGCCCTCGAGGGACAGGGACGTGGCAAAAGCCTCGGCCACGTCGCCGGCATAGACGAAGTCGCGTTCGGCGTCCGGGTCGCCACGGACCTCGAACTCGGTCACGTCGCTCAAGGCGCGGATGACGAAGGCGGTCGCGACATGGCCTTCCGCCTCATCGAGCGTGTCGTAAGGCCCGTACGGATTGGTCAGGCGCAGGCTGATCGTGTTGATCCCGGCGCGCTTCTTCCACAGATCGGCCGCGATCTCGCCCCAGCGCTTGGACCAGGCATAGGCGGCTTCCCCGTCATGCGGCCAGTCGTTCAGGTCGAGCGGCCGCGTATCGTCCAGCACCGCCCAGGATGCCGGATAGACCGCCGAACTGCTGGCGACGCGCACTTCCGTGATGCCGCGCGCGATGGCGAAGCCATAGACCGCCTGCGTCAGCGCCGTATTGACCGACAGGATCTCCGCCTGCTGCTTGCCGAAGCGGGAGGCGAAATACCGGAACGCCGCGACATGGATGATCGCGGTGCGGCCGGGCAGGGGGCCCAGATCGTCCAGCCCCGCC
>CAMCDA010000064.1 GCA_945873195.1 Asaia bogorensis
GGCACCCGCCCCAGCTTCGGCATCGTTCTCTGCGTGGAGCATGGGCATGAGCGAGGCGATCCTTTCGCGTCCTCAGGGTCTAAACTCCCCGGGGGTGGATGTCTCACCGTTGTTGGCACGGAGGGCGCGTCTCACGCCGGACGCGCACGAACCCAGGCATCGACACTACTGTGCGGGTGGCTGTTCGGGGTCGCACCTGGCGTGCGGCACAGACCGAGATGCCGGACTGCCGAAGTGGAAACCCGAAAGGCGCAAGGGCGGCTGATGCCGCTGGGAGTGAGATCGTTTTCCGCGGAACCGTGTACCGCGGCGTCTGAATCCAAACCTTGCTGGCCAAGCTGGATCACTGGAAACAACGAAGGCGGTGCCCAGGGGGAGCACCGCCTTGTCATTCAACCCGACCATCCCATGCAAGCCCGTTCCAGGCTCTTGCGGCCACCAGGACAGCTGGCGACCGGACCCGGTGGAGGGACGGGTCCGGACATCAAACTAAATGATACCGGATTGTTCTCTAATACCAACGGAAATCTGGTTCACGCCGGTCCAGCAATGTTGTCTGGCGTCGTTGAAGTCTGGGGTGGACCAGGCCCCCTTGCCGGATCCCATGTGGGATACCGCTGGAACAGGATACTACGGTGGCGCTCTTGGTGGTCCGCAGATGCCAACGATGATGCGGCTGTTGTTGATGTCTGCGCTTCCGGAAGCTTTGGAGGAGTAGCAAGCTGATCAGATGGCCGAACGCCCGGTAAGTATTCGCCCTTTCAATCCCGGCCGCAGCATGTAAAGCTCATTGTGCTCGCTTGGGCCTGGGCGATGATCTCAACGGCCCCCGCAGGAGAAGCACCAATGCCATCGATCACCGAAACGGCCGCGGCATTCTTTGCTGCTTGTGAGACAGGCCAAGGCTGGGAGATATGCGGCGCCTATTGCACTCCGAACGCGACATTCGCAGCGCAAGCAGAGCCGCTGGCCGAAATTACGACACTGGCGCAATATGCTGACTGGATGAAAGGGTTACTCACGGTCTTGACGGATGGCCGATACGAGGTGAAGTCGTTCGCCACCGACGCTGAACGCAACAATGTCTGCGCTTTCGGGGTGTTTACGGGTACCCATCTCGCCGGTGGCCCGTGCCCGCCGACCGGCAAGGCAACAACAACAAACTACGTTTATGTGATGCAGTTCCAGGACGGTAAAATCGTCCACATGACGAAGGTTTGGCATTCCGGACTGGCTCTGAAAGAATTGGGCTGGGCCTGACCGAGGCCCACGCAAGGCCTCCCGGACCGGCCACCCTGCGGTGCGCAGCGGATAATCGCGTATCGGCAGTGTATGTCTGTCCTGTGCTCGATGAGCGATGATCGGGAGGAGCGCGCGGGAGCGCCTAGCTACCGCCAAGCCCTACCAGGCTACCTCGCCGTTATGCGGTTCGCCCCCTGTGGCCTCAGCTTTCGGCCTGCAGCGAGGCAGGGGAGCGGCCCTGGACATAGTGTTCAACGCCTGACGGCAGAGTGACCCAAGGATGCTTTGATTCTTCGAACACCGAGACCGTCGGTGCCGGAAAGCTCGGGTCCGCAAAGGCACCGACGACGACCATGCACATGCCGGGAAATTTCTCACCCGTAGTGTACACGGTAGTCCCGCATTCAGGGCAGAAATGCTGGCTGATCTTGCGCCCTCCCTGGCCGTCCCGCATGTAGACCTTGTGCGGCCCCTCCAGGCGAACATCTGATCTTGGGTAAAAGGCATTGCAGGTCCACGGGACGCCAGACCGTCGTTGGCATGCCCCACAGTGACAGACGGTCACGCTTTTCGGTTCACCGCTGACGATGACCTTAAACCTCCCGCACAAGCATTGAGCCGTCTTTTCCATGTGTCGTACTCCCATTCCGTCCATGGCACAGAACTATGGCCGGCCCCTTGCCAGTCCGACAAGCCTCCCCGAGCGAGCCGTTGTTATCGGTGGGCCGCGTCACAGCCAGCGGCGGGTCATGAGCCAAGCCCGAGGTAACGTTCCGGTGCCCCGGACGGGGAACTCCATACGATCTGCACCGTGCGGCTCCGGTGTTTCAGGGTCAGGAGGACGCGGGCCAGGAGGAGCGCGTGGCAAGGCCAGGGCAGAACATCGCCATAGGGGCAGAACGCACGATAGTCAGTCTCGGTCCGGTAGCGGATGAGCACAACGGGATCGGCGTTCGCCCGATCGGTGATCGCGATTAGCTGGAGCGCAGCACGATGCTCAATTGCATCGTTCAGATCCGTGATCTCCTCGGCCACCCGGTCCGGGATATTGCCGTCCAGGTTGTCCCAGTGCTTGATCGTGCTGACATCGACACCGTGGAAGTCGGCGGCGGCTTGTTGGTGCAGGCCGCACGCTTCGCGGAGGGTTCGGTAGGTGGCTGAGTTCATCTGCGCTACCCCTCATTGAAGATCGCGTCGCTGATGTAGCGCAGCAGATCGCGCCAGCGGGTGACGGAGCCACCATGGGCCGATCGATCTCATCCAGGCCGGCGTCGCAGTCAACCGCGAAATGTCCGGCTGATCTCATTATCGAGGACGTCCATGGTCGCCTCCCGGCTGGACTTGCCTATGCCCAGATAAGGCCGCGTGGGGCTCGTGACGGACTTCGCGAAGACCACGCCAGAGGACGCCGCCACGCCGTCCCGTCCGCCCTATCCGGAACGCCAAGCGCTTGCCGTTCTTCGGCCGGAGCGTGGCGTCGAACTGGTGGATGGCGGCGTAGACGCGGTTGCAGCCAACAATGACGTTGTTGCCGATCACGGCCGACGTCACGCTGCGCTGGTGTATCCGGAATTCACGCAGGGATTATTCGATCTGCCGGCCCTGCAAGGGACCTGCGGCCAGCGCTGGGATCGGACCCTCGACAAGACACTGGCCGTGGCGCAGGAATTGTATGATGGCGACGGCAAGAAGAAGCTGATTACCCACCCGCGGGCGGAGGCTCGCTACCTGAGCGAGAACCAGGTCGCCGGCGCCCCGACGAATGGGGCGCTGCTCCGGCTATAGGAACGTCGGCAAGGGGACTGTTAGCGGCTGCAATTGAGACAATCTGCGTTTGACCCTGCGACAAGTTGGAACACAGCTTCTAGCGGCTGGGTACCGCGAGTTACAAATGCCGGGACGCAGAGGCCGAAAAGTCGAGCCGATTTCAATAGATTATCAGTTGGTACTAAATCGCCCAAGTCAACACCCCCGGAGAGAAACCGCCCCCAGAGAGAGAATTTCGGGCATCCCAGGGCCGGCGAGGTCAACACCCCTCCCAAGAACCCTGCGGAACACTGCGGACTTTTGCGGCTGTCCAAACCGGAGAGAAGGTCCCTCCGGCAAAAGGTGGCGTCCCGTACGGGGTTCGAACCCGTGTTACCAACGTGAAAGGCTGGTGTCCTAGGCCACTAGACGAACGGGACAGGCCTGGACCCTCGGGGGGAAGTCCCGCGGGCCGGCGGTGGGTAGCGGACCGCCGCCGCCCGGTCAAGCCATTCAAATCGCAACAGCGCCATCCGAGATGATGAAACTCGGATTGACCGACCCGTTCCACTCCTCGGCCCGCAGGTGACCGGCCAGATGCAACGGCTGCCCCTGCCGTTCCAGCAGCTTTTCCGCCAACGCCCCCTCCCGCGCCCGGAACATCATCGCCTTCAGCCGGGGCCCGCCGCCCTCACCCTCGACAAACGCCCGGATCGAGTTCGATTCGCGCCCCACCCGATCCGCCCGCAGCACCCGGGCATGGCTCAGCACCAGCATCGGTTCCTCATTCCCGGCACCGAACGGGGCCAGGCGTTCCAGTTGACGCGCGAGATCGGTCGTCGCCCCCGGCACCCCGATCGTCCCCTCCACCGCCAGATCCGCCGCGCTCGGCAGATCGCACGCGGCGGAGAGCCGTTCGTTCAGGAACGCCCGGAACCCCTCGATCTGACCGGCCGCCAAGGAAAACCCAGCCGCCATAGGATGCCCGCCCCCGGTCAGCAGCAGCCCCGCCTGGCGCGCGGCGATGACCACCGCGCCCAGGTCCAGCCCCGGCACCGACCGGCCGGAGCCCTTGGCGACCCCATCGGCGATCCCCGCCACACAGGCGGGCCGGTTGAACCGTTCCTTGATCCGCCCGGCAACGATGCCCACGACGCCCGGATGCCAGCCCTCACCCGTCACCAACAGGGCCGCGTCACCGGCCTCGGCGCGCGCCTCGGCGTCGCGCAGGGCGGCGTCCAGGATGCCGGCCTCGACCTCCTGCCGCTGGCGGTTCACCCCGTCCAGACGTTCGGCCAGGGCCATTGCCTCCACCCGGTCCGTGGTCAGCAGCAGGCGGACCCCCAGATCGGCCTCACTGATCCGCCCAGCCGCGTTGATCCGCGGCCCCAGCGCAAACCCGCAGGTAAAGGCGGACAGCTTGTCGCGGGCCTGCGTCACCTCCAGCAGGGCCGCGATCCCGGGGCGGGCGCGTCGGCCCATCACCTTCAGCCCCTGCGCCACCAGCGCGCGGTTCAACCCGGTCAGCGGCATCACGTCACACACCGTCGCCAACGCCACCAGATCCAGCAGCGCCAGCAGGTCAGGCGCCGGGCGGCTATCGAAATGCCCGCGCCGGCGCAGCGCCCGGATCAGCGCGACGGCGGTCAGAAACGCGACCCCGGCCGCGCACAGCATTCGCATGCCGGAGGTATCGTCCAGCCGGTTCGGGTTGACGGTGGCCAGGATCGGTGGTGGAGGCCCCTCGGCCTTGTGATGATCCAGCACGACGACATCCGCGCGCCCTGCCAGGCCGGCCAGGGTTTCCCCCGCGGCCGTGCCGCAATCGACGCAGACGATCACCCGGGCGCCGCGGGCCACCAGGGCCTCCAGCGCCGGCAGGTTCGGGCCGTAGCCCTCCTTCATCCGATCGGGCACGTGGCAATGGACGGTACAGCCCAGGTCCCGCAGCAACGTGACCATCAGGGCGGCGCTGCATGCCCCATCGACGTCGTAGTCACCAAAGACGGCCACGGTTTCGCCCCGCGCCACCGCGTCGGCCAGGCGTTCGGCCGCGGGGTCCATGTCCACCAGCAGGGACGGATCAGGCAGCAACGCCCGCAGCGTCGGCTCCAGGAAGTCCGGCGCGCCCTCAATCCCCACGCCCCGCGCGGCCAGCATGCGGCCAACGATCTCGGGCACGCCCATCCGCTGGGCGATGCCGAAGGCGATGCGATCCTCTCCCGCGCGCCAGATCCAACGCCGCCCGCTGAGGCTGCGGGCGACGCCCAATGCGGGTTCGGTCAATGCGCGGTCCAGGTCTTCTGGGCAAAGTTGTGATGCCCCTCGATATAGCGAACGGTGCCCGACTTGCTCCGCATCACGACCGAGTGGGTGATGGCCCCGTGCCCGAAGCGCTTGATCCCCCGCAGCATCTCACCCGGCGTGACGCCCGTGGCGGCGAACATGACGTTGCCCTTGGCCATTTCCTCACACGAAAAGACCCGTCGGGGATCGGCGTGGCCCATGGCCCGCGTGCGCTCGATCTGTTCATCGGTCTCGAACATCAGCCGGCCTTGTATTTGCCCGCCGACGCAGCGCAGGGCGGCGGCGGCCAGCACGCCCTCGGGCGCGCCACCCGAGCCGAGATAGATGTCCACCAGCGATCCCGGCGTGGCTGTGGCGATCACGCCGGCCACGTCGCCGTCGCTGATCAGCATGATCCGCGCCCCGGCTTCCCGCACCTTGGCGATCAGGTCCGCGTGCCGCTCCCGGTCCAGGATGCAGGCGACCAGGTCCGAGATGTCGCACTTCTTCGCCAGCGCCAGGTTCTTCAGGTTGCTGACGACCGGCGCGTCCAGGTCGATCACACCCACGGGCAGACCGCCGCCGACGGCGATCTTGTCCATGTAGATGTCGGGCGCGTGCAGGAAGTTGCCGCGTTCGGCCAGGGCCACCGTGGCGATGGCGTTGGATGCGCCCTTGGCGGTCAGCGTCGTGCCTTCCAGCGGGTCCACGGCGATGTCCATGGCGGGACCGCCGGCGCCGACCTTTTCGCCGATGAACAGCATCGGGGCCTCGTCCATCTCGCCCTCGCCGATCACGACGGTGCCGTCGATGTCGACCGAGTCGAAGGCCTTGCGCATGGCCTCCACCGCCGCGCCGTCGGCGTCGTTCTTCTTACCCCGGCCAATCCAGCGCGAGGCGGCCAGGGCGGCCGCTTCGGTCACGCGGACCAGTTCGAGTGCGAGGTTGCGATCCTGAACCTGTTCCTGGGTCCCGGGCTGAGTGGCCATGCTGTTTCCTCCGGCGTGCGAGTCCCCGACACTCTAGCAGAAGATGCAAGAATGGGCAGTCGGGGCGCGCGCGTGGGCTGTCAGTGCGACAGCAGGACCGGCAGGCGCAGGTCGTTGAGAACCCCCTTTGTCGCACCGCCAAGGATGAAGTCACGAAGCCGGGAATGACCGAAGCCGCCCATGGCCAGGATTTGCGCCCCGGCCTCCAGCGCCGCTTCCTGCAATGCCTCGGCGATGGTCCGCTTCCCGAGCATGACGTCAACGGCCGCGGCCTGATAACCATGTTTTTCCAGGGCGGATGCCAGCGTCGCGGCGAGATCGGGGCCGCTCAGCGGTTTCTCGTCACGGATCGTCAACACCGTGACCCGGCCGTTTTCCGGGAGCAGGGCCAGGGCATCCCACAAGGCGCGCGCGGCGACACGGCTTCCATCCCAGGCGATCGCGACATGGGTGAGCGGCGTGGGATACGCCGAGGGCGGCACCAGGATGGTCGGACGCCCGGACCCGAAGACCACGGCCTGCGCCAAATCCTGTGCCACGACGGTTTCGCTGGACCAGGGGACCACCGCGAGATCGTGGCAGCGCGCCTCGGCCGCCGCGGCTTCGAGCGCGGCGCCCAGCACCACGGTCTGGGTCACGACCTCCAATTTGGACCGCGCGCCAGCCGCTTCCCGCACGAGGCCCTGCAGGCGAATACAATCAGCCTTGCTCCTGTCCTCGGCGGCGCGGACGAGCGCCGGGACGTCCAGAAGGAAGCCGCCCAACGGCGACCCCAATTGCGGAATACTGACCGCGAACGTCGTGACGTGGACATCGCACCCAAGCGTGACCGCGAAACCAACCGCCGCCAGGATCGCGGCGTCGGGCGCGGATTCGGGGTCGGGTGACAATGGGAGGTAGGCGGTTCGCGTGTGCATCACGAAAGACTCCTGAAATTGTCGATGGTCCCGGAGCGAGGCGCCAAGTGATGGCTCCCAATCCAAGGGGCCGGGACGCGGACATCACATAACGTTGGAATCCATGAGCATCATTGATTCAAATCAACCTGAAGTCATTAAACTTCGGTATACTGGATCATACGTTGGAATACCGGGGGTATGGAATGCCGCATGACCGATACCAGACCGTGCAGGAACTGGCCGACCGCCTGGAGGTCGCCGAGGCCACCGTGCGGCAATGGATCAAGTCCGGCGCGCTGCGGGCCATCGACATCGGCAAGGGCTGGCGGATCTCCGACACGGATCTGGAGCGGTTCCTGAGCGCGCGGGAGACGGTGCCGCGCGGGGGGGCGGGGAAGGAGGCGTAGTCGGCGCCCTGCGGTCGGGCGGAGGCCGTTGTGGGTGCCTGATCCGCGGTGCCAATCCTCACCGGACATGGGGTTGGACCGTGTGAAAAGATCGGGCGGGCCGATGGATGGGTCTTCGTGTGGGTTTTGGCTTGGCATGCCAGGCACGGAGAAGCAGGGAGGAGTCGCGGAGGGCGCGGAGGAAGGGCAGGGTGGCCGGTGCCCAGGTACCCTCCGTGACGTTCTCCCTGCTTCTCCGTGCTGATGCGCGGGGGCCGCGCTAGGGTTCGGCCCAGGGTCGATCCCCCTCACCTCTCGGGAGGACTTGGCTCGGGGGCGGCGCGGATGGTTTCCCGGCATCTGGTGCCCCGGTCGGGGTGCCAATCCTCACCGGACATGGGGTTGGACCGTGTGAAAAAAGCCCATGGCTCGATCTTCGGTGCGGCGCGGGTTGGATTGACCCCTTCCGCCAGCCGGCCGCCGTCCCGGCGGGGTCAGGTTCTGTTGGCGCCTTCTCCCATTTGTTCATCATATGTTCTGATTTATCTGATCCAGCACGCAAAGGCAAGCGCGCCCGGCAATCCGCGACGGGGGACCACCTTCGACCACGTCCCCTGGCGACGCCAGGGGGGCTTGCCAGGAGAAACACCCAAGGGGGCCTGAAAGGGGGCGAAGCCCTTTCGGTGCAACCATGGCCACGGGCCTGATCAGCCGAACCTGCCTGGGCAATCACTCCGCTTTGATCGCCGCCCGCCCATTGTCTTCCGCCAAAAAATTAGTCATACGGCTATTATTGGAACCGAAACCGCCGCCATTACCGGAGACTGGCTGAATGAGTGTTCGTGGACTGGTGGGCGCCGCCTTGGTTGCCCTGTGCCTTGCGCCGATGACGGTGTCCGCTGCGCCGACCGTGTTCTCCTATACGGGGTCGCTCCAGACCTACATCGTAACCACCGCCGGCCATTATCAGATCACAGCCTTCGGCGCGCAGGGCGGCGACATGCCCGGAAATGGCCCCGGGGGCCTGGGCGCAAAGATCGGCGGCGATTTTCTGCTGACCGCCGGAACCACGCTGAACATCGTGGTTGGCGGTGTTGGCGGCCTCCGATCCGGCGGCGGGGGGGGCAGTTTCATCTACACCCTGGCGAACGACCTGCTGGTTGCCGCCGGCGGTGGCGGTGGCGCGGGACCCGGTACAGGCGGCGGTGGGGGTCTGGATACCACCAGCGGCGGCGGCGGGTCAGGTGGCAACGGCGGTGCCGGCGGCACCAGTGGCAGTGGCGGCCTGGGTGGTTTTGCATCCGACCGTGGCGCGGGTGGTGGTGGTGGCTGGGCCAGCAATGGCACCAACGGAACCCGGGCGAGCGGCGGCTTCGGCTTTCCCGGCTTTGCCGGTGGCACTGGCAGCGAAGCGTCGGGCGGCTACGGCGGCGGCGGCGGTGCGGGCTTCGGGCCGTCCGGCGGCGGTGGCGGTGGCTATTCCGGCGGTGGTGGTGGTGGCAGTGGGGGTGCCGGTGGCGGCGGCGGATCGTTCCTCGCGGCGGAGGCTACCAGCAGGGTTCTGGTCGCGGGGGTCCAGGGCGGCAATGGCACCGTCTCGATTACGGCGGTGGAGGTGCCGGAACCCGCGTCGCTGGCGGTTGTTGCCGCGGGGCTCGCCGGCCTGGGCGTGATCCGGCGCCGGCGGCGCGCGTCGTCGTAGACGGAAAGGCCGCTTCCGCGCCGGCAGGGCGGAAGCGTCCACGCGCCCCATCAAGGGCCGGGTTCGGCAAGGTGGATCTACCTTGCCGTCACGGACCGTAGCCAACCAGTGCCACCCGCACCCCGCGGGCGAGGCACGACCCGGGTGCTTTAACCGATTACACCACGCCGGCTTGCTTCATCCGCGCCACATCCTCGGCGCTGACCCCGCAAATCTCCGACAGCAACTCCGCCGTGTGTTCCCCCAGCAAGGGCGGCCGGGTGATCTCGGCCGGTGAGTCCGACAGCTTGATCGGGGACCCGACCGTCTTGTAGGTGCCGCGGACGGGGTAATCGACGTCGACGATCATCTCCCGAGCGACCAGATGCGGGTCCTCCAGCACCTCCCCGGTATCCTGGCAGGCGCCGCAGGGCACGCCGGCATCGCCCAGGACCTTCATCACCTCGAACTTCGTGCGCTGCATCGTCCAGGCCGACATGACTTGCGCGAAGGCGTCCCGGTTCTCCCACCGCGCGTCCGCCGTGGCGAACAGCGGGTCGTCGGCGAGTTCGGGTTTCCCCATCGCGTTGACCAGCGGCTTCCACATCTGCGGTTGGGCAAAGATGTAGACATAGTCGTTCGGCCCGCCCGGCGCGCAGGGATAGGTCGTGCCCGGCACGGTGCGGCCCAACTGGTTGCCCGACCGGCCCATCGGCTTGCCGGTGCGCTGGTGGTCGCGCAGCGACACGCGGATCAGGTTGACGACGGCGTCCTGCATCGACACCTCGACATGCTGGCCCTTGCCCGTGTTGTGGCGCTGTTGCAGCGCGGCCAGGATGCCGATCGCCATGTGCATCCCGGTGCCCGAGTCACCGATCGCCGGGAAGTTGAAGGTCGGCGGGTTCTCGGGGAAGCCGGTCACGCTCATGGCCCCGCCCATCGCCTGGGCGATGGGCTCGAAGCTCTTGAAGTCTGCATAAGGGCCGTAGGTGCCGAAGCCCTTGATCGTCGCGTAGATCAGCTTCGGGTTCAGTTTCGAGAGCGCGTCATACCCAAGCCCGAGGCGATCCAGCGCCCCGGGGCCGAAATTTTCCAGCAGGACGTCGGATTCGGCGATGACCTTGCGGAACAGGTCCTTGCCCTCCTCGGTCTTGAGGTTGAGCGTCAGGCTGCGCTTGTTGGCGTTCAGGATCAGGAAGAACAGGCTGTCGCTGTCCTTGATGTCGCGCATGTTGGTGCGCGCGACATCGCCGCCCTTGGGTTCCTCCAGCTTGATCACGTCGGCGCCGAGGAAGCCCAGGATCTGCGCGCAGGCGGGACCTGCCTGGTTGTGCGTCATGTCGATGACGCGGATGCCTTTCAGGGCCTGGCTCATGGTTGGTTCCTGCCGTTCGTTCGTTCAGCCGAGAAGCGCGGCGCGGAACTTGTCGCGTTCCAGATGCGGCACCAGGTTGCGGCCCTTCTTGTTGGGCGGGCCTTCCTTGACGCGCAGCAGGATGAAGCAGGGGCCGTTGCCCTCACGGACAAGGCGGCGGCCTTCTTCCATGTCGGCTTCGGTGTTGATCACGTGCACGACCGGGATGCCCGAGCCGGACGCGATCGTGTCCAGCCGCACGCCCAGGCCGGTATGGCTGTCCTGGTTGCCGGTTTCGCCGTAATGGCCGTTATCGACGCAGATGACGGTCAGGTTCTGCGGGTTCTGCAGGGCGATGGTGGCCAGCGTGCCGACGTTCATCAGCAGTTCGCCATCGCCGGTGACCGCCAGCACGCGCCGCTTGGGCTGCGCCAGCGCCAGGCCGAGGCCCATCGACAGCGCGGCACCCATCGCGCCGCCCAGCGCGAAGACGCCCGGGGACGAATCGGTCATCGCGGAGATTTCCTGCGCCGTGCCGGCGAGGCCCGTGACGATCAGGAAGTCGGACGGCCGCTCGATCAGCGCCGGTACCGCCTGGCGGCGATCCAGCACCGCATCCGGCAGGTTCGACGTCCGCAGCTTGTTCAGTTTTGCCATGGTCGTGTTCCCCTGGATCAGAATTTCTTCGCGCCGATAAGGCGCTGGCCGAGAAGGACGGCAACCGCCTGGCCGGCCTGGTAGACCATGGTGATGGCCGCGGTGACGGTCGGGATGACATCCTCGGGCGTGTCGCAGCGCAGGACGACGACGCCCATCGCCTTCAGCACGGGCTCGGTTGCCTGCCCCATGGCGAACTGCCAGGCGTTGCCCTCACCGAAGTCGCCGCGCATCGACACCAGGGTCAGCAGCGGAAAGCGGCAGCCGGCGGTCAGGGACAGCAGGTTGATGCAGTTGCCAACGCCGGAGGACTGCATCAGCAGCACCCCGCGCTGCCCGCCCAGATCGGCGCCGGCGCACAGGGCGACGCCCTCTTCCTCGGTCGTCAGCGGGATGGAATGGGCGTCGGGGTCGGCCAGGGACCGGTCGATCAGCACCTTGTGGCCGGCATCGGGCACATAGGCGAACTGGGTCACGTTGTTGGCCCGCAGCAGCGCATAGAGCGCGTCGGGCCAGGCCGGGGATTGGGAATCAGCCATATCTATATCGGTGCCTTCATGTCCGGATCGGTTGCCATCCTGCCGTCCCGGCGCATCAGCGGCAATGGCTGTCCTCAGGGCCATCGGTGAACGATGCGATCATTCCGAGGGTCGATCCATATCGTCATCCCCGGCCTTGTGCCGGGGACCATCATCAGCACCTTGCCGCGATTGGTCCCGGCACAAGGCCGGGATGACGGAACTGAGCGGAGCGGCCGACAAAATCCGTTCCTTCGATGGCCCCATGGCTGTCCTGTTATCCCGCCAATTCGCGCCGCACGGTGGCGGCGCCCTCCGCCATGGATTTCAGCTTGCCGAAGGCGGTGGCGCGGGGCAGGTATTTCATGCCGCAATCCGGCGCGATGACCAGTTTCGTGGGGTCGACATACCGCAATCCGGCGCGGATGCGCGCCGCCACGGTCTCGGGCGTTTCCACCGCGGCGTCGCCCAGATCCAGCACGCCGAGCATGATGGTCTTGCCGGCGAGATCGCGGAGTACGCCGAGGTCGAGGCGGGGTTGTGCGGCCTCGATCGAGATCTGGTCCGCGACGGTATCGGCCAATTGCCCCAGGAAGCTGTAGCCGGAGGGCTTATTGGCGACGACGGCCGCGTAGCCGAAACACAGGTGGACGACGGTTGGTCCCTCGATCCCCTCCAGCGCGCGGTTGATCGCCTTGATGCCGTAGCGGGCGGCCTTCTCGGGCGATTGACGCACCCAGGGTTCGTCCAATTGGACGACATCGACCCCGGTGGCTTTCAGGTCGCGCAGTTCCTGATTGACCGCGATGGCGTAATCCATCGCGAGTTCTTCCTCGTCCTTGTAGAACTCGTTCCGCGCCTGCCGCGACAAGGTGAATGGGCCGGGCAGGGTGATCTTGGTCGCGTGCGAGGCGTTGGCCCGCAGGAAGGTGGCGTCCCGGGTTTCCACCGCCGCCACGCGCCGGATGCGGCCCACGACGCGGGGCACCGGTGTGACCCGCCCGGTCTGGGAGGTCACCTGGCCAGGCGTCGTGGCGTCGATCCCCTCCAAGGCCAGGGCGAAGCGGTTGGAGTAGCTCTCGCGCCGGATTTCCCCGTCGGTGACGATATCGATCCCGGCGCGTTCCAGTTCCCGGATGGCGAGGATCGTGGCGTCGTCCTGCGCCTGTTCCAGCAGGTCGGGCGGGATGCGCCACATGTCGTGGGCATGGACGCGCGGGACGCCGTGCTGGTGCAGGGTGGCGCGGTCCACCAGCCAGTCGGGCTGCGGGTAGGAGCCGACGACGGTGGTGGGCAGGAGGTGGGCGGGATAGGTCATCGGGTGCCCTTTTTGGACAGCGCGGGGAAGGGGGGCCGTTATGGCGTGAGGGGCGCGCGCGCCTGGGTCAGGACGCGCCCGCCGATGACGATGAAGCACAGGCCGGCCGAACGCTCGATCCAATGGCGGGCGGCGCCGAAGCGTCGGATCACCGGGGCCGAGGCCATGAACAGCGACACGATCGAGTACCAGACCAGGGCGCTGGCTACCACGAGGTCGATCATCAGAGCCATCAGCCAGGCCGGCGTGGGGGCGGTCACGGCGGTCGCGAACACGCTGGCGAACAGGACGATGGCCTTTGGGTTGGTCAGGGTGACCAGGAAACCGAACACCATGGCGTTCGCGCGCATGGGGCCCCGCACATCGGTCTGCCCCATGGTGGCGAACACGTCCATCATCCGCCCCCGGCGATCATCAGATGATGCCCCGCGCCCGCAGATCGGCGATGGCCGCGGCGCTGTAGCCCAGCCCTCCCAGGATCGCGTCGGTATGCTCGCCGAGGTCGGGTGTCGGCCCCAGCGCCGCCGGCTGGGGGTTGGCGGTCAGGTTGATCGGCTGGCCGA
Source organism: Asaia bogorensis (assembly GCA_945873195.1). Classification (GTDB taxonomy): domain Bacteria; phylum Pseudomonadota; class Alphaproteobacteria; order Acetobacterales; family Acetobacteraceae; genus Rhodopila; species Rhodopila bogorensis_A. The sequence goes on from CAMCDA010000064.1 coordinate 13,640, forward strand.
CCACATGGATTTCGCCCAGCTTGGGATGATGCACCGGGCGGGCGATGCCAAGGTGCTGGGTCTGCGGTTCCTCGAACACCTGCTGGATGTCGTTGATCGGGCCGCAGGGGACGCCGGCCTTGTTGATCGTCTCGAGCCAATGGGCGCTGGACTTGGCACTCGTGATCTCGCCGATCCGGGCGTTCAGGTCCTTGCGGTTCTTCGAGCGCAGTCCGCCGGTCGCCCAATCGGGGTTGGACAGCGCTTCCTCCCACCCGATCGCCTTGACGAAGCGTTCCCACAGCCCCTGGCCGGAGGCGGCGATGTTGATGTGCCCGTCGGCGGTGGGGAATACGCCGGTGGGGATGCCGGTCGGGTGGTCGTTGCCGGCCTGGCCCGGGACCTCATGCGCGATCAGCCAGCGGCTGGCCTGGAAGTCGAGCATGAAGATCTGCGCCTCCAGCAGGGAGGTATGGACCCACTGGCCCTTGCCGGTCCGTGCCCGCTCCATCAAGGCCAGCAGGATGGCCTGGGACAGGAAGATGCCGGCGGTGAGGTCGGCGATCGGGATGCCGACGCGGACGGGCCCCTGGCCGGGGATGCCGGTGATCGACATCAGCCCGCCCATGCCCTGGGCGATCTGGTCGACGCCGGGGCGCGTGGCGTCCGGCCCGCTCTGCCCGAAGCCGGCGATCGAGCCGTAGACGATCCGCGGGTTCACGGCCGCCACGCTGTCGTAATCGACCTTGAGCCGGAACTTGACGTCGGAACGGTAGTTCTCGACCACGACATCGGCGGTTTCCGCCAGCTTCATGAAGATGGCGTGGGCCTCGGGTGTCTTGAGGTTGAGCGTCATGCCGCGCTTGTTGCGATGCAGGTTCTGGAAGTCGAAGCCATGGCGGTTGCCGCCGACGACATCGCCCTTGGCCTCTCCGGGCGGTTCGATCTTGATCACGTCCGCGCCCCAGTCGGCCAACTGGCGCACGCAGGTCGGGCCGGCGCGATGGGCGGTCAGGTCGAGGACCTTGAGACCACTCAGGGGGAGGCCGGCTTGGGGCAAGGTGGACATGGGGTGGACCCTCCGGATTTTGGGGGCAGCATCGGCCGGCGGGCCCGGTTTGGGAAGGGTGGGTTTGGGAAGGGGGGGGCAGTCCAGCAACCCGGCCGCCATCGCATAGCCGCGGCGGCGGGCCGGAGGCACCGGATTGAGGCCGGCCACCCGCTCCATCAGTGATCTGGCATCCGCGACCATCCCGGCCTTGAGGGCGGAGTCCAGAAAGACCTGCTCCAGCACGTCCTGCTGGGCGTGGCTGCCGCCCAGCTGGTACATCTCCCCCAGGACCGGGCGCATCAGGGCGACGGCGCTGGCGTGGTCACCCAGGCCATGGGCCAGGACCGCCTCGGTCACCGGCAAGGCGAGGTCGGCGACCATGCGGGCATTGATGCCCTCGTTTTGGGTGAAATCCCGCATCGCGGCCAGCATGCGGCGGCCCGAAGCCTCCCGGCCCGTCGCGGCCAGCGCCATCATCCAATGCGGCAGGGTGAACCCGGACAGGCAATCGCCGATCCGCGCCTCGGCCTTATCGGCCAGTTCGTCCCAGCGACCGCCGACATCCACCCCATGCCGGGACAGGCGGAACAGCATTGAGGCAGCGTTCTGCACATCGATATACAAGTCCGGCACGGCCTGGACCAAGGGCGAGGCCAGATCGCGGAACCGGGTATCATACAGTTCCAGCACCCGCGCCACGTCGCCGCGTTCCAGGTGATACATGGCCAGATGCCACCACAGATGGTGGCGGAGGTTGTTGCCGCCCTCCCAATGCTGGGACAGGCTCTCGACCCAGGCGATGCCCTCTCCGCGCCGGCCGGTCATTTCCAGGACATGGGCCACGCCATGGGCGGCCCATAGATCGCCGGGGTCGCGGCGGATGGCTTCCCGCCCGGCGTGTTCGGCCTCGGTATAGTAGCCGTTCTCCTCATGCGCGAAGCAGCGGCAGCCGAGGATGGCGTTGTAGCCGGGCTGGGCTTCGCGCCATTTCGGCTCGACGGCCAGCACCGAGGCGAGCATCGCCTCTGGCCGGCCCAGCCAGAAATTGACGAAATGGGCGAGTCGGAAGGCCAGGATGTCGTGCGGGTGTTCGCCCAGGATCTGGTTCCAGACCTCGACGGCGCGATCTGGTTCGCCTTCAACCCAGCATTCCAGGGCCGAGACATGGGCGTGCTCCCGCGCCGTGGCGCTGGGGACATGGCGCCAGGCGTCTGACAGGGCCTGGCGCGCCATCGGGACCATGCCGTCCTTGAACGAGAGCATGATGAGGTAGCCCTTGAGGCAATGCGCCAGGGCGAATTCGGCGTCGGCCGCGAAGACGGCGGCCATGCGCGCCGGGATGTCGGCGCGATAGCGGAGATAGCCATCGATGGCATGGTCGAAGGCCGTGACCGCGGCCTGGGACGCGGCGGTAACCGTCAGTCCCCTGATGTCTTGGTACATGCCGAGGCTCCCGTGTGCCAGATCGGTATAGCACAAGGTTCGGGTCGGCGCGCGAGGGCGGCGGAGGGACGGCGCGATCAGGCCAAGAGGGGGTTATGCCAGGACGATTTCGACCTGTGCGATGCCCCGCCGGATGATGCCAAGCTGTTTGGCTGCCCCGTGGGAGAGGTCCACGATGCGCCGCTTGGACGGCAGGCGATCGGTGATCACCACGACCACGGAGTTTCCGGTTGCCAGGTCGGTCACCCGGACGCGGGCCCCGAAGGGCAAATAGGGATGCGCCGCGGTCATCTGGTTCTGGTCGAACCGGGCGCCGGAGGCGGTGCGTTTCCCGTGGTGGGCCTTGCCGTAGTAGGAGGCCTGGCCGGTCTGTCCGGCCCAGGGCGCGCGTTGCTCACTGTGTCCGGAGGGTTTGGCGCGGTCTGCGTGCGCGGTGACCGGAAGCAGCGTCAACGCGGCTCCGGCGGCGAGGGCGAGGAAGTAAGGCCGATTCATGGCGGCGCGATGATGTCTATTGCGGTATAAATTGTGCCGATCCTTGTGATGTGTACCGGGCGGTCGAATATAACCCCGCGACAATGCGGCCGAAACGACCGCAATTGTCTTATAAAAATCCACCAAAGTGGTGAATTTGCGGCATTTTTTCGTGCCGATGGTGGTTTTCATCCAGCCCATGACCATGATAATGCTTGCTTTCGGCCCATTAGGCAACCTCAAGGTTCCCAGACCCGTGCTGGCGTGTTGATGCAACTCCGCAATGACCGGGTGGCGGCGGCCAAAAGCAGGCCAGGGCCGAGGGGAGATCCCGCGCGGTGATGACCCTGGGCGTGGTGCTGTTCGGGGTGTTCGCGGCGGCGCTCCTGCGGGGTTTCACGGGCTTCGGATTCGGCCTCGCGGCCGTGCCGCTGCTGAGCATCGCGCTGCCGCCATCCCAGGTCGTGCCCTTCGTCGTGGTGCTGCAGGTCGTGGTCGGGCTGGGTGGGCTGCGGAGCGCCTGGAAGTCCTGCGACTGGCGGTCCATCGGCCTTCTGACTCCCGGCCTGGTGCTCGGCATCCCCGTTGGCATCTCCATCCTGAGCCTGTTCGCCGCCAATCCGGTGCGGCTGGCGATCGGGTTCGTGATCGCCGCCTCGGTCGCGCTGCTGTGGTTCGGGGTGCGACTGCCGCCGCGGCCGTCACGCTGGATCGCCGGCGGGGTGGGGCTGCTGTCCGGCGTGATCAGCGGCCTGGCGTCGATGGGCGGGCCGCCGATCGTCGTCTATCTGCTGGCGCTGGGGCATGGGGCGATCGTCGTACGGGCGACGTCGATGGTGTTCTTCATGCTGTCGGGCATGGTCTCCACGGTGCCGATGTCGATCACCGGCCTGATCGACCGGGAGACGCTGATCTGGACCGTCGTCGCCACCCCTGTTTTGTTCCTGGGGTCGTGGCTGGGGACCTGGGGGTTCCACCGGGCCAAGCCGCATCATCACCGCAACACGGCGCTGATCGTGCTGTCGGTGCTGGCCGTCGTGCTGATCGCCCGGGCGCTGATCGGCGCCTGAGGCGCGTTGCGTTATTGATTTTGCGCACAGCCGCCACGCCAACCCCGCGCGCATACCAGTCGCCGGAAGGGGCGCCTGGTATCAGTCGTGATCGCGCACGCGGCCGCGGGTCTGCTTGGTGCTGGACCGGCGGGCCTTGGTCTCCAGGCGTTCCTTCTTGGAGGAGAATGTCGGCCGCGTCGGCACCCGGCGGATGGGGGCGATGGCGGCGCGCTGGATCAGGCGGATCAGGCTTTCCAGCGCCTCGGTCCGGTTGCGGTCCTGGGTGCGGTGCTGCTGGCAGGTGATGATGATCTGGCCGGAGAGCGTCAGCCGGTGGCCGGCGAGCTTTTCCAGCCGAGCGCGGATGGCCGGGGGGAGGGCGGCGCGATCAAGGTCGAGGCGGAGCTGGACCGCGGTTTCGACCTTGTTGACGTTCTGCCCACCGGGACCGGAGGCGCGGAGGAAGGATTCCTCCAGCGCGGTTTCGTCGAGGAACAAATTGGGCGTGATGCGGATCATGGCGGGTCCGTGGGGGGCAAAACCGGGCTTGGGTTCCGGTGGGGGCTCGGTGTGAATTGTCGTTGGGCTTGCATAGCACGGAGACGACGGGAGGTTGCACATGGAAGCGCCTGTCCCCGTGGCCAAGCCGGCTGGTACCCGCGATACTGCCGCCAAAGCAACGGAGGACGCCCGCATGACCACCATCCGCGCCATCGACGCCGCCGGCCTGAAGGCCGCCCTGCATGACGGGCAGGAGATCGCCCTGCTGGACGCGCGGGAGGAAGTGCCCTTCGATGCCCGCCATCTGCTGATGGCCGCCTGCCTGCCGCTCAGCCGGCTGGAACTGCTGGTGGATGGCTGTGTCCCTCGGCGTGGCACGCGGGTCGTCTGGTGCGACGATGGGGAGGGGCTGGCCGAACGTGCCGCCGAACGCATGGTGGGGCTGGGCTATACCGATGTTTCCGTGCTGACCGGGGGCATTGCCGCGTGGGACGCCGCCGGCCACCGGATCTATTCCGGCGTGCATGTGCCGAGCAAGGCCTTCGCTGAGGTGGTTGAGCATGAGTGCGAGACGCCTTGGATCACGGCCGAGGAACTGAACCGGCTGATCGAGACCAAGGCGGATATCGCCCTGTTCGATAGCCGTTCGTATGAGGAGTTCCATAATAACTCGATCCCGACGGCGATCTCGGTGCCGGGGGCGGAGCTGGTGTATCGGTTCGATGACCTCGTTCGCTCCCCCGAGACGATGGTCGTGGTGAACTGCGGCGGGCGGACCCGGAGCATCATCGGGGCGCAGGCGCTGATCAACGCCGGGGTGCCCAACAAGGTGGTGTCGCTGCAGAACGGGACTCAGGCGTGGCATCTGTCGGGGTTCAACGTGCTGAAGGGGGAGACCGCTCGGATGCCGCCGGTTTCGGCTGGCGGGCACGCGGCGGCGCGGGCGCGGGCGGAGAAGGTGGCGGAACGGTTTGGCGTGACCCGGATCGACGCGGCGACGCTGGCGCACTGGCAGGCCGAGGAGGACCGGCGGACTCTGTATGTCTTTGATGTGCGCGATCCGCTGGAATACCGGGCGGGGCATATCCCCGACATGAAGAACGTCCCTGGCGGGCAGCTGGTGCAGGAGACCGACCGGCATGCCGCGACCTGGGGGACTCGAATTGTCTGCGTTGATGACGATGGCGTCCGGGCGGTGATCACCGCGCATTGGCTGCTGCAGATGGGCTGGGATGCCGCGGCGATGACGGTGGATATGCGGGAGGAAGGGACTCAGATTGGGCCCTGGAGCCCGGTGGTGCTGGGGTCGACCGATCACGCGGTGACGATTGATGAGGCCGCGTTGAAGGTTCGGCTGGATAACGGGGCGGCGGTGGTCGTGGACCTGGACTGGCACCGGGATTACCGGGCGGGGCACATTCCGGGGGCCTGGTATGGGATTCGGTCTCGGTTGGACGCGATCATTCCGATGCTGCCCGAGGTGGATCTGATCGTGTTCACGTCCTCGGACGGGGTGCTGGCGGAGCTGGCGGCGGCGGAATGGGCCGGGCGGGCGCGGGTGGCGGCTCTGGTTGGGGGGACGAAGGCCTGGGTCGCCGCGGGGCTGTCGCTGGAGGCGGGGGCGACGAAGCTGGCCACGACCGCGGACGATACGCGGCTGCGGGCGCGGGAGATGGCCGGGAACGTCGAGGACGCGATGCGGGCGTATCTGTCGTGGGAGGTCGATCTGGCTGGCCAGATGGCGACGGATGATGACCAGCGGTTCCGGATTTTGGCTGGGCACTGACGGGGGGGGCTTTGCCCAGGCTGGCGGACGGCGCCTCGATTGTGGAGGGAGGCATCGGCTGCCCCCTCGCACCGGCCGTTCCCCCTCGTCATGGATGGGCTTGACCCATCCATCGCCACATACCCCGGCGTTTGGCATGGGGCACCGCAACCGGCGTCGGAATCCCGGGCGATGGGCGGGTCAGGCCCGCCCATGACGCTGGAGAGGGGACCGGGGCCAACCTCCCTCCCCACCAGCAACCGCTGTCAGACCGCCTTGCAGACCAGCCCGGAGTCCACCGCGTCGGCACAACGCCCGCACAGGCCTGGATGGGCCGCGTGGGTCCCGACTTCCGGCAGGACCTTCCAGCAGCGGGCGCATTTCTCGCCCTCGGCCGGACGGATGGCGGCCATTTCGTCGCCCTCCCCGGCCACCGAATGAACGCCGGAGACGATGGCGACCTCGGCCCACTCCGCCTCGTTCAGCAGTTCCGCCTCATCCGGCGCCAGTTTCAGCGTCACGTTCGCCTGTAGCGACGCACCGATCGTCTTGGCGGCGCGGGCTTCCTCGATCGGGATGGTGATGCGGCGGCGGATCGCTCGGATCTGCTCCCATTTCGCCGCCAGGGCGTCGTCGCGCCATGCGTGCGGCATCTCCGGGAAGGTCTGGAGGTGGACGCTGCTGTCCTCCCCAAACCGGGCACACCAGGCTTCCTCGGCCGTGAAGCACAGCACGGGGGCGAGCCAGGTGGTCAGGCAGCGGTGCAGATGGTCCAGCACCGTCCGCGCCGCCCGCCGGCGCAGGCTGTCCGGCCGGTCGCAATAGAGCGCGTCCTTGCGGATGTCGAAGTAGAAGGCCGACAGGTCGGTGGCGCAGAAATTATGGACCTCCGGGTAGACGCCGGTCCAATCGTAGCTTTCCACCGCGGCGCGGATCTTGGCATCGATCTCGGTCATGCGGTGCAGGACCCAGCGTTCCAGCTCCGGCATCTGGTCCACCGGCACGGTTTCCGCGTCCGAGAACCCGTCCAGGCTGCCGAGCACCCAGCGCAGCGTGTTGCGCAGCCGGCGATACAGTTCCGCCTGCTGCTTGAGGATTTCCTTGCCGATGCGCAGGTCCTCGGACGTGTCGGACGACATCACCCACAGGCGCAGGATGTCGCCGCCCAGGTCCTTCATCACGTCTTCCGGCGCGACGACGTTGCCCAAGGACTTGGACATTTTCCGCCCGCCCTCATCCATCACGAACCCGTGCGTCAGGATCGCCTTGAAGGGCGCGACGCCGCGGGTGCCGACGGATTCCAGCAACGACGAATGGAACCAGCCGCGATGCTGGTCGGAGCCTTCGAGATACAGGTCGGCCGGCCAGGGCAGACCCCGATCCTCCAGAACGAAGGCGTGGGTCGAGCCGGACTCGAACCACACGTCCACGATGTCCATCACCTGCTCGTAGTCGTCCGGGTTCCGGTCCGGGCCGAGGAAGCGGGACGCGGGGGAGGAATACCAGGAATCCGCGCCCTCGGTCCGGAAGGCCTCGACGATGCGGGCGACGACGGCGGGGTCGCGCAAAGGTTCGCCCGACTGCTTCTCGACGAAGACCGTGATCGGCACGCCCCAGGCGCGCTGGCGGCTGATGCACCAGTCGGGGCGGGCGGCGATCATCGAGCCGATACGGTTGCGGCCCTGGTCGGGGACGAACTTGGTGTTATCGATCGCGCGCAGGGCTTTTTCGCGGATGCGGTCCGGCCCGTCCATGCGGATGAACCATTGCGGCGTGGCGCGGAAGATCAGCGGCGCCTTGGAACGCCAGGAATGCGGGTAGGAGTGGACGATCTTGCCGCGCGCCACCAGGTTGCCGGCGGCGATCAGCGCGTCGCACACCGCGTCGGCCGCCTTGTAGACATGGTTGCCGGCAAAGATCGGCACCCAAGGGTTGAAGGTTCCGTCATCGCCGACGGTTTCCGGGATTTCCAGGTTGTTGGCGCGCCCGAGGATGAAGTCGTCCTCGCCATGGCCCGGGGCGATGTGGACGAAGCCAGTGCCGGCTTCGGTGGTGACGAAATCGGCCAGCAGGATGGGGGTGTCCTGCTCGTAGCCGTGGCCGCGCAGGGGATGGGCGCAGATCGTGCCGGCCAGGGCCTCGCCTTTGTAGACGTGCAGCAGATGATGCGTCGTGATGCCGGTGTCCTTGCAGAACTGCGGCAGCAGCGGCAGGGCGACCAGCAGTTTCTCGCCGTGGCGGGCGAGCGAGCCGGGTTCCGTGCCCTCGACGCGGAGCAGCGCGTAGTCGAATTCGGGGCCGGCGGCGACGGCGCGGTTGCCGGGCATGGTCCAGGGGGTCGTGGTCCAGATCACCACCGCGGCGTCGCGGAGTTCAGCGGCGGGCGGCTGGGTGATTGGGAAGCGGACCCAGATCGTGGTGGAGGTGTGGTCGTGATACTCGATCTCGGCTTCCGCGAGCGCGGTCTTCTCGACCGGGGACCACATCACCGGGCGCAGGCCGCGATACAGCGCGCCGTTCAGCAGGAATTTGCAGATTTCATTGGCGATGGAGGCTTCCGAGGGGAAATCCATCGTGGCGTAGCGTTGCGGCCAGTCGCCCTCGACGCCCAGGCGCCGGAATTCGTTCTTCTGCACGCCCATCCAATGGGCGGCGTAGGCCCTGCATTCGGCGCGGAAGTCGAGGATGGGGACGTTGTCCTTGTCCTTCTTCTTGGCGCGGTATTCTTCCTCGATCTTCCACTCGATCGGCAGGCCGTGGCAGTCCCAGCCGGGGATGTAGTTGGCGTCGAAGCCGGCCATCTGGCGGGTGCGGTTGACGACATCCTTGAGGATCTTGTTCAGCGCCGTGCCGATATGGATGTTGCCGTTCGCGTAGGGCGGGCCGTCGTGGAGGATGAACAGCGGGCGGCCCTTCGACGCCTGGCGCAGCTTGCCCCAGAGGTCCATCGCGTCCCAGCGTGCGAGGATCACGGGCTCCTTCTTCGGGAGGTCGGCGCGCATGGGGAAGCTGGTCTTCGGCAGGAAGACGGTGTCGCGATAATCGCGCGGTGCGGGTGCGTCGTTCATGGCATATCCGGGCGGCCGGTGGCCGCGATCAGGGGTCAGGTCAGGCGAAAGGTCCCGGGGCCCCTGGTATTGAACCGCAGGGGGCCGCCGGGCGGGTAATTCGTGCCTGCCTATACACCGATGCCATGGCCGGGACCATGCCGGGCCGGTGGGGTGTCAGTAGCACACGATATGTCCGGTTTAGGTAGCACACGATCTGTCCGGTTCATGCTGGCCTCTTTGGGGGCCTGGGATGCGCCGGTCAGAAGCCCATCAGGGTGTGCGGATGATCAAATTCCGGAGCGTGTTCGAGCGTTATGGTACGAACGAATTCAACCAGTTGGAAGCGGCTGAGGTAATAGGGGCACAACCACGGGCACGCAGGTGGCGGGTTCTCCGAACGCCGGCGGTCAAACGGGCGACGGAAACAACCGTGCTTGCGCCAATCAGGCAGGGCGCAGGCGAGCTCTGACGTAATGGTCGAGCGGTTCGATGATCGCGT
>CAMCDA010000065.1 GCA_945873195.1 Asaia bogorensis
CGGCACGTCAAACGGGTCCGTGCCGGTATGGGTGGCGCCGCTGCCTGTGCAGCCGATGGGCAGGTCCTTGGGCATCCGCGTGTTCCTCACCTGAGCCTTGCAGGAACGCACAATGCCCGGGGCGCCCGATCATCGACAAGTCGGCAAGCTGGGATCGCGCAACTCAGGGGCGGCGCAACGGTCCGGTGACCGCACCCGCCGTTCCGGGCGGGGCTGCGTTGCACCGGGCGACCATGGTCATTCAGAACGACGAGACCTCGCTTTCAATCGCCGCCACCTCGGCGGTTTTGGCGGAGGATAAATCCGGATCGACCGCGTTCACCTTTACGGTCACTGCTTTAACTTCGCATCCCTTGATCTCAATCAATGTGAGTGAACGCGGCTGCGGCCAAATTTCACACGTCCGCTGCGAGGAGCGGAAGAAATTTAGCGAACTTTACATTAGGGAGATACAGATGCCCATTTCAGGTACGCCAACCTCTGGCGACGACTTCATTACGGTCACCCCGACCGGGTCGTTCTACATTGATGGTCTCGGTGGCAACGACCAGATTACCATTGATTGGTCATCCCTGACCCAGGACATCGTCTACAACGGTGGCTACTGGTCCGAGCATACCGATGATTTTGCCAACTATGGCGGCTACGCGAACTTCGAGTCGGTGATCCTCAAGGGTGGGGCGGGCAGCGATGACCTCCGCACCACCAACGGGAACGACCAGATATTCGGTAACGGCGGCAACGACACGATGTACAGCTACCTCGGAGCCGACACCGTGGACGGGGGTACCGGCGTGGATCGGTGGGTGGTCGACTACAGTGGCATCCACTCAGGCGTTTCCATCCAGCTCAAACTGAACGGGTCCGCCAGCGCGGTCACCGCCACCGGTGCCTCGGTCGCGAACACCGAGGTCCTGACGATCACGACCGGCAACGGCGCCGACGTCATCGATACCTCAGCCTTCGCCTACGACGACTCGATCTCGACCAATGGCGGCGATGACATCATCCGTTCGGGAAAGGGTCATGATTACGTCGATGGCGGCGGTGGCAGTGATCGGCTCGTGCTCGACTGGAATGACGCGGCGGGCGGCATCACCAAGGCCGACATCTCCTATGGCTGGCGCTTTTCCGATGGTGGCGCGCCAACCCGCTCGGTCAATCTGTACAACATCGAGAGCTTCGACCTGATCGGTGGCGCGTTTGAGGATGACCTGTGGGGCGGTTCCCTGAACGACCGCTTGATCGGCAATGCCGGCAACGACACGTTGCATGGCGGGCGCGGCACCGACACCATTGATGGCGGCACTGAATCCGATCTGTGGATTTCCGACTTCCAGGACCGGGTGGAGACGATCAACGTCCAGATCAACGTCGCCGCCAACACCAAGGCGCTGTTTCGCATTGGCGGCGTGAACCAGACCTCGGTCATGAATGTCGAGCGGCTGGACATCACGACAGCCGATAACAACGACATAATCGTCGGCAATGCCGAGGCATACGACGACCGCTACACCACGTTAGGCGGTGACGATCAAATCACGACCGGGCGCGGCCGGGATGTCGTCGACGGGGGATCGGGCACCGACTACGTCTTCGCGAACTGGTCAGGCGTGGGAACCGCGGATGTCAGCTTCGGCTCCATCCCGTATGGTTGGCGCTACGCTTCCACGGCTGGCGACGAACTCTCCCTTTACGGGGTCGAGCGGATCAGGTTTGTGTCCGGTTCCGGCGCGGATGAACTGCGTGGCTTCGGCCAGAACGACGACCTCTCCAGTGGGGCCGGCAATGATCGGATCTATTCCGACACCGGCCTGGACAAGGTCGATGGCGGGGCCGACGTTGATCTGTGGAATGGCAACCAGGGGGCCCAACTCAACGCGGTCCTGTTTAACGCGACCCTGAGCCAGACAGTGGCGCAGGGCGTGGGCGCGGGCCTGAATGTCCGTAACATCGAGCAGCTGGAGCTGACCACCGGCGCCGCCAACGACGTCCTCTCAACCGCCGGCTTCGCGTTGAATGACACCATCGTCACCAATGGCGGCAATGACCGGGTGAACGCGGGTCTCGGCTTCGACTCGGTCGATATGGGCGCCGGGGCTTCGGACAGGCTTACTGTCGACTATTCCACCGCGACGAGCTCGGTCACCCAGGGTGCGATTTCGTATGGAGAGAGGATCAGCGACTCCGCCGGTACGATGTCCACGAACTATTATGGGGTCGAGGCTTTTGAACTGACGGGCGGTTCGGCCGGCGATGTCCTGCGCGGCGGCGGTCTGGATGACATCCTGATTGGCAACGGCGGCAACGACGTCCTGAACGGCGGATCGGGAAAGGATGTGATCAACGGCGGGACGGGCGTCGACAAATACATCGGGAATTACAGCGGAGAGCTCAACCAGGTAAAACTGACGCAGAGCGCGGCCGGTAATGGCGTGTTGTCCAACAGCGGCACCAGCCTGGTCTCGATCGAGCAGGTCGAGCTGCGCACCGGTTCGGGCAATGATATCCTGAATTTCAACGCGCTGTCCTCTGACCAGACGCTGTGGACCGGCGCCGGCAACGACACGGTGTATCTTGGCAAGGGCACGCGTGAATTCCTGGATATGGAGGGCGGCACGGCCGACCTCATGATAGCCGACATGTCGCTGGCGACCAGCGGCGTGACCCTTGTCAGCATCCCGTACGGGTCGCGCTACCAGACGGCCAACGGCAGCTACCAGCTCGATTTCTACAATGTCGAGGCGGTGAACCTGACGGGATCGGGCTACAACGACAAGCTGTATGGCTATGGCGCGTCTGACGTGCTGAATGCCGGGAACGGCAACGACATGCTGGTGGGCGGCAATGGCGCCGATACGCTGTCGGGCGGCGCGGGGAGTGACCAGTTCCGCTATACCGATGTCTGGAACAGCGGGATCGACACGATCACCGATGCCGCGACTGGCGATTTCGTGCGCTTGATGGGGATGCCCAACCTGCAGGCGGTCGTGGCCGGCAATGGCAGCGCGGTCACCGCCGGCCAGGTTCAGGCGCAGACGGTGGACTCGATCACCTACCTGCGGGTCGGCATCGACGGCACCGCGGGCGCGGACTTCACGGTCAAACTGCAGGGGACATACCTGGCGTCGTCGTTCTCGGTCACCAACAATGCGACCAACAACTTCGGAGATATTCGGCTGACGGCAGGCCGGACCGATCCGGGAACGCCCGGCAATGATCAGATCAACGGCACGGATGGCAACGACAACCTGTCGGGTGGAATCGGAAACGACACGATCGCCGGGCTTGGCGGAGATGATGTCCTGAACGGTGACGCCGACAACGATACGCTTCGGGGCGGGGCCGGTACCGACACACTGACCGGCTCCACTGGCGCTGACGCCTTCATCTGGGACTCGCGATTCGAGACGACGATTGGATCGGCCCGCGATATCGTAACGGACTTCCTCCGCGCCGACGGCGACAAGATCGATGTCTCGGCGATCGACGCCAACCCGGTGCTGGCCGGTGACCAGGCGTTTGTCCTGGTCGCCAACTTCAACGGCGCAGCGGGGCAGCTTCGCTTCGACACGGTGGCGGACGTGCTTCAGTTCGACATCAACGGCGATGGCGTGAGCGACTTCGAAATCGGACTGCCGGGCATTGCGGACGTGATCGCGACCGATTTCCTGCTCTGATCCGTCTGGCTGACCTCGGGCCGCCCTGGCGGCGCCGGCGGGGACTTTGTCCCTACCGGCGCCGCGAGGTGGTCTCCCATTGGCACGACCATTTCGCAGCAGGCAGCGCCATGCACCCGCCCTCAATATTGCCAGCCGGCTACTCCTCCCGCGCCGACACCCCCCTGCGTCAGGCGGTCGGCGTCTGCCGGAGGTATTTCATCGCGGTTGGTCTTTTCAGTGGCGTCATCAACCTTCTGCAATTGACGACCTCGATCTACATGATGCAGGTCTTCGACCGGGTGATGTCCACCCGCGTGCTGGACACGCTGGCCTATCTGTCGCTCCTCGCGGTGTTCGCCATCCTGGTTCTCGCGGTGTTGGAAGCCGTGCGTGGCCAGATCCTGCAACGCGTCGGCACATGGATCGAGCAGCGGGTCGCGCCCGACGCCTTCGTCCGCGCCATCGAGGGCGCGCTGGCCGGCGGGACCTACAGGATGGAGGCATTGCGCGACCTGGGCGTCTGCCGCGGCTTCCTCGCGTCCCCTACCATGCTGTCGCTGTATGACGTGCCGTGGGTGCCGATCTACATCGGCTTCATCTTCCTGCTGCATCCCTTGATGGGGTGGATGGCCCTCGGCGGGGCATTGTTGCTGTTCGCGCTGACGGTGACGACCGAACTCACGACGTCGCGCCTGTTGAAGGACGTGAACACCGCCGCCACGACGAGCCAGCGCTGTGCCGAGGCGATCGCCCGCAACGCCGAGGTCATCGACAGCATGGGCATGCAGGCGGCCGTGATCGACCGGTGGCGCGAGTCCGTCGCCGCCATGACCCAGCCGCAGAAGCGCGCGAGTGACCGCGCGGTCATGATGGTCGCCGCCACGAAGTTCCTCCGCCTGGCCGTGCAGATCGCCGTCCTGGGCATCGGCGCCTATCTGGTCCTGCAACAGGAGTTGACAGCCGGGGCCTCCATCGCTGGGTCCATCATCATGGGCCGAGCTTTGGGGCCGGTAGAGCAGATGATCGGGGGGTGGAAGCAGTTGGTGCAGGGGCGGCAGTCCTTCCGCCGCCTGCAGGCGTTCCTTTCCCTGCCGCGCCTGCGCCCGACCGGCCTGCCGCTGCCGGCGCCCACCGGGCATCTGCGGGTCGATCATGTCTCGTACGCTTTCCCTGGGCAGGGGGCCGCTCTCATCAAGGGTGTCAATTTCACCCTGCAACCGGGGGAGACCTTGGCGATCATCGGACCCTCGGCTGCCGGCAAGACAACGCTGATCCGGATGCTGGTGGGGACGTTGAAGCCCTCGGCCGGCACGGTGCGGCTGGACGGGGCGGATGTGTTTTCCTGGCTGCGGGAGGATTTCGGCCGCCATGTCGGCTATCTGCCGCAGGACGTGGCGCTGTTCGACGGCTCGATCTTCCGCAACATCGCGCGGATGGGGGATGCCGAACCCGACGCCGTCTACGACGCCGCGAAGCTGGCCGGTTGCCACGAGATGATCCTGGGCCTGCCGCTGGGTTACGACACGGAAATCACCGATGGCGGGCGGGCGCTGTCGGGCGGGCAACGGCAGTTGATCGGACTGGCGCGGGCGATGTTCGGCCGCCCCCGGTTCCTGGTCCTGGACGAACCGAACAGCAACATGGATGGCGATGGGGAGGCCGGCCTGGCCCGCGCGCTCAAGGAACTCACCTCGGAAGGCAGCACGGTGGTCCTGGTCTCCCACCGCCCGTCCCTGATGCAGGTTGTTGACCGGATCATGGTGCTCCGCCACGGCGCAATGGACCTGTTCGGCCCGCGCGCCGAGGTGCTGAAGCGGCTGATGACGGCGCGCCCGGTGGAGGTGCCCGCCCATTCATCCAGCCGGCTTGAAGGAACCGCGGCATGAGTATCGCCCTCGCCACTCCGGCCCCCGCGTTTGACGCCTCCGGTCCCCGTATCCGACTGCCGATGCTGGTTGGCGCACTGGTCTGTCTTGTGTTTATCGGCGGGTTCGCGGGCTGGTCGTTGCTTGCGCCGCTGGCCGAGGCCGCCATTGCCCCTGGTGTCATCAAGGCCGAGGGGAGCCGCCGCACCATCCAACATCTCGAAGGCGGCATCGTCCACGAGATACTGGTCCGCGACGGTGACCGCGTGAAGGCCGGGCAAGTGCTGGTGCGCCTCGATGACGTGCAGTCCGATGTGACGGCCGAGGTGCATCGGACCCAGCGGCTGGTCCTGCTGGCGCAAATCAGCCGGTTGAACGCGGAAGTGCAGGGCCGCGCGGAGATACGGTTTCCGCTCGAACTGCTCGACACCATCCATGCGCGCGCCCAGGACGCCGTCCTGACCCAGCGCGCGCTGTTCGAGGCGCGGAAGGCCAGCCAGCTCACCCAGGTTTCGGTGTTGCAGGCCCGGATCGACCAGTATGAGGCCATGATCCCAGGCACGCGTGGCCAGTTGGTCGCCGCCAAACGCCAATACGAACTGATCCAGCAGGAGGAGGCCATGCGCCGTACCCTCCTCCAACAAGGCCTCGCTCGGCTGCCCGATCTGCTGGCGGTGCAGAGGGCCATGGCCGGGCTTGAAGGATCGATCGGGGAGATCAGTGGCCAGATCGAGCGTGCCCAGGCCACGATTGTGGAGTCCCGGCGGCAGATGCAGCACGTGACGGATCTGCGGGTGCAGGAAGCCTCCACTGACCTGATCGTCGCTCAGGGCAAGCTGGCCGAGGTTGAGGAACGGCTGAGGGCCGCCACCGATGTTGTCTCAAGGCGGGAAATCATCGCGCCGGAGCCCGGAACAGTCGTCAATCTCAGGTTGTTCACCATAGGTGCGGTGCTGCGTCCGGGCGATCCGGTCATGGACCTGATGCCGCAGTATGACCGCCTCGTGGCCGAGGTGAATGTCAGCCCGAACGACATCGACACCGTTGTGCCCGGGCTGAAGGCCGAGGTACGGCTTCCCGCCTTCAAGCAGCGCCTGGTTCCTTTTCTGCACGGCCAGGTAACCTGGGTTGCCGCCGACGTGACCTTGCATGAGGTCACCCACCAGCCTGTCTACCGCGCCCATATCGCGGTCGACCCCGAACAGCTTGCTCGGCTGCCGGGTGTGTTCCTGGCCCCTGGCATGCCGGTGGAGGGGCATATCCTGATTGGGGAACGCAGCTTCTTCCGTTATTTGGCGCAGCCGGTGCTGGACAGCTTCCAGCGGGCGTTCCGGGAGCAATAAGCCTGGCTTCTGTCAACGCCGAGCTTGTCGCCGACCGTGGGGCTGGCGACCCGCAACCGCACCGGGTTGCGCCATCTCCCATGGTTGCGACCCTTTGTTCCCGGTCAGCGACGCAAGAAACCCCGCGCGCATCCGCATCCGGCCCAAATCTTGCGTGCATGCAGGCTCGAGCCGGGGGCGCACCTTCCCCGCGGCCTGAACCGGAGCCGCCCCGTCATGCGCATCGATCAAGATCGTCTCTGGTCCGACCTGATGACCCTTGGTGCCATTGGCGCCTTGCCACGCGGCGGCAATGACCGGATGGCCCTGACGGACGGAGACCGCGACGGACGCGCCCTGTTCCGGCTGTGGTGCGAGCAGGAGCACCTGACCGTCACGACAGATGCCATGGGCAACATGTTCGCGCGGCGGGAGGGGACCGATCCATCCCTGCCGCCCGTGCTGGCCGGTAGCCACCTCGACACCCAGTCCCCCGGCGGCAAGTTCGACGGTCCGTTGGGCGTGCTGGGCGCCCTGGCCGCGGTTCGGGCGCTGAACGCGGCCAGCCGATCCACCCGGCGATCGATCGAGGTGGTGAATTGGACCAACGAGGAAGGTGCCCGCTTCAGCCCCGGGCTGATGGGCTCCGCGGTATTCGCGGGCGTCCTGCCTATGGAAAGCGCGTACGCCGTCGTCGATCGTGATGGCCGAACCTTCGGCGACGAACTGGGGCGTATCCGCAACAAGGGAGCTGTCGCCGTCGGTGGTCGCGCGGTGGATGCCTATTTTGAACTGCACATCGAACAGGGCCCTTTGCTCGAGGAGATGGGAACCACCGTCGGTGCGGTCACGCACAGCCACTATTCGCTGATGGCCGATGTCACGTGCCTGGGTGAAAACGCTCACATCCAGAGCATGCCGATCGGACGCCGCCGCAACGCCCTGGTTGGCGCCGCGCGCCTGATCGCGGAGATCGATCGCATCGGCCAGGCCCACGCACCGGCGGGTTCGGCCAGCGCCGTCACCATGGATCTCTGGCCGAACAATCGTATCAACATCCCGCACCGGGCAGTGTTTGGTTATGGCCTGATCCACCCCGACAAGGATGGGTTGGAATCGATGATCACCGCGGTCGAGGCTGCGAGCCAGGCAATTGCCACCGAAACGGGCCTGACCTTCGAGACGACACTGCAACGCCGTCGCGATCCGGTCTTCTTCACCGAGGACCTGATCGCCCTGACCGAAACCGTCGCCACCGATCTTGGTTTGAGCGTGACCCGCATGCGGACCCGCCCCGGTCACGATGCGTTCAATATGCTGAACCTGTGCCCGACCGCGTTGATCTTCGTGCCCTGTCGAGACGGGCTGTCGCACAACGAGTTGGAGTTCTGCGAGCCGAAACACTGCGCCGCCGGCGCCAACGTGCTGTTGCACGCGCTGATCCGCCACGCCGATCGCTAACCCCGCGGCTTGGCCACGGGCCGGGCTCGCCCTTTTTCATCGCCAACTTCAGGAGCCGCCACGATGGCTGTCAAACGTCCTCGCATCCTTTTGTCGCAGGGGCCGGGCACTCTGCCTGCCCAGGGGAAGGACCGGCTTGATTACACCAGCTACAACGTGCGCCTCAGCGGCAAGCCGCCGCTCAACGGGCGGGAGATGGTTGCGGCCCTGCCCGAGATCAATGACATCGCGGAAATTGTCTACGACGACGAAGGCCCGCATCCGCAGGGCACGCATGACGAAATTCTCAAGCTCGCACAGTTCATGGATCGCGCGGCCGGCCGGGATGACATCGATGGGATCGTCTGGGTGCAGGGCACCAATACGCTGGAGGAGACCGCCTACTTCCTGCATCTGACGGTGCGGACGCGGAAGCCCGTCGTGGTTGTCGGCGCGCAACGTCCCTTCACGGCGCTTAGCACCGATGCCCACCTGAATCTGCTGAACGCGGTGCGCGTCGCGGCCTGCCCGGAAGCGGCCGGCATGGGTGTGCTGACCGTGACAAACAGTGAGATCATTTCGGCGCGCGATGTGACGAAAACCTCGACCTACCAGGTGCAGACCTTCCGCGGCCGCGACCTGGGTGTCCTCGGCTATGCCGATCCGGACCGCATCGTCATCTACCACGCCGTCCGGCGGCGGCACACGTTCGACACGGAGTTCAACATCCAGGCCGTCGAACGCCTCCCGATGGTGGAGGTCATCTACCCCCACACCGGCTCCAACGCTGGCCTGGCCCGCGCGGCAGTCGACCTCGGTGCCACCGGCCTCGTCTTCGCCGGTGTCGGCGCCGGTGCGCTCGGCGCCTTTGTCGAACCGGTGAAGACCCTGGTGGCGGAGGGCATCACCGTGGTGCGGTCCGCCCGGGTCGGTGAAGGCCGGGTCCTGGTCGGCGGTAACAATCATGAGGAAAACACGATTGCCGCCGACAACCTCAATCCACAGAAGGCGGCTGTCCTGCTGGCGATCGCGCTGGCTCACACAAGCGATACCGCGGAACTGCAGCGGATTTTCGACGAATACTGATCCGCTGGGTTGGGGCGATCACCCCACGGAGGTGATCGCCGGCCAGTCCACCGCCTTCTGGTAGGCATGGGCGACGCGCAGCAGCAGCGCGTCCTCCATATGGCGGCCGATGAGTTGCAGGCTGATCGGCAACTTGCCGATCTTGCCGCAAGGCACCGCGAGCGCCGGATGGCCCGTGTAGTTGGTCGGCTTTGTATTGTCGGCGGTCCCGCTCAGCATCCAGTTGCGGCGCAGGTTCATGTCGATCGCCGCGAGCGGATCGTCCGGGATCGCGTCCGGGTATGGCGCGACGATGCGTGCCGTGGGCAGCGCGAGGACGTCGACCTCGGTCAATGCCTTGTCGAAGGCGGCGACGAAGCCGGCCCGAACATTATGCGCCTTTGCGTAGACCCCGCCATGGAAGTTCTGCCGCGACAACAGGCCGATCAGCAGGTTCAACTTGGCGCGCGGCGGCATCAGGTCGGCGTGCTGCGCCCACATTCGGCTGATCGCGGTGATCACCGAGGCCGGATAATAGGTCTTCGCGCCGGTCCCGAAGAAGCCGGTCTGGAACAGCGCAAGCCCGCCCTCGAACACCAAGCCGGCATAGGCGGCGGAAATTTCGTGATGCGCGGGTAGCGAGATGCGGCAGACCTCCGCCCCCAACTTCTCCAGCGTCGAGATGGCGGCCATCACGCCGGCGGCGACGTCCGGTTCGATCGGTTCGGCGAAGCCTTCCTCCAGGATGCCGATGCGCAACCCCTTCACGCCCCCGTCGAGGCCGGACAGCGCGTCGATCCCGTCCGGAATGCCGCGCCGCTGCCGGGGATCGAGGTCGTCATAGCCAGCCACCGCCTGCAGCGCGCGGGCGACGTCCTCGACGTTCCGGGCCATCGGGCCGACATGGTCGACGCTCTGTTCAAACGCGAAGCCGGCGCCGAAATGCGATACCAGGCTGAAAGTCGGCTTCAGTCCCACCACGCCGCAATAGGCCGCCGGCAACCGGATGGAGCCGCCCTGGTCACCGCCGAAGGAGATATCGACCTCCCCCGCCGCCAGGGCCGCGCCGCTACCGGAGGAGGAACCGCCGGTGACCCGCTCTGGATCGTGGGGGTTGAGCGGGCGGCCATAGTCGCCGTTGAACCCGTTCATCATGTGCTTGCCCACCACTTGGCCACCGGCGGCGAGCACCTTGGTGACGATGGTCGCGTCGGTGTCGGGCACGAAGCCTTCCATGGCCTGCGAGGTGAACACCTGCGGGATGCCGGCGACGCTGATATGGTCCTTGAAGCTGACGGTCTTGCCGGCGAGCAGGCCGCTATCGGCGCCGCCAAAGCCACATTTCCACAGCCAGGCGCGATAGGGATCCTCGGCCAATGACGGGCGATAGCCGCGGGCACGCTCGGGGAAGGCCAGTGATGGCGGGGATTCATCGGTGCGTGACTGGACGAACTGGTCCAACTCCCGCAGTGCATCGCGCAAGACGGGCAGGTAAAGCGCGGCTTCCTCCTGGCTGAGGTTGATGCCGAGGCTGGTGGCGAGCGCGGCCAGGCCGGCCGCATCGGGGATGGCGAAAATGACGCGGCCCTCCTTCAGGTTTCACCCAAGTGCGGGCGCACATCGGCGATCGGTTGGTCCATGCGATTTTTTCAGATCGCCTGTATGAAACATCCGTTGCGCAATTTGTGTACCAGCGAGCAATGGGGAAGGCGGCATGCCTCACTACAGACGCCACGCTTCACACAAAGGCCGAACGCATGGCGATATGGCTCGCTGTGTCGGCGGTGTTTATGCATCGCTCCGCTCTCTATTGCGGCAGATTTTGACTGCATATTCAGCAAATGCACATACTGGGGTCATCACGAGGCGCGGCTTTGCGGGTGGGCGGTTGGCGGCGGTCCGCTGGACGATGCGCGCTGGCCAATCTACGCCGCTTTGCAAGTCAATGGATCTGACAAAGCCCCCATTGGGCGTCGCAAGAACGGCACGGTTTCCACACCGCGCATCAGGATGCGACCAGACAGCGGAGCTCAAGGGTGGTCAACGCCCCATCAAGGCATTACCGTCAGTGGTTCAAATGGGTGAGATCGGGGGTCTCGCGTCGTGACCGCGATGCAGGACCGGGTCGATGGTCATTCATTCCGTCGTGGACAAAGCAATCTGGAACCGCATCACATGGATCTCGTCAATCAAGACTTGCAGGCCTTCCAACGCGGCGAAGAAGCCGAGGCAACTGCCGCCCGCTGGCTCGCCGATTTCGAAACGGCTCTCGGCTCACGAGATATCGGACGCATCGCTGGTCTGTTCCACGAGGAGTCGCACTGGCGCGATGTTCTTGCATTTACGTGGTATTACACGCCGGTTGCCGGTTCCCATGACATCGCCGCCAGGCTCGCTGCTGAACAGGCAAGGGTCGAAGCACGGGGCTTCCGGTTTCCGGAAGGGCGCCGCGCGCCGCGCTATGTGAAGCGGGTGGGCGTCGAGAGCATCGAGGCGATTTTTGAATTCTCCACCGCGGTTGGGGGCGGCGCGGGCATCTTTCGCCTGTCTCCCGATACCGACGGCACGGTGAAGGCCTGGCAGATATCGACAACCTTGCAGTCCATCACTGGGCACGAGGAAATGATTGGCGCCAACCGTCCCACCGGGTCGGCGTATTCCCGTAATTTCGGCGGCGACAACTGGGCCGATGTGCGACGGAAAGCGCGGGCATACGAGGACCGGGACCCGACGGTGCTCGTAATCGGTGGGGCGCAGTCCGGCCTGTCGGTCGCGGCCCGTCTGAACCAGCTGGGCGTGGATACGCTGGTGGTGGAGAAATGGCCGCGCATCGGCGATTCGTGGCGCAAGCGCTACCATTCGCTGGCGCTCCATAATTCAATCCAGCTGAATCATCTGCCGTACTTGGATTACCCGGCGACCTGGCCCGTCTACATTCCCAAGGACATGCTGGGTGACTGGTTCGAGTTCTACGCCAACGCGCTGGAGATCAATTGCTGGACCGACACGGAGTTCGTGAAGGGCGAGTGGGACGAGAAACTGAAGGTTTGGACCGCGACGGTGCGGCGCGGGGACGGCACCGAACGGGTCATCCGTCCCAAGCACCTGGTATTCGCGAACGGAGTCAGTTCCTATCCGATGATTCCAGACATTCCCGGTTTGGGCGATTTCCAGGGAACTGTGTTTCACTCGGAAGGGTTCGACAGCGGTGCCGCTTGGAAGGGAAAGAACGCGCTGATCGTCGGGACCGGCAGCAGTGCCAACGATATCGCGATGGATCTGCATAGCCATGGCGTGAATACGACACTGATCCAGCGCGGTTCCACGACGGTGGTCACCATCAACCCGAGCGCGCGGTTGAACGAGGCGATCTACGACGAGGGTGGGTTGCACGATGATACCGATCTGATCATCGCTTCCGCCACGCCGCCGCTGACCGTGAAGGGCTACAAGGCGGTGGCGCAACGGATGCTGGAACTCGACAAGGATCTGATCCAGGGCCTCAAGGCCATCGGGTTCAAGCATGACATGGGCGAGGACGAAGCCGGCCACCAGATGAAGTATTTCCGCCGTGGCGGTGGCTACAACCTGGATGCGGGCAGTTCGGCGCTGATGATCAAGGGCGAGATCGGCTTGTTGCAGTACGAAACGATCGAGCGTTTCGTCGGCGATGGCGCGTTGTTGAAGGATGGCAAGACGGTCCCCGCCGATGTCATCGTATTGGCGACCGGATATTTCCCCCAGAAGGAGTTGGTGCGCCGGTCGCTGGGCGATGCCATGGCGGAAAAGATTGGCGAGGTCTGGGGCATCGGGCCGAACGGTGATCTGAACAACATGTACAAGCGCACGCCTCAGGAAGGCGTGTGGTTCATCGCCGGCGGAATCGGGCAGTGCCGAATCAACTCGAAGTACCTGGCGTTGCAGATCAAGGCGATGGAGCTGGGTCTGTTGGGGCCGCTGGAGCACTGATCCTCGGGAGAGCGGCCGGTTGATCCGAACCGGCTGCTCGGACTTTCGCGGACCGGCCCCTTGAGCGGGTCGGTCTTCCGCCCTCGCTGCGCGTGGCAATCGCGCGGCGCCAGCTTGGCGTCTGATCCCTACGCACAATTTCGATCGCGCATCTGGTTTGAATCGTAACACGCAACGGTTCTCCTGCCTGGGCCCGCCGCGACGGCCGCTCCGGCCTCGGCCAAGCTTGCCCCCGACACGAAACCGGTCCCATCATGATGATCTTCGGTCCAGGGCCATCGTCACACAGGCGGGTCAGATGGAGCCGAACGCTCTCGGGAGGAGCGATCATGATCAACATGCTGGAGAAATCGACTCGACTGGCCATGCGTTTGGCCACGGCACTGGCTGTCGCGGGGGGCCTGAGCGTGGGGACGCCGGCACACGCCCAGTCCGATTCTGTTACGATCCGCGCGGTGATGAACGGTGACCTTCGCAGTCTCGACCCGCTGTGGACCATCGCCCCGCAGACCCGCATCCACGCCTATATGGTCTACGACACGCTGCTGGGCACGGATGAGACCATGACGGTCCGGCCGCAGATGGTCGACAGTTGGACCGTCAGCGCCAACGGGTTGGACTATACGTTCAAGCTGCGTCCCGATCTGCGGTTTTCGGACGGCGCGCCCGTGACCTCGACCGATGTCATCGCCTCGCTGAAGCGCTGGATGGTGGTCGATTCGGCCGGGCAATACGTTGCCCAGAGCCTGGCGTCGCTGGACGCCGTGGATGCCTCGACCTTCTCGCTGAAACTGAAGGACGTCTTTCCCCAGTTGATCAGCAGCCTGGGCAAGCCATCCGCCGTGCCGACCTTCATCTTTCCCGCTCGCGTTGTCGACGGGCTGCCGGCCAACAAGCAATTGACCGACCCGACCGGGTCCGGCCCGTTCATCTTCAAGCGTGATGAGTGGGTGGCGGGCAGCAAGGTCGTCTACCTGAAGAACCCGGGCTATGTGCCGCGGGCCGAACCGGCATCCGGCATCGCCGGCGGGAAGCGCGTGCATGTCGACCGGGTCGAGTGGCTGAACCTGACGGACCCGACCACGCAGGTCAGCGCGCTGAAGACGGGCGAAATCGACTTCATCCAGTTCGCGCCGCCCGACCTGATCGAGGATCTGCGCAAGACCAAGGGCCTGGTCGTGCGCTCGATCTGGCCCGTTGGCATCCAGGGGCATATGCGGTTGAACTGGACCAACCCGCCGTTCGACAATATGGGCATCCGGCGCGCGGTGCAGAACTTCGTGATCCAGCCGGACATGATCATGGCGGTGATGGGCAACCTGACGGACGGACAGGTCTGCGGCGCTTTGATGATGTGCGGATCGGCGACGGGGTCCGAGGCCGGCACCGAGTTGCTGTTGTCGCAGGACCCCGAGGCGGTGCGCCTGAAGCGCGGCATCGAGATGATGCGGGCGGCCGGCTACAAGAACGAGCCGATCGTGGTGCTGGACGCGACCGACCAGGTGATGCAGCACAACGCGACGCTGGTGCTGGTGGAGGCGATGCGCAAAGCCGGTGTCAACGTGGATCTGCAAACGGTTGACTGGGCCACGGTGACGTCTCGGCGCACCGTCAAAGGCCCCGGGCCGAATGGCTGGCACATCCTGCTGACCACGGGTGGGCAGGTATCCAGCGCCAATCCCGCGTTCTCCATCCTGCTGCCGGCCCGCTGCGAGAAGTCCTTCCCCGGCTGGCCGTGCGATGACCGCTACGAGGAACTCCGGTCCGCTTGGCTGAAGGAAACCGATCCGGGGAAGGCCAGGGCGCTGGCGGTCGATCTCCAGCAGCGCGCGATGGAGATCACGTTGGCTATTCCTTACGGCCAGTATCTGCTGCCGGCGGTCTGGCGGGATACGCTGGAAGGTGTGGTCAGCATGCCGGAGCACGTCGTGTTCTGGAACATGCGCAAGCGGACGGCGTCGCGGTAGGGGGGCGCGCCGTTCGGGGCTTCGGACGGATTGATGAACGCCACCCTCGCGTTTCATCAATCGCCGAACCTGCCGGCGTTGAACCCTGACGCGATGCTGGATAGCCGCATCGCGTCCTGAGCCATATTTTCATCCCGCGCCCGTCGCACTGGCGGGAACCCCACTTCCGCCGTTCATGCACTTGCGCTCTAAATCGCTCAAAGGACGGCACACCTTTCCCAAGCTGTCCGACCGAGGAAGCCCATGCCGCAACTCGAACCCGCAGACGTCCTGATCATCGGCTCCGGCGCATCCGGCGCCGCGGTGGCATGGTCTCTGGCCGAAACCAAGATGCGTATCCTCTGCCTCGAGCAGGGGGATTGGCAGAACCCCGCCCACTACCCATCCACCGGGCGGGACTGGGAGGCTCGGCAGTTCGCTGACATGGCCACGTCGCCGAACCGGCGCCAGCTTTGGTCGGACTATCCGATCAACGATGACAACTCGCCGATCAAGGTGCTGAACTTCAACGCGGTTGGCGGCAGCACCATCCTGTATGCCGCCCATTACCCGCGCCTGCATCCGTCGGACTTCAAGGTGAAGTCCCTCGACGGCGTGGCCGACGACTGGCCCGTGGACTACGCGGCGCTGGAACCGTTCTTTGCCGAGAACGACCGTATGACCGGCGTCTCCGGCATGACAGGCGATCCCGCCTATCCGCCCCAGAAGACACCACCCATGGATCCCCTGCCCATGGGCCGGTCCGGACGCATGCTCGGGGAGGCGATGAACCGCCTCGGCTGGCACTGGTGGCCCAGCGACTGCGCGGTGACGACACGGGAGTATGAAGGCCGAGCGCCCTGCATCAATCTGGGCCATTGCATCGCGGGGTGCGCGCAGGGGGCCAAGGCCAGCACCGACATCACCTATTGGCCGCACGCCATCCGCGCGGGCGTCGAACTCCGCACCCGTGCGCGCGTGCGGGAGATCACGGTCGACCCCGCGACCGGCATGGCCAACGGCGCCATCTACTACGACAAGGACGGCGTCGAGCAGTTCCAGCCGGCCCATGTGGTGGTGATGGCCGCGAACGGCATCGGCACCCCCCGCCTTCTGCTGAACTCGAAATCCGAACGATTCCCCAACGGCCTGGCGAATTCCTCCGACCAGGTCGGCCGCAACCTGATGTTCCACCCCTATGCCAGCATCTGGGGTTACTTCGACCAGGAGACCGACGGCAATCGCGGCCCGCCGCTCTCACTCTGGAGCCATCAGTTCTACGAAACCGACCCCTCCCGCGGCTTTGTGCGCGGCTATTCCTGGCAGTTCGGCCGCGGCGTCGGCGCCATTCTGGAAGCGCAGCAGTCCATGGCCAACGGCCGCCTGCCTTGGGGCGCCGACCACCACCGCATCTATCGCAAGCTCCACAACCATCGCATGAACATCGCGGCGATCTGCGAGGACCTGCCGGAGCCGCACAACCGCGTTACCCTTGATCCAGTGCTGAAGGACGCGCACGGCATCCCGTCACCGAAGATCGACTACACGATCTCGGAGAACTCCAACCGCATGCTCGACCACGCCATTGCCCGCGCGACCGAATGCCTGCGTGAGGCCGGAGCCTGGGACATCGGCGTCGAACGCCCGATCCTCAACGGCGGCTGGCACCTGCTCGGCACCGCTCGCATGGGCGGCGACCCCGCGCGCAGCGTCGTCAACGGCTGGGGGCGGTCACATGACGTGAAGAACCTTTTCATTGTCGATGGCTCGATCTTCACCACCTCGGGCGGCGTCAATCCCACGTCCACCATCCAGGCCCTCGCGCTCTACATCGCCGACCAGATGAAGCAGCGCCTCGCCACGCTGTTCGATTGAGGAACCCCACCATGTCCGGCACCATGGCCAACCCGGCGCCCACCTGGGGCGACCCCACCCTCACCGATGCGGAGAAGGTCACACTCGCGGCGATGTGCGCCCGCATGATCCCCGCCAGCGCGGAGTTCAATGTCCCCGGCGCCGACGATGCACTGATCCAGGCCGACATCGCGCGGTCCATCGGCCGCGACGCGACCAGCGTGCACAACACGCTCGCCCTGCTCGATCGCCTGGCGGGTGGCAACTTCGCCGCCCTGGGCGAAGCGGAGCAGGAGGAGGTGTGCGAGAAACTCCGCGCCGAGGGCGGCGTCGACCTGACGCTGACCACCCGCATCGTCCTGCAGTGCTACTATCGTGACGACCGTGTCATGGTATCGCTTGGCATGGACCCTCGTCCGCCCTTTCCCAAGGGCCACGACCTGCCCCAGGGAGACTGGTCGCTGCTCGACCCGGTCCGCAAGCGGGGCAAGGTCTGGCGCGAAGTATAACGACCGGATAGCGGCCGTCCCCGAGCCTTGGTCTGCCCGGGGACGCCCGACGGTCAGACCGGCTCCGCCACCTTTTCCTTGCGGGCTTCCAGCGCCTTTTGGGCCGCCTCGCGCCGCGCGTCGAACTTCGCGAGGCGACGGTGCGGGTTCATGTGCACCTGGTTGTCCGGCTGGCCGGGGCTCTTCTGCGAGCCGGCCCAGCCATGCGCGGCGAGGTCGAAGATCACGCCGGACAGGTCGGTGTACTTGATCTCGTAGCCGTCCGGATTGGTCGGATCGCCCATGATCCACTTGGCGCCGGCCGCGCGCACATCCGCCCCGGTCTTGATCACATCGTCGACCCAGAAGCCGATATGGTGCAGGCCGACGAAATCCTTGCCGGTGCCCTGCGCCGCCTCATCGGACTTGAAGTGCAGCAGTGCCAGGTTGACGACGCCGTCGGTCAGGAACACGCCCTCGGCCAGCGGGCCGTCCAGTTCCGCGACTTCCTCAAGCCCCAGGGAGTCCCTGTAGAACGCGGCGGTTTCCCACGGATCGGCAACGCTCATTGCCACGTGGCGGATGCGACCTTTCGGCTTGTCGGACATGGCCTGGACTCCTCATGCTTCCTTGTTTCGGCGGTCACCGGTTCCGCGCGCGGGGACTGCGCACGCCGGAAGTCGGCTGCCATCGGAACCTTATGACGACTATGCCCCAACAGCAAAGGGGAAGCGGACCACGCCCACGGGCGGACAATAGGCCGGCGGCGGGGCTCTACTCCGCCGCCACCTTGCGCGGTGGTGTCTGGATCACCGGCGTGAGTTCCAGCGCGTCGAACGAGGCGACGCGGCGTTCGTTCGATACCCCGCCATAGGCGGTGCTACGCTGCACGGCGACCCGGCCGATGCCACTGATCAGGCCTTCCATCGCCTCGGGCGGGAATTCCTGCCCGTGCTGCGTGCCGGCGGCGCGGGAGATGCTTTCGTTCATCAACGTGCCGCCCATGTCGTTCGCGCCGGCCTGCAGGCACATCGCCGCGCCTTGGGGCCCCATCTTCACCCACGATGTCTGGATGTTCGTGATCAGCGGGTGCAGCACGAGCCGCGCCACGGAATGCATCAGCACGGCCTCGCGCACGGTTGGCCCCTTGCGCGCCAGGCCGCGCAGATACATCGGCGCCTCCATGTGCACGAAGGGCAGCGGCACGAATTCGGTGAAGCCACCGGTTTCGGCCTGCAGGTCGCGCAGCACCAGAAGATGGCGCGCCCAGTTCAGCGGCCCCTCGACATGTCCATACATGATGGTGGACGTCGTCCGCAGGCCTTGTTCATGAGCCGATCGGATGGCGTGCACCCATTCGGCGGTGTTGATCTTATCGGGACAGATGATATCGCGGATTTCGTCGTCCAGGATTTCCGCCGCCGTTCCCGGCAAGGTTCCCAATCCCGCCGCCTTCAGTTCGGCCAGGAAGTCCGGCACCGGCTTGCCGAGCGTCGCGGCGCCCTGGGTGACTTCCAGGGGGGAGAAGGCATGGATGTGCATGCCCGGCACGGCTTCCTTGATGGCCTCGCAGATCTTTATGTAGGTGTTGCCGGTGTAGTCGGGATGGATGCCGCCCTGGAGGCAGACCTCGGTCGCGCCGCGCTCCCACGCCTCGACCGAGCGGCGGACGATTTCGCCCATCTCCAGGTCATAGGGCGTGCCGCGCAGGGCCTCGTGCGTCTTGCCCTTCGAGAAGGCGCAGAACTTGCAGCGATAATAACAGATGTTGGTGTAGTTGATGTTCCGGTTGACAACGTAACGAATCACGTCGCCGCTGACAGCTTGCCGCAATTCATCGGCCACCGTGATGACGCGGTCATAGTCCACGTCGCGGGCGGCGAACAGGCGGATGATCTCGGGTTCGTCCAGGCGCTTGCCGGCGGTGGCCTTGGCCAGGATGGCTTCGATCGCCGCATCGACCTCGGTCAGCAGGGCGGGCTTCGCCTGGGGGATCACCGTCTCGCCGGGTGCCCAGCCATCGTCGCGGGCCCAACCCTCGGCGTCGGCGGATTGGCGGACGCGTGGCGCCACTTTGGGCGACAGCCAGCGTTCCGGATCTGCGACATGCTCCGGATAGACGGGCAGGCGGGCGACCAGGATCTTGCCCATGTCCGCCGTTGCCTTCGCCAGCGCGTCGAGTTCCGGCCAGGGGGCTTCAGGGTTGACGTGGTCGATGGTGACCGGCGAGACGCCGCCCCAATCGTCCAGCCCGGCGGCGATCAGGCGCTGATAGACGCCGGGCGAGAGGTTCGGCGGCGCCTGTACATGCACATCGGCCGGCAGGATCAGGCGCGCGGCGGCGATGGTCCAGCACAGATCGTTCAGGTCGGGTTCGTCCGCGCCGGATGCCTTGGTGAATGGCTTGGCCCGGAAGTTCTGCACGATGACTTCCTGGATGTGGCCGTACTTCTCGTGCAGGGCACGGATTTCCATGAGCGCGTCCAACCGCTCGTCGATCGTCTCCCCGATGCCGATCAGGATGCCGGTGGTAAACGGCACCGCGAGTTCGCCAGCCAGGCGGATGGTTTCCAGTCGCACGGCGGGGTGCTTGTCGGGCGATCCGTAATGCACGCCGCCTGGCTCACACAGCCGCGTGCTGGTCGATTCCAGCATCACGCCCTGGCTCGCCGAGACCTCGCGCAGGGCGGCGATCTCCTCGCGCGTCATGACGCCGGGATTGGCATGCGGAATCAGCGTGGTTTCCTTCAGCACCGCCTCGCACATCGCGCGCAGATAGCTGATCGTGGTGTCGTGGCCGAGTTCGGCCAATGCCTCCCGCGCCGCGCGGTACCGCAGTTCCGGCTTGTCACCCAGGGTGAACAGCGCCTCGGTGCAGCCGGCTGCCTGGCCGGCGCGGGCGATCGCCAGGACCTCCTCCTTCGACAGGAAGACCGGCTTTCCGGCCTTTGGTGTCTCGGCGAAGGTGCAGTAGTGGCAGACATCCCGACACAGCTTGGTCAGCGGGATGAACACCTTGCGGGAGTAGGAGACCAGGCGGCCGAACGTGGCGTCGCGCCGAGCGGCCGCGGCGGCCATCACATCGTCGAGCGGGGCGGATTTGATCCAGGCGAGGTCGGTCATCGGCGCGGGGTCCGGTTGCGGTTTACGGGTGCGAAGGCGGCACCACTTGGGGTGGCGCGGCGGCCGAATGACATCATCCCGTTGGTCCTGTCCATGCTGCCTTCCGTATAACATCCCCGGCGAAGCGATGCCGTGGGTCCAATGGACGCCAGCGTCTCCATGCACTCCCCGGTCGGCGCGGCCCGATATGAATGCCGAAGTTCACCCAGGCCTCCCCCCGTTGCCAGCCGGGCGCCCATCGTGTGCTATCGCCCCGCCCAACGCAATCACCACCAACACAATCACCCGGGAGGAACACCATGCAGATCGGTTGCAGCGCCCCGACCAGCGGCCCGCTGATCGAACCAGACAGCCTTATTCGCATCGCGACCGAGGCAGAGCAGCTGGGGTTCGACTACGTGACCGTCAGCGATCACGTGATGATCCCGACCTCGATCGCCTCGAAATATCCCTATTCCGATTCGGGGGAATTCCCCTCGGGCGCGGCCGCCGCTCGGCTGGAGCAGCTGACGGCGGCGACCTTTATCGCGGCGGCGACGTCGAAGCTGCGGATCGTCACCTCCGTCATGGTGGTGCCGCATCGTCCCGCGGTGCTGACGGCGAAGATCCTCGCAACGCTGGACTATCTGTCGAAGGGGCGGATCACGCTGGGGATCGGCGCGGGCTGGTGCGAGGAGGAGTTCATCGCCATCGGCGCGCCACCGTTCGCCGAACGCGGCGCGGTGACGGACGAATGGATGATGGTCTGCAAGGAGCTGTGGACCGCGGATGAGCCGAAGTTCGACGGTAAATACGTCAAGTTCAAGGACGTGCTGTTCCCGCCGAAGCCGGTGCAGCAGCCGATCCCGATCTGGATCGGCGGCGAGAGCGGGCCGGCGCTGCGGCGCACGGCGCGCTATGGGGATGCGTGGTATCCGATCGGCACCAATCCGCAGTTCCCGATGGATACGCTGAACCGGTTCAAGGGCGGCGTGGCCAAGCTGCGCGGCCTGACCGAAAAGGCGGGGCGCGATCCGAATGTCGTCGGCGTGGCCTATCGCGTGTCGTCCAACCCCTCGGCGCAGCCCAAGGGCATGGTGGACGGGGAGCGCAAACTGTTCACCGGCAACGCCGATGACTGGGTGGGCGACATCAAGGCGCTGCGGGACGTGGGCATCACCGCGTTCGATGCCGGGCTGTTCGGCCCGACGTTGGCGGCGACGATCGATAACATGCGCCGGTTCCGCGACGAGGTCGTGGCCAAGGTGCGTTAGGAATACAGGAGACACGTCATGGAAATTGGCTTCAACGTCCCGACATCGGGCCCGCTGATCGAGCCCGACAGCCTGGTCAAGATCGTCACCGAGGGTGAGGCGCTGGGTTTCGACTACGTCACGATCAGCGACCACATCATGGTTCCGCGCAACCTCGACTCGAAATATCCCTATACGGGCACGGGCGAGTTTCCCGCCGGCGCGTCGGCGGCATGGCTGGAGCAGCTGGCGACCACGGCCTATATCGCCGCGCTGACCAAGCGGCTGCGCTTCGTGCTGTCGGTCATGGTCGTGCCGCACCGTCCGGCGGTGCTGACGGCGAAGCTGCTGTCGACCATCGACTACCTGTCCAAGGGGCGGCTGACGCTCGGCATCGGTGTCGGTTGGTGCCGCGAGGAGTTCGAGGCGATCGGCGCCGCGCCGTTCGATGACCGCGGCCACGTGACCGACGAATGGATGGCCGCGTGCCAGGAGCTGTGGACGGCGGATGAGCCGAAGTTCAACGGCAAATACGTGAAGTTCGATGACGTGGTGTTCACGCCGAAGCCGGTGCAGACGCCGATCCCGATCTGGGTTGGCGGCGAGAGCGCGCCGGCGCTGCGACGGACCGCGCGCTATGCCCATGGCTGGTATCCGGTCGGCACCAATCCGCAGCACCCGATGAACACGCTGAGCCTGTTCAAGAAGGGCCTGGAGCGGTTCCGTGGCTTCTGTGAGAAGGGCGGGCGAGACCCCAAGGAGATCACGATCGCCCTGCGCGTGCTGTCGGGGCCGGGCGTGAAGGCCAGCAGCAAGATCGACGGGGAGCGGGAGATGTTCACCGGCAGCGACGCCGAGTGGGTGGCCGACATCAACGACCTGAAGGCGCTGGGTGTCAGCGCCGTCGATGTGCGGCTGTTCGGCTACGGCGCCAACCAATCGCTGCAGGGCACGGTGGACAATATGCATCGGTTCCGTGACGGCGTGCTTAGCAAGCTGAAATAGTCTCGGCGCACGCCAGGACCGGGTCGCACCGGCCCTGGCGTGCGGACCTTGCGATCACGACACACTTATCGGTAGGGGCTTCCGTCATGCGCCCCGGCACCAGCGTTGGCATGGTGGGTCCGCACCCCATGCTCTAAAATCATCCACGTCGAGCGGCGCTGATAACAGTGGGCACATATTCTGGCACATCCTACGATGTGGCGCAGATATATGCCTATAATGGGGTGCGATTCAACGTTGTGGGGAGTACTTTGACGCCTCCTCGATAAGGGAATCGGACCCATGGCGACGGCGAGCCTCAGCGACGAAGCACTTTTGGCGTTCTTCCACTCCCATCCGAATTTACGCGACAGAGTGATCTCGATCTT
>CAMCDA010000066.1 GCA_945873195.1 Asaia bogorensis
CCCGGTGCGCGCCGCCGCGTTCGCCAGCGACACCATGCACGCGAGGACATAGCCCCTCAGTCCCGCCAGTCGCCGCAACTGCGCGACCAGGGTCATGCCGCTGCCGGCCTTGGCACGTGACGCTGGTTGTCCGAAGCCCCGGGTTTCCCCGACCGCGAACCAGGCCACCGCAGCCGCGCCAAGCCCGGCGATCGTATAGGCCTGGAACGGGGCGGTGAGGCCGAAATGCTCCGACAGCAATCCGCCGGGGAACGGGCCGATGCCGGCCGCGAAGATGAACGTGCCCTGGTAGATCGACACCATCCGCCCGCGCCGTTCCGGAGTCGTGATATCAGCCAGCACGATCTGCCCGGTCGTGACGATCAGCCCCGCTCCGGCCCCGGCAACGAACCGGGCCAGGATGAACTCCGGATAGCTGGCGGCGAGGGCGCACCAGAGATTGCCGGCGGCGGTGATGATGCCTCCGATCGCCAGGCCCGGGCGGCGTCCAAACGTATCGGCGATCCAGCCAGCCGGGATCGCGCCGGCGAATCGCGCCAGGCCGTAAATCCCGATCGCCATGCCGATCGCCGAGGCGGAGACGCCGAAGGACTGCGCATACAGCGGCAAGGCAGGCATGACCCCGCCAAAGCCGAGCTGGTTGACGGTCACCAGCACGCACATCCAGAACAGAACCCAGTTCGCCTTCGTCATCACCCTCGCCCGTCGAGCATAGCGGCGCACATTGCGAACCCGCCCGTGGTCGGGTCAATCCACTGTCATGGGGCAGGAGATGGGCGCTGGTGCCGGGTGAGGGATTTGAACCCCCGACCTTCGGTTTACAAAACCGCTGCACTACCGCTGTGCTAACCCGGCGCCGAACGGGCCAAGCTTATAGCATCCCCGCGCGCCCGCGTCAGGCCGAAAACGCGGGGATACGCACACGGGTCGCCTCCATCCGGGATGGCCGACACTTGTTCATTTAGACTCCCGCCCCGCCCATGCGATAACCGAGGACATGGCGCATGATCATCACCACGGGCACGACCACGGGCATTCCCACGGCCATCACCACGGCCCTGCTCGGCATGACCGCGCATTCGCGATCGCGGCATCGGTCAATCTCGCCTTCGTCATCGCCGAGGCCACGGCCGGCGTGCTGGCAAACTCGGTGGCGCTGGTTGCCGATGCCGTCCACAACCTGGGCGACGTGGCATCCCTGCTTCTGGGCTGGGGCGCGGCCTGGCTGTCCCGCCGCCCCCCCACCAGCCGGCGGACCTATGGCTGGGGACGTAGCTCGATCCTCGCCTCCCTGGCCAACGCGGTCATCCTGCTGATCAGCGTCGGCGCCATCGGGTTGGAGGCGATCGGCCGCTTCCTGTCCCCCGAACCGATTGACACCGGCATCGTGATGGTGGTCGCCGCCCTGGGCATCCTGATCAACGGCGGCACCGCGCTGCTGTTCATGCGCGGCCGGGAAAACGACCTGAATATTCGCGCCCAGTTCCTCCACCTCGCCGGTGACGCGGCGGTGTCGCTGGG
Organism: Asaia bogorensis; assembly: GCA_945873195.1. GTDB lineage: Bacteria > Pseudomonadota > Alphaproteobacteria > Acetobacterales > Acetobacteraceae > Rhodopila > Rhodopila bogorensis_A. Next base: position 1,522 of record CAMCDA010000066.1, read on the forward strand.
CGTCGTCATCGCGGCCCTGATCATCGGACTGACAGGCCTGGTCTGGATCGATCCGCTCACCAGCCTGATCGTTGCCACGGTCATCGTCGTATCGACCTGGGGCCTGCTGCGCCAATCGGTCGATCTCGCGATGGACGCGGTGCCCGAGCAGGTGCGCGAAACCGAGGTCCATAACTGGCTTGTGGCCCTGCCGGGCGTCGTCGAGGTGCATGACCTGCACATCTGGGGCCTCAGCACGACGGCAACCGCCCTGACCGCGCATCTCGTGCTGATGGACGGACAAGGCGAGCACCGCCCGCATGTGCTAGCCGCCGAACTGCGCGATCGTTTCGGCATCGGGCACGTCACCTTGCAGGTGGAACGCGCGGGAGACGCCGAACTCTGCTGGCTGCGTCCGAATGACGTGATCTGACCCCGGTCAGGCGCGCCAAGTCAGGCGCGGCCCGGAAACACGATACAGCACTCGGGCGGGATTTCGACGGAGGCCGCCTGCCCTGATGGCGGCTGATCGACCTCGATCCGAAACGCCTGCTCGCCCACCCGCACCACAACCTGATTGCGCGCGCCCAGGAACGTGCTTTCATCGACCTGGACCGCATAGACATTCGTCTGGCCGGGCACGCCGCCCAGCCTGATCCGTTCCGGGCGCACCGCCACGGTGACGGGATCGCCGGCCTGGAACAGCCGAGCGGTTTCTGCACGCAGGGGCGCCACGCCGTCAAAGCCGTTCAGCGCGATCTGAACGGTCCCGTCCCCCATCGCGACGACGCGGCCATTCAGGAAGTTGCTGCTGCCGATGAAGTCGGCCACGAACGGATCGGCGGGACGGTCGTAGACCGTGTGCGGATCGGCCAACTGCGCGATCTTGCCGCCGTTCATCACGGCGATGCGGTCGCTCAGCGCCAGGGCCTCGCTCTGGTCATGCGTCACATAGACCGTTGTCATTTTCAGCGTGCGAGTCAGATGCCGAAGCCAGCTTCTCGCCCGTTCCCGCAGCTTGGCATCCAGGTTCGACAACGGTACATCCAGCAGCAACAAGGCCGGCCGGTACACCAGGGTCCGCGCCAGCGCCACGCGCTGCTGCTGCCCGCCGGACAAGGCGAAGGGATAGCGCGCGCCGTAGTCCGACATCTCGACCAGCGCCAAAGCCTCCGCCACGCGAGACGCCCGTTCCGCCTTCGGCATCTTCCGCAGCCGCAACGGGAAATCGAGGTTCTCGGCCACGGTCATGTGCGGCCATAGCGCATAGGACTGGAAGACCAGTCCGATCTCCCGCCGCTCGGGCGGAACGAACAGGCCCTTGGCGCCATCGAAGAATACGCGATCACCCAGGATGATGCGCCCGCCATCGGAATGATCCAGGCCCGCGATAGCCGACAGGGTGGTCGATTTCCCGCAGCCGCTGGGGCCGAGCAGGGTGAGGAATTCTCCGTCGCGGACGGTGAAGGTGACGTCATCGACCGCGCGCACGGCCCCGAATGTCTTGACCAGGCCCTCGACCCGCAACTCAGCCATAGATGCGCGCTCCCAAAATCCGGCGGGCGAGATAGACGAACAGGAATGTCAGGCCAACCTGCACCGTTGCCAGGGCGGAAACCGGGCCGTTGTCGCCGTTCTGCCAGAACTGCAACATCGTGGTGCCGATCACCTCACTGCCTGGGGCGAACAGGAACACCGCGGTGACGTATTCCTTGAAGCACAGGATGAAGATCAGCGAGAAACATGAAAACAGCGCCGGCTTGATGAGCGGCAGCAGGATGGACCAGGAGGTCCGCCACCAATCCGCCCCGACCGTGCGCGCGCCGCGATCCAGATCCTGGCTGATCTGTCCCAGCGCCGGCGCCACGGCTCCAAATCCGGCGGGGATGTAGCGCATCACATAGGCCGCCACGAGAATCCAGATCGTGTTCCGCAACCACCCCAGCGGCCCGAACATCGCGGCGGCATACAGGATGCCAATACCCGCGATGATGCCCGGCACCGCCCGCGGCGCCATCGCCACGTACTCCAGATGGCGGGAAAAGCGGAACGGCGACCGGGTCGAGACCAGAACGACCAACGCGATGAACGCCGTCCCGATCAGCCCCGCCGCGATCGAGATCTGAATCGTGTTGAAGATCGAGCGGAGATAGACCGGATACTCGACGATGATCTGGTAGTTCTCCCACGTGAACAGGTCCCAGATCGGCAGCAACGGCGACAGCAGCGACACCACGGACCGCAGCGCGAGGCCGCCGATCACCGCGATGATCGCGAAGCCGACATAGAACGTCATCAGCCCGAACGCGACCCAGCGCCAGCGCCCCAGCGGAAACGCCCGCGGCCGGGTGGCCTTGCCGCCGACGGTGACAAACCGCCCGCGATCCCGCATCAGCCGCCCCTGCAGCGCGATAAGGGTCATGACCAATGCCAGCATGAAGAACGACGCCGCCGCCACCAGTCCATAGGCGGGGGTCGAGGTACGGAACACCCGGTTGTAAAGATAGGTCGTGAACACCTCGATCTGCGCCGGCCCGCCGAAGACCAGCGGGATCGACAGGATCTCCAACGACACGACGAAATTCATGATCGTCGCGTAGATGATTGACGGCCGCATCAGGGGCAGGGTGATCCGCCACAGCACCGTCCAGGTGCCGGCCCCCGCGCTGCGCGCCGCGTCCTCCAGCGAGGCGTCGACCGAACTGGCCGACGCGATGCAATACAGATAGGCCAGCGGCGCCTGCGCCAGGCCGGCGACCACGGCCATGCCGGTCAGGCTGTACAGGTTCCACGGCTGCGTCCCGATCACGCCCTGCACCGCGAGCGTGATGTAGCCCGCCGGCCCGAACATCAGGAACCAGCCGAACGCCAGTACCAGATGGGAGATGAACAGCGGCCACAGCAGGATCTCCCCGAACACCCGCCGCCCGGGCAGATCGGTGGCCCGATCAGGATCGCGCAGCCGATGCCGATCGACTGCGCCACCAGCGTCATCATGGTCGCGAAATAGATCGTGTTGACGATGACGGTGCGGAACTCCGCCTCGGCGAACAAGGACGCGAAGTTCTCGGTCGTGAGTGCCGCGTCCGGGTAATAAAGCGGCTTGTCCAGGAACGCCTGGTAGAAGATCGGAATCAGCGGCAGCGTCACCAGAAGCAGGGTGACGCCAGCCACGAGCCATTGGATCACGGTGTTGCGGTCGACGGCCGATCCAGAGGCCGCCATGCTGCTCGCGGCCATGGGTTACCGCTTCAACGCCTGCTTCCATCGCGCGGCAAACGCTTCGGCGTCCTTGCGCAGCGCGGGATCGAACCCGATCACCATCAGGTTCTTTTCGCCGCCCACCGCGGTCGCGATCGTTTCCAGCGTGAAATTCGCCACTTCTTCCTGCTTCACATCCGACCGGTACGGCGTCAGGCCGCCCTTGCCGAAGCCGGCCTGGCCGTCATGGGAAACGATGTAGTCCAGCATCAGCCGCGCGGCGTTGGGCGTGCTGCCGTCCTTGGGGATACCGACCGGCCTGATCCACAAGGGCTGGCCGTCCTCCATGAACTTCCATTCCATGATCTTCCCCATCGCCGTATCCTTGGCGCGCGGGAACACCACGACGCCCGAGGCGAAGAACGCCACCTTGTATTCGCCCGCCGCCAGTTTCTGCAGCATCGGGCCGGCCGATCCCTCCGGCCGCAGGTTCGGCCCGATCGCATCGACCCAGTCCCAGACCTGGTTGCCGTGGCGCTGCCCGTAGATCAGGAACAGGTCACGCGCGGAGGTGGAGTTCAACGGGTCATAGGTCGTCATGCCGTTGCGAAACAAAGCGGGATCGGCCTTTGCCAGTTCCGCGAGATGCTTCAACCCGCGCGGACGCTTGCCCTCGGGCAGCAGCAGCTTGTTGTAGCACATGACCAACGGATCGGCGGAGACGGTGTACAGCCCGGGAAACGGGCGGCTCCATTCCGGGAGCTTGTCGGATTCGGGGGATTTATAGGCGACAAGATTGCCGCGCTTGACGAAATCCATCCAGGTTTCGACCGCCGGGGTCAACAACAGCCCGCCCGTCTGGCTGCCGGAGGCGCGGTCGGCGTAGTAACGCTGGAACACTTCCTCGCCGCCGAGGTCGAGGGTGGAAATTTTGATCCAGGGATACAGCTTGTTGAAGCCCGCGATGACCGGCGCCCAGTTGTATTGCGCCAGCACCGAGTAGACGAGAAGGCTGTTTTCCTTCTTCGATGCCTCGATGATCTGCTGGTACTCCGCCGGATAATAGGACGGCACGCCCTGCGCGCGGGCCGCGGCCGGCACGGTGGCGCCGACGCCCGCCGCGAGACCCAGCTTCATCACATCGCGCCGCGTCGCGGCCAGGCGATTTGTGTTTGTTTCGGGCATGCCGACCTCCCCACTCGAGTGCGTCCCGGCGTTCCGGGTCCGCTTGGAGACCAGCCTGCCCGCCGGCTGGTTCACCTGTCAATCAACGAAAAGCCCCGTTCGGCAGCGCCGAACGGGGGGTTCGCGAGGTTGTTGGTGAGGGTTAGCCGGCGATGTCGGCCGACGGGTCGACGCTGATCCCGACGAAGCGAGAGGCACCGTCGCGCATGATCCGCAACGCCACCGCCTGATCCTTCCCGGTCAGCGCGTCCCGGATCGCCGAGACCGCCTCGGCCGGGGTCTCGATCGCCTTGCCGCCGACGCCGAGGATGACGTCACCGGCCCGCAATCCCGCGTTCTGCGCCGGAGATCCCGGCTGTACCCGCTGGATCACGGCGCCCTTCACGGCCTCCGGCAGTTCAAGCTTCGCGCGCACCTCGGGGGACAAGGCCCCCAGCGCGACGCCCACCCGCGCGCGGTTCGGCTGTTCGGCCGGTTCGGCCGCCGCCATCCGCTCCCGTGGCATTTCGCCAACGGTGATCTTCATGTCCTTGGCGACACCGTCACGCAGGACCCGAACCTTGGCTTCCTCGCCGGGCTTCAGGCCGGAGATCGTCACCGCGAGATCACGCGGCGTCGCGACCGGTGTGCCATTGATCGACTGCACCACGTCGCCCGGCTGCAACCCGGCCTTGGCCGCCGGCCCATTCGGGCTGACCCCGGCCAGCAGCGCGCCGGCATCCTCGGCCAGGCCCATCGCCTTGGCGGTGGTCCCGGTCAGGCCCTGCGCCTCGACACCGACGAAGCCGCGCGTCACATGCCCGTCCTTCGTGATCTGGGCCGAGATCGTCGCGATCACGTCCGACGGCACCGCGAAGCCAATGCCCACCGATCCGCCATGCGGGGACAGGATCGCCGTGTTCATGCCGATGACCTTGCCATCCTGCGTGAACAGCGGGCCACCCGAGTTGCCCTGGTTGATCGGCGCGTCGATCTGGATGAACTGGTCATAGGGACCCGCGCCGATGTCACGACCGACCGCCGAAACGATCCCGGCGGTCACGGTGCCGCCGAGGCCGAAGGGATTGCCCATCGCCACGACCCATTCACCCGAGCGCACGTCGCGTGAGTGACCCAGCTCGATGTACGGCAGCGGCTTGCTCGCCTCCACCTTCAGCACCGCGATGTCGGTGCGCGGGTCGCGTCCGATCACCTTGGCCTGCAGCGTCTTGCCGTCGTCGAGCGTGACGGTGACGGTGGTCGCGCCCTTCACCACGTGGTTGTTGGTGACGATCGTGCCGTTCGCGTTCACGATGAAGCCCGAGCCGCGGCCTTCGGTCACGCGCGGGCCACGCTGGCCCTCCGGCACCATCTGGTTGAAGGGGAAGGGCATGGGCGCGCCCTGCATCTGGCCTTCGGGAGCCTCGGCCTTGACCTTTACTGTGATCGAAACGACTGCGGGCTTCACCCGCGTCACGAGATCGCTGAAGTCGGGCAGGGTGCGCGCCGGGGTCACCAACGCCGGGTTCACCGGCTGGGCGGTCGCGGCCGGGTCGTTCGCCGCGTTCACGGCGGCGAAACCACCCAGCGAGGTGCCAGCCAGGAGCACGGCGACAAGAGCCGCGCCGCGCAAGCCGAAGCGGGACCGGATGGGGGTGGCATGGTGGGTCATCTGTTTTCCTCGGTTCTGTCCAGGTCGCGGTCGGTTCGTCCGCGTTGAAGTAGACAATGAGGATCGCGAGATGAATTTTCCTTGGGCGGAACGGTTAAAACCGCGTCATCCGGCGGTGGCGAGGAGCGATGTTGCTGGATGAGTGCCCCGTTTCGTCGTGGTGGCCGGAGGGCCGCGATCCACGACTTCACTGTCCTACACAGGAGAAAATCGTGGATGGCGACCCTCCGGCCACCACGACGGGAGGGGCCAGCGGGGTCGGTCCCGAGGGGCCCGCTGTTACACTTGCTTACATTCCCAACCGCCCACCGACATTCAGCCGCGCCCGACCGCATGCTTGCGGACATGCGCCGCGATCGCGGCGATCGCGGCAGGGGTCATGCCCTGGATTCGGGTCGCGGCGGCCAGGGTTTCGGGTCGCACGCGCAATAATTTGTCGCGCAGTTCATTCGACAGCCCGCCCACGTCCTGAAACGACAGGCCTTCCAGCGCGACCGCTTCCTCCCGCCGGCTGATGCGGATATCGGCCTCCTGCCGGTGCAGGTAGCCGGCGTAGCGGGCCTCGGTGCGAACCTGTTCGGCCGCGGCCGGCGGCAGGTCGCGCAGCCAGGGGTACAGATCCGACAGCATCCCCCAGGTCACGCCGTCATGCCCGGCGAGGTCCAGCACCGATCGCCAGCGCCCGTCGGCCCGCACGGTGATCCCGCGTCGGGCCAGATCGGCGGGAGTCGCGCCCTCGGCCCGCGCGCGGGCCAGCGCCTCGGTCACCGCGGTGTGATGCGCGCGGAAGGCGGCGGCGCGGACAGGGCCGACGCAGCCCCACTCCAGCCCGCGCGCGGTCAGCCGCAGATCGGCGTTGTCCGCCCGCAATGTCAGCCGGAACTCGGCCCGCGACGTGAACATCCGGTATGGCTCGCTGACACCCTGCGTTGTCAGGTCATCCGTCAATACACCCAGATAGGCATCCGAGCGTTCCAGCCAAACCGATGCCGCACCGGCGGCCGAACGCGCGGCGTTGACCCCGGCGAGCAACCCCTGCGCGCCGGCTTCCTCATACCCGGTCGTGCCGTTGATCTGGCCGGCCAGGAACAGACCGGGCAGCGCCCGCAGTTCGAGGCCACGGCTCAGCGCGCGGGGATCGACATAATCATACTCGACCGCATAGCCCGGCCGGATCATGCGCGCTTGTTCCAAGCCTGGAATGGTGGCCAGCAGCGCCTGCTGCACCGCCTCGGGCAAGGACGTGGAGATGCCGTTGGGATAGACGGTGACGTCGTCCAGCCCCTCCGGCTCCAGGAAGATGTTGTGGTGTTCGCGGTCGGCGAAGCGGACGACCTTGTCCTCGATCGAGGGACAGTAGCGCGGTCCGACGCCCGAGATATTGCCGACATGCACGGCCGACCGATGCAGGTTGGCACGGATGATGGCATGCGTGGCCGGTGTCGTGGCGGTGACGCGGCATTCGATCTGCCGGTTGCTGATCCGCTTCGTCAGGGTGCTGAACGGCTCGGGGTCCGCATCCCCCGGATCGGCCTGCAAGCCGGCCCAGTCGATCGTCGTACGATCGAGGCGCGCCGGCGTGCCAGTCTTCAACCGCCCCAGCGGCAGGCCGAGGCGGTCCAGCGTGCGGGCAAGGCCGATCGATGGCGCCTCCCCCACGCGTCCCGCCGGGAACTGCTGTTCGCCGATATGGATCACGCCGCGCAGGAAGGTGCCGGTCGTCAGCACGGCGGCCGCGCAGCGGAAGCGGGTCCCATCGGCGGTGATCACGGCGGCGAGGCGGCCATCCGCGCCGATCTCCATGTCCTCCACCGCGGCCGCGTGCAGGGTCAGGTTCGACGTGTCCTCCAGCAGTTCCCGCATCGCGCGTCGGTACAGCTTGCGGTCCGCCTGGGCGCGCGGGCCGCGCACGGCGGGGCCCTTGCTGCGATTCAGCAGCTTGAAATGGATGCCGGCGCGGTCGGCGGCCTGGCCCATGACACCATCGAGGGCGTCGATCTCCCGCACCAAATGCCCCTTGCCGATGCCGCCGATCGAGGGATTGCACGACATCTCCCCGATCGTTTCCAGGCGGTGGGTCAGCAAGACGGTGCGGGCACCCATGCGCGCGGCGGCGGCGGCGGCCTCACACCCCGCATGGCCGCCCCCCACGACGACGACATCAACGATCTGTTCCATCGCCGCGATATAGCGGCGGCGGGCGTCCCCTACAACGACAGCAGCGCCTGGGCGCAGGCATCCAGCACGGCGTCGGTGTCCAGGCCATATTCGCGATACAGATCGGGGATGTCCCCGCTCTGCCCGAAATGGTCGGGGCCGAGGGAGACGACGCGTTGCCCGCGCACCCCGCCCAGCCAGTCATGCGCGGCCGGATGCCCGTCCAGGATGGTCACCAGCGCGGAACCGGGGGCCATCGGGGCCAGCAGCGTCTCGATATGCGACCGCGCGTCCCGCTTCCCCGCCCGCCGCTGGCGCTGCGCGTCCCGCCAGCCGGCGTGCAGCCGGTCGGGCGATGTGATGGCGAGCAGCCCGGCCCCAGGTTCCTCGGCCAGCAGTTCGGCGAAGGCGGCCTCGGCTTCCGGCGCGATCGGTCCCTGATAGGCCAACGCGATGCGCGCGCCCGCGGCCGGCGGCACGACCCAATGCCCGCCGGCGATCACCGAAGCGGCGTCCAGGGGCCGCTGCTTCTGCTCCAGCGTCCGCGTCGACAGCCGCAGCCATACCGCCGATCCGTCCGGGCGCTGCATGAAGTCCAAGGCGTGGCGCATGAGGATCGCGAGTTCATCGACAAAAGCGGGCTCGAAGCTCGCCAACCGGTCCGCCGCCATGCCGATCAAGGGCGTGTTGATCGACTGGTGCTGCCCGCCCTCGGGCGCCAGCGTCAGGCCCGATGGCGTGGAGACCAGCAGGAACCGCGCGTCCTGGTAACAGGCGTAGATCAGTGCATCGAGGCCGCGGTTGACGAAGGGATCATAGACCGTGCCGATCGGCAGCACGCGCGCCCCGGTCAGCGACGCCGACAGGCCGGCCGCCCCCAGCAGCAGGAACAGGTTCTGTTCGGCGATGCCGAGTTCCACATGCTGCCCGGTCGGCGACATGCCCCAGCGTTGCGCGCTCGCGAGCTTGGCGTCGCGGAAGACGTCGTTGCGGGTGTGGCGGTCGAAGATGCCGCGCCGGTTCACCCAGGGGCCGAGATTGGTGGAAACCGTCACATCCGGGCTGGTGGTCATGATATGCGCGGCCAGCGCCTTCAGGTCCCCCTGCCCGCGCCCGATCTCGGCCAGGATTTCGCCGAACCCGCCTTGCGTGGACATCTTCCGCCCCACCGTCCTCGGCGCCGGCAGGACCGGCGGGACCGGGATCATGGGCGCGCTGAGGTAGCGGCCTTCGGGAGTCAGAGGGGTGGCGAACGGACAGTCGTTCAGGAAGGCGCGGAGTTCGTCCTCCGACGCGTCCAGCCCCTCGAACAGATCCCATTCATGGCCCGGGCGGATGTGCATGTCCTGGCGGAACTGCTCCATCTGCTCCTTCGTCATCAGCCCGGCGTGGTTGTCCTTGTGGCCGGCGAAGGGCAGGCCCATGCCCTTGATCGTATAGGCGATGAAGCAGGTCGGCTGGTCGCCCTCGGCCGCCGCGGCGCGCAGGGCCTCGATCATCGTTTCAATGTCATGACCACCCAGGTTGGTCATCAGGGTTTGCAGCTCATCGTCGGTCAGTTCGTCGATGATCGCCCGCGCGCGCGACCGGCCGAGATCGGCCAGCAGCGTCTGCCGCCAGGCCGAGCCGCCCTGGAAGGTCAGCGCCGAATACAGGCTGTTGGGGCAGTCGTCGATCCAGCGGCGCAGGGCATCCCCACCCTCCCGCGCAAACGCCGCTTCCAGCTTGCGGCCGTATTTGATGGTGACGCAGTTCCAGCCCATGTCACGGAACAGCCCCTCGATCCGGCCGAACAGCCGGTCGGGGACGACGGAATCGAGGCTTTGGCGGTTATAGTCGATGATCCACCACAGATTGCGGATGTCGTGCTTCCAGCCTTCCAACAGGGCTTCGTAGATGTTGCCCTCATCCAGTTCGGCGTCGCCCGCGATGGCGATGTGGCGGCCGAGCGGCAGGTCGTCGCGGCCGAGGGCGTGCAGCCGCACATAGTCGGCCATCAGGGCGGAGAAACTGGTCATCGCCACGCCAAGGCCGACCGAGCCGGTGGAGAAATCGACCTCCCCCCCGTCCTTGACGCGGGAGGGATAGGGCTGGGCGCCGCCGAACTGGCGCAGCCCCTCCATCTTTTCCCGGTTCTGGCGGCCGAAAAGGTAGTTGATCGCGTGGAAGACCGGGCCGGCATGGGGTTTGACCGCGATGCGGTCCTGCGGGCGCGCGATCTCGAAATACAGGGCCGAGAGGATGGAAATGGCGGAGGCGCAGGAGGCCTGGTGCCCGCCGACCTTCAGCCCGTCCCGGTTCGGGCGGATGTGGTTGGCGTTGTGGATCATCCAGGACGACAGCCACAGCAGCTTGCGTTCAAGCTGCTTGAGGATATGGACGCGGCCCGTGGCGGCGGCCGGGATGGTCGTCAACGGTGCGTTCATGGCGATCTCTCTCCTGGGTCCCCGAGGCCGAACATAAGGGAGATGGCCAAGTTTGCCAGCGGTGATCGCCAATGGGGATTACCAGTTCTTGACGCCAGATCGGCTACAGAACCAATCGCGGCCCGCCGAAGGATGGCTTTGTGTCGACACCGGCACATACAGCGGTTAATCGCCCGAACCTAAGGCCCCGCCCACTCCACCTCCGGCAGCAACAGCAGCGGAATCTGCCGCATCGACAGCGTCCGGAACTGCAACGTCAGCGGCACATCAACACTCTGCTGCTCCCGGCCGCTCGGCACCCCCGCCATCAGCGACAGCAACGCCTTCGCCGCCTTCACGGCCGAGTGCGTCAGCACCCCATTGCTCCCCAGCGCGTCGAACGTGCCCTGGTAACCAACAATGTGCCCCGTCCCCGCCCCCATCGGCTGCAACTGGTCATCCAGCGCCAGTGTCGCCGATCCGGTCGCGGTCAGCGGCCCCCAGACCAGCGACTGCAACAACACCTCAGCCGACCCGCCCGCATCCCGCCACGATGCGGCGGCGAGCGCGGGGGCGGCGGCCTGCGGCAGCGGACCGGCCACCGTGCCCTCGGCCGTGACGACATTCACCAGCCGCCCCAACGGCCAGCGGATGCCGTCGGGCAGCTTGATCCCCGTGCCGTTGATCCAGAACGCGACCGCCTTGTCGCCCGCCCCGGCAGACGGCGTGAGTTCCAACCGCCCGTCCAGAACCTCGATCGCCAGGGTATCGTTGCCGCCATTCGCGTTCGGCACCTCGGCCCGGATGCCGCCGGCATTCATATCCAGCATCAGCCGATCCGGCCCGGTGTCGGCCGCCATGCCGATGTCCAGGCTCTCCGCCACCAGGGAAACCTGGGTCCCATCCGGAAGGCGCAGCAGTTGCAGCCCTTCCGGCGCAATGGTCAGGCGCCAGGGATCGAGCAGGTCGACGCGCAACACCAAGCGCGGCGCATACCAACCGATGCCGCCGGGGATCGACGGCTCGCCGCCCGAAATCTCAAAATCATGCACCACCAAGCTGGCGGCGGACGACCACGCCCCGCGCCCCACGGACCCAACCCGCACCGACCATCCCTGCGCGCGCCTCTCGGCAACCCATGCATTGAACCCAGCCTCCAGGCGGCTGGACACGACGAACCAATGGGTCGCGCCAGCGGCGCATCCCAGGATCAGCAAGCCGCATACAGCAATCAGTATCTTACGTCGCATGCCGTCCAGATGAGTTGCCGTTCACTCCGTTCCAAGGACGCGTCGCCCCCGGACCTGCCTTTAGCCTAGACCCACCGCGTTTTTCCACAAGAAGACTCTTATTATTGCGACCGTCCTGCCACATCGTCATGGGGCATGGTCATCCCCTCCGCCAGGCGCGCCATCAGCTCATCCCGCCGCAAACCGACCGGCAAGGGCGGGCTGATGACCACACGGATCGTGCCAGGCTGCTTGCGGAAGGACCGCCGGCCCCAGTACAGCCCTGAGTCAGTCGCCACCGGGATCACCGGCAGACCGGTCCGGGACGCCAGGGCGGCGATCCCCGGTTGCAGCGCCAGCATGGTCTCGGGGTCCGATCTCGTGCCTTCCGGGAAAATCACGATCTGCCGCTCCTCCCGCGCCGCGCGGATGCCTTCCTTGACCAGGACGCGCACCGCGCTCGCCCCCGCGGCGCGATCGACGGCGATCATGCCGGACGCATGGGTCAGCGCGCCAAACAGCGGGATGCTCCGCAATTCGCGCTTCAGGACATAGCAGCAGCGCGGCAGCAGGGTCAGCCAGATGATCGTATCGAAGGCCGACTGGTGGCGGGACGCGATCAGGGCGGCGCCGGGCGGGATATGCTCCAGGCCCGTGACCTCCACCCGGATGCCGCAGATCAGCCGCACACTGGCGACCATGATCCGGGCCCACAGCACCGCCACGGCCATCACGCGATCGGGCGCGACAAACCGGACCACGGTCGCCGGCCAGAGGATCAGGAAGGTCAGTCCAAAAAAGACGACGTTGAACAGCGCGGATCGCAGCAGAATCATCCAGAGGCCGGTCCCGAACGGGGTTGGTCTCGTCCAGGTATCAGACCGGTCAGGCCCGCCACCGCCACGAGGAATTTGCTGTATTCGCCGATCAGCACGCGCAAGGAAACCTGCCGCCGCCCGCCATCCGGCATGGGGCCACCCACCGCGAACGGAAACAGCTCCACGGCCGGCACCATACCACGCAATTCCACCAGCGCCCGGGGCATGTGGAACGGCGCGGTCACCACGGTCAGGGTACGGATACCATTGGCTTTTGCCCAGGCCCGCGCCTCGATCGCGTTACCATGAGTGGACACCGCGTCGCGCCCCAGAGTCACCTGGCTGGCGAGCGGCGCGGGATCGACTCCGGCGCGGGCAGCCAGCATCCCGAGGTCGGTCGCGGCGCCGCCAATGCCGGAGATCAGCAACCGGGACTCCGGATGTTCGGCCAGCAGGCGCAACGCCGCTTCCACGCGCCCGGCCCCACCGGTCAGGGCCACGATGCCATCGGTGACGGGCGGCTGCGGGAAGGGCTGGTCCACGCGATGGATGAACCAGACCAGCCCGCAGGCCCAAGCAAGGGCGAGCACGCCAACAGCCAGCAGCGGCGGCATCCATCGGCGGCGAAACCGGCGGGCGCCTTCCGAACCGGCCGCGCCGGCGATCACGGGAGTTGCCGCAACCAACGCCGCACCGTGCCATGCGCGGTCAGGAACCCAATCCCCGCCGCGACCAGCGGCAAACCCGGCAACGCGAGCCAAAGCGTCATCGGCAAGGCGGCCAGGACGCCGGCAACGGTATCAACCTCGGTCAATGTCCCACTGAAGGGTTCGGCCAGCCGCGCCAGCATCAGCAGGACGGGAGCGGCGAGGATCGCCCCGCCCAACCCTCCAATGGCGGCCAGCAACGTGGCCCGCGCGGCGAAGCGTCCGGCGATGAACCCATCGGTCGCCCCAAGGCCGTGGACGATCTCGATCGCTTCCCGCCGAGCGGCGAGGCCGGCGCGGGTCGCGACGGCGATGACGGTGGCCGCGACCGCGACGACCAGCACCAGGGCCAGGCCGGCGCAGGCTTGCAGGCTGCGGGCCAATGCCGCCAGCCGGCCGATCCAGACGCCATGGTCCTCCACCATACTACCGGGCGCGAGCGCCGCCACGCGCTTGCCCAACGCCGCCGGATCAACCGCGCCATTCAGTTGCACCGCGACCACCGCCGGCAGCGGCACCGACACGCGTTCGGCCCCGGCGCCAAGCCAGGGGCGCAGCAGATCGGCGAGCTCGTCATCCGGCAAGGCACGGGCCGAGGCCACACCTGGCGTGCCGGTCAACAAGGCCAGCACCGCCGGCAGCCGCGCCGCGCCATCGCGGGATGCCCCTTCGCGGGAGGCTGGGGCCTTGGGGTTCGGAACCTGCACGGTCAACGCCGACCCGGCGCCCTCCTGCCAATGGCGGGACAGTCCGGCCGCGCCAGTCCAACCGGCCAGCGCCAAGGCCGCCAAAAACGCCATCGCCGCCACCAAGAACGGCAGCATCCGGTCCGACAGCGCTCGGCGGAGGCCCAGTTCATCAAAGCCGGACGGACGAAGGATCGAGCGCGCCATCCTCTATTGATCCTCGATCAGGCGGCCGTGGGACAGCACCAGCGCCGGCGAGGGATGGCGCTGCACCAGCGAGTCGTTATGTGTCGCGACGATCACGGTTGTGCCCAGCCGGTTCATCTCATTGAACAACTGCATCAGGCGTTCGGCTTGCTCATCATCCAGGTTGCCGGTTGGCTCATCGGCCAGCAACAAGGCGGGGCGGGTGATCACGGCGCGGGCGATGGCGACGCGCTGTTGCTCTCCACCCGACAATTCGGCGGGCCGCGCCTCAATCCGGCGGGCAAGGCCGACCCAGCGGAGCATTTCGGTAACGTCGGCACGCAACTGGCCCTCTGGCCGGCCTGCGAGGCGCAGCGGCAGGGCCACGTTGTCGAAGGCGGTCAGATGCGGCAGCAGCCGGAAATCCTGGAACACGACCCCGATCCGCCGCCGCAGGCCGGGCAATTCGCGGCGCTTGGCATCGTGGATGGGCATGCCCAGGATCGACAGGCGGCCCCGGGTTGGGCGGACGGCCAGGTACATCAACCGCAGCATGCTGGTCTTACCGGCGCCGGAGGGGCCGAGCAGCCAGCGGAATTCGCCGGCTGGGACGGAGAAGGAGATGTCGCGCAAAACCTCGGCGCCCACCTGCCCCGATGGCAGGGGGCCGTAGTGCAGACCGACCGAGTCGAATCGAATCATGCCGCGCGCCTCTGTCCCGCGTGGGTGTTTCTGCCACCGCCAGCCGGCTGCTGGAACCCTTTTGCGTCCGACCCGGCGCGTGATTGGCGAACGACGCCGCTTGGCGTTGGCGGTCCGCGTTCCATATCATGCCCCATCCGGTTGTGGCCTGGGGTAAACATCGCGTGCGTGCGGATTGTCCAAACTGTCAGGCGATCTACGATATCCCGGACCATCTGCTGGTCGCGGGCCGAAAGGTCCGCTGCGCCCGCTGCGCGACGAACTGGTCCCCGGCGCCTGCCGAAGTAGCGGAAGCCGCCCCGCCCGAGCCTGCCCCTCCCGCGCCGGAAGTGGCGCCACCGGAGGACGTCACGTTCGACCCGCCCGCGGCCCTGCCCACCGCCGTCCTGGCCATGCCGCCCGACTTCAACGCCATGGACCGTCTGGCGATGGAAGCCACCGTCCCTCGCTCGCCACTGGCTTTGAAAGCCGCCTGGGGCGTCAGCCTGGCGGTGCTGGTGATACTGGTGGCCAGCGTGATCGTCTGGCGCGATGCCGTTGCCCACGCCTGGCCGCCCAGCGAACGGGTCCTGGGTGTGTTCGGCATGGCACCGCCGAAATAGGCCCGGCGCCCATCGCGTCTGAAAACAGAATATCCCGAAGTCCGATGGCTGGGCATCGGCCGGCTTCACCGGCTATCATGGCCCATCCGATCAGCCAGCCGCGGCTGACACCGACGGCAATCCAAAACCAGGAGAATCCATGTCTGTCACTCACGTCCTGAAACGCATCGCGGCAACCGCCGTGATGGCGGCCTGGAGCGTCTCGGCGATCGCTCAACCCGCCGCCAATTGGCCCGACAAGCCCATCAAGATCATCATCAACTTCGCGCCCGGCGGCGGCACCGACAACGGCATGCGCCCCTTCACCGAGCCACTGCACAAGCTGCTCGGCCAGCCCATCGTGCTGGAGCACAAGGGCGGCGCGTCCGGCGCCATCGGGATCGAGGCGGGCGTGAAGTCGCGCAACGACGGCTATAACTTCTTCGCGACCCCCGGCCTGTCGGTCGCGATCCTGCCGCATCTCCGCAAGCTGCCCTACGACCCGTTCAAGGACATGGTCCCGGTCGGGTATTTCACGACCTACCCGATGTTCCTGGCCGTTCACCCGTCGGTGCCGGTCGCGAACCTCAAGGAATTCGTGGCCTACGCGAAGGCCAATCCGGACAAGCTCAGCCTGGGTTCGTCGGGCATCGGCACGACCGGACACCTGGTGATCGAGGCGCTGAACCGCGCAGCCGGCATCACCGTGCTGCATGTGCCATATCGTGGCAGCGCCGACGCGTTGAACGACTTCCTGGCCGGCGTGGTCCAGGTCTTCGCCGATCCGACCGTCGCCCCGCATGTGAAGGCGGGCAAGGCCAAGCTGCTCGCCGTCACCGGCCAGCGGCATCCTGACTATCCGGATGTGCCGTCCTTCGCCGAGACCTATCCGGCCGCGGACTTCGTCGGCTGGAACGCGCTGTTCGCCCCGGTTGGCACCCCGGATGCGATCGTCCGTAAAATGAACGCGGCGTTCGATACGGTTTCGAAGATTCCGGAGGTCGGCGCGCTGCTGTTCAAGGTGGGCCAGTTCCCGCACGGCGGCACGCCCGAGGACCTGATGGCCATCATGCGCAGCGACTTCGAGCGTTACGGCAAGCTGACGAAGGAGCTGAACATCAAGCCGGAGTAATCCAGCCCAGATCCCGCATACGCAAAGGGGGGAGGCGCAACAGCGCCTCCCCCTTTTTTACGTACCGCGAACCGAAGCGCGCGGCGGCCGATCAGACCGCGGCTTCGACCGCGGGCCGGGACGGCAGGTCGCTGGTGGACTGGCCGGTCATCATCTGGATCTGGCCGGTGATCTGGCCGCCGTCTTCCACCTGCAGGCGCCGGCAATGGGCGGTGCCGATGACGCGGCCGGTGGACTTGACCACCAGGCTGCCGCGCGCGGTGACGGTGCCGTCGATGGTGCCGGCGATGACCGCGTCCTCCACCTCCACCCCGCCCTTGAACATGCCGCCAATGGCGACCTCGATCTCGGTGGCCTGGATCAGGGTCGAGTCGACGGTGCCCTTGACCACCAGCCGCTCACAATCAGTGACCGTGCCCTGCACGCTGATGCCGCGGCCGACCACGAGCGTCCGACGCTCGGGGTCGTCACCGTCGGCCGGACGGGCCGCGGGTGCCACGGCGGGGCGCACCGCCCCCTGGGACATCGGCGTGGACGAAGGGGACGGCGCGGATGGCTGGAGAGGCGGTCGGGACATGGTGGCGGGATCCTTCGCGGCGACGGCGGGACGGAACGGAGGAACGCTGATGTCGCTGTCTCGTGACATGTTATCGGCCCGGTCCCCTTGTGGGGTCGTGGGGGCGGCGGTCGGCAACGGGGGCGACGGCACACCCGGTAGAGGCTCATCTGGCTTACGGCGTTTGAACACGGTGTCCCCCACCTGATCGCATGGGTCTTCGGATGCCGTGCCTAACATGCCGTGGCCCCCGGGGACAGCGCCACGGGGCGGTTATCCACAGAGAACCTTCCGTACAAAGCCTCCGCGGAGAACCTTTCCCCTGGGGACCCTTCAACCGCGCATCCGCATGATGCCGTCCAGCACATGGACCATGGCGGCGGCGGCAAGGACCGGGACGAACAGGTTGAGCAGCGGGACCCACACCGCGATGGCGATCACCAGCCCCGGCAGCAGCACGGCCGAACGGTTGCGCTGATACACCGCCATGGCGTCGGCCCGCGACATCCGGCGCATGGCAACCGAGAGGAACAGGCCTCTACCCAACGCATACCCGGTGATGACCCAGCCGCAGACCAGCCCGATGCCGGGGATCAGCAGGATCAGCACCAGCGCCAGGACGCCCAGGCCCAGCATCCGGGCACCGAGGGCGAGCGCGTCGATCACCTGCTCAAGGATGGGCGCCCCGGCGGCGGGCGGGAGGTCGGGGTAGTGGCGCCGCTCCACCGCGTCGGCGATCCGATCGACATACAGGGTGGCGATGGCGGCCGCGGTCGGGACGAACAGCCACATCGACAGGAGCGAGGCCCCGACCGTGGCAAGGATGTCGGTGATCCAGGCGGCGGGGCCGTCCATGGCCACAAACTCCCGCACCAGGGCGACAGCGAGGATATGGAGCAGGGCGAAACACAAAGCGGACCAGGCGACAGCGCGCAGGACGACGCCGAGGAAGACCCGGTCATCGAATTGCGAGAGGGATCGGCTGAGGATGGTCGTCAGGGGCATGGCGGGGTGACTGAATGGTGCGGGGCCTATCCTAACGGAAATGTTGGGGATTGGGGTGTGCGAAGACGGTCGCGGGTTTTCGGCGCGCGGTGAATATCGGGCTTATTCACCGGATGACTTGCGGTGAATAGAATGGTGGCGCGCGGCGATTGATGCCATGATCACCGCAAGGAGCGCGATGATCATGGCCAATTACATCCACGGCACGCCAGGATGGCCCGAATTCCAATGGGATATCAACTATCTGTCAGAACGACTTACAACCGTCCGCTACCGTCAAGGACGCCTCATCGGGCACATGGAAGCGCTCGGCTTTTCCCAGCGAAGCGAAGCCCTGCTGCTGACACTGACCGACGACGTCATCACCTCCTCCGCCATCGAGGGCGAAATCCTGGATCGTGGGCAGGTGCGATCATCGGTCGCCCGCCGCCTCGGGCTGGAGACCGGCGCGCTGGCACCCGCCGATCGCGACGTCGAGGGCGTGGTGGAGATGATGCTGGACGCGACACAGAACCATGCGGTGCCGCTGACCGAGGACCGGCTGCACGCATGGCACGCGGCTTTGTTCTCGACAGGACGCAGCGGCATGCGCCGGATCGCGGTCGGCGCGTGGCGGGACGACAGGGCCGGGCCGATGCAGGTCGTCTCGGGGCCGCTGGGCCGGGAGCATGTCCACTTTCAGGCGCCGCCCGCCGAACGGCTGGGTGCCGACATGACGGCCTTCCTGGACTGGTTCAATGGAAGCCCCGCAGGCGACCCGGTCATCCGGGCGGGCGTGGCGCATCTCTGGTTCGTAACCATCCATCCCTTCGACGACGGCAACGGACGGATCGCCCGCGCCATTGCCGACATGGCGCTGGCGCGATCCGAGCACAGTCCTCAGCGATTTTACAGCATGTCGTCCCAAATCCGGAAGGATCGGCGCGGGTACTACGACATCCTGGAGACCACGCAGAAAGGCGACCTGGACATCACAGGCTGGCTGGATTGGTTCCTGATTTGCCTGGGTCGCGCCATCGAAGACGCGGAGACAACACTGGCCGGCATCTTCCGCAAGGCGCGCTTCTGGGAGAAAGCCCACGACACCCCGCTGAACGTTCGGCAACGCGCCATGCTCAATCGGCTATTGGACGGGTTCGAGGGAAAGCTCACCACCTCCAAATGGGCCAGGATCGAGAAATGCTCGCAGGACACGGCGCTGCGGGACATCGGCGATCTGCTCGATCGCGGTATTCTTGTGAAGCAGCCCGATGGCGGACGGAGCACGCATTACGGGTTGGTGGAATCGGGGGATACCGGCAGCCCTTAGGGCTGACTTCCCGTCACGGTGGTCGCGGGATAGCGCCACGGGCTGCCTCGTCCGCGGCGCCGCCAAGTCGGTGTCGAAACGCGGGATTCCTTGCTTCTCACCCCCCACGTCCGGTAAGAACAAAATATGGACACGCGCACCCGCCTTCCCGCCGAGCGCTCGGGTAAATTGCATGCGGTTTGACCCCATGCACCGTGAGAACGCGGTCCTCCGCCTTTGCCCCGTGAAAAACGCATGCGGCAACACCCCATGCACCGTGAGAACCGCCCCTTCCGCGCCGCTCGAAATTCTGCAAGCGTGCCGTCCATGAACGATGCCACCACCGCGACCCCGATCGACCCCGAGGCCCTGGCGCTGCACCGCGCTCTGGTCACCCTCGACACCCATATCGACATCCCCTGGCCCACCGGCCCGGCGGCGTTCGAGGACGGCACCCGCCGCGTCGACATGCCCAAGATGGTGCGCGGTGGCCTCTCGGCCGGCTGCTTCGTGGCCTATGTCCCCCAGGCCACCCGCACCCCCGCCAATGAGGACGCCGCCTTCAACCGCGCCATCGCGATGCTGGAGCATATCAACGCCCTCGGCCGGACCGAGGCCGGGATCACCGCCCGCGTCACCACGACCGCCGATCAGATCGAGGCCGCCAAGCGGGACGGCGTCCTCGCCATCGTCCCCGTGGTCGAGAACGGCTTCGCCGTCGGCACCGACCTGACCCGCATCGCGCAATTCCGCGCCCTCGGCGCCCGCTATCTGACCCTGACCCATAACGGCCACAACGCCATCGGCGATTCCTGCAACCCCCGCCGCGACCTCGGCGACCGCGAAACCGAGCATGGCGGCCTGTCCGACCTGGGCAAGGCGGCGGTGCGGGAACTGAACCGCGTGGGCATGCTGGTGGATGTCGCCCATGTCTCCCGCGACACGATGCAGCAGGCGGCGGAGGTCTCCTCCACCCCCATCGTCTCCACCCATTCCTGCGTCAGCGCCTTGTGCGACCACTCACGCAACATGACCGACTGGCAGTTGGACATCATCCGCGACGTCAAGGGCGTCATCCAGATCACCGCCGTGTCCGCCTTCCTCAAGCCCAATGCCAAGCCGGAGGACGTGACCAGCGCCGATTTCTGCGACCACATCGACTACGCGGTGAAGCGCATCGGCATCGACCATGTTGGGATTTCCTCGGACTTCGACGGCGGCGGCTGGTTCCGTGACTGGCGCAACGCCGGCGACAGCGCCAACCTGACCGCCGAACTGGTCCGCCGCGGCTACGACCGGGGCGCGATCCAGAAGCTGTGGGGCGGCAACTTCCTGCGCGTGATGCGCGTCGCGGAACAAGCGGCGGTCTGATGCGGACCGTTACCCTCCCTGGCGGCGAAACCGTCCCCGCTCTGGGCCAGGGCACCTGGTACATGGGTGACCGGAAGAACGCCGCCCGAGCCGAGGCGGACGCGCTGCGCCTCGGCATCGACCTGGGGATGACGCTGATCGACACCGCCGAGATGTACGGCGATGGCGGGGCGGAGGAGGTTGTGGCCCTCGCCGCCGCCGGCCAGCGGGATCGGTTGTTCATCGTCAGCAAGGTCTATCCGCACAATGCTTCTCGCCTGGGCGTGCCGGCGGCGTGCGGGCGGAGCCTGAAGCGGCTGAAGACCGACCGCATCGACCTGTATCTGCTGCACTGGCGGGGCGGGCATCCGCTGGCCGAAACCGTTGCCGCCTTCGAGAAACTGAAGGCCGAGGGCAAGATCCGCCATTGGGGCGTGTCCAACCTGGACACCGACGACATGGAGGAACTGGCCGGCGTGCCGAACGGCCAAGCCTGCGCCGCCAACCAGGTGCTGTATCACCCCGGCAGCCGCGGCATCGAATACGATCTGCTGCCCTGGTGCGCGGACCGAGGCACCGCCGTCATGGCCTACTCCCCTTTGGGGCATTCGGCGCAACGCCTGCTGGCGTCCAAGGCCCTGACCACCGTCGCCCAACGCCACGGGGCGACACCGGCCCAGATCGCGATCGCCTGGGGGATGCGGCACCCGCACGTGATCTCGATCCCCAAGGCGGCCAACCCCGCCCATGTCCGTGACAACGCCAAAGCCGCCGACCTGACGCTCACGCCCGAGGACCTGGCCACGATCGACGCCACCCACCGCCCGCCCAGCCGGAAGCAACCGCTGGATCTGCTGTAGGGTGAGGTCAGGAAGGGCGGGGCGCTGCCCCGGACCCCAACCATGGGGCTCTGCCCCCTGGACCCCCGCCAAGGGCCGAACCCTTGGAACCGTTAATTGGAGGGATAAGGGGAGGG
>CAMCDA010000067.1 GCA_945873195.1 Asaia bogorensis
CAACCAGCCAGAAGCGTCATCGAACGCCGCCGCTTGATCCCACAACTTTGGTTCGCACCCCGGGCACCTCGCGAATCGGTGCCCGTATCGAATCATGGGTGATTCAATGACTTCAAGCCCCCTGCGATAAGTGATTCAAATGACTCGCAGACCTCTCGGACGGACACTCAGGCCGCGCAGCACTGTGGCGTAATCCAGTCTCTTCGCTACCGGTACCGCGTAATCCAGTTGCTGTAGCAGATTGTACAGGCCCTGCTTTGGGTCATGCAGGCTCAGCAAGTCAAACACTTCGCGCGCGGTGGTAGGCGCGGGGACCTGAAAGGCGGCGGTTGGTGGGCGCGCGTTTAGGTCAGGGGGCACAAACTTCGCGTGGTTCGGGAGGATCGCATCACCGTTGGCCAGCAGATTGCCGTTGTCAGCGAAACGGACCGTGACGCGACGAGGGGTCGATGTGGTCGCAAGCGGTGGGTCAAACCGGTAGGCGAACACATGACCCAGGGCATCTACGCCCTGACGCGGTTCCTGCGGTGAGTTGCATGGGACGGTGGCCAGTCTTTTGCCGTCAACGAAAAGAGATATCGACGGTTGTTCCCGTGGCGCGGTGTCGTCGAATGCCCAACCGGAAATCTCGGTCTCGGAAATGACATCGACACGGCCACGCAGCATGGGACCTCTAGTCCTTCTGGTCCTAATTGCGGCGAAACCGTCTCAGCCGCCACCAATTTTCGGAATGAGTACGATCTCACTATCCGCATGCAGAACCGCCCCGTAGGCGTCCTGGAAAATCTCACCGTCGATCGCGACGGCCATCCCTTCCTCCACCTGCTTGCCCAGGCCCGGGAACCGCTGTTCCAGTTCCAGGACAAGCCGGCGAAAGGTGGTCGCCTCAACCTCGAATTCGGTTTGCCCGCCGGTAAGGGCCTGCATCGACGAACCCGAGGAGAGGACGACCTTTGGCATCAGCCCGCCTGGTCAATCGCCGCGCGCAGACGCGGCGGAGAGATCGGCAGGTTCGGCATACGCAGGTTGGTGGCACCGCGGATCGCGTTGGCGATCGCCGCCATCGGCGGAACGATCGGCACCTCGCCCACGCCACGCACACCGAAGGGGTGGCGGGGATTGGGCACTTCGACCAGCACGGCCTCGATCATCGGCACGTCCGAGGCGACGGGGCAGCGGTAATCCAGGAAGCCCGGATTCTCCATCTGACCCTTGTCGTTGTAGATGTATTCCTCGCTCAGCGCCCAGCCGATGCCCTGCGCGGCACCGCCCTGGATCTGGCCTTCGACGTAGGACGGGTGGATCGCCTTGCCGACGTCCTGGATGGCCGTATAGCGCTCGATCGTCACGTGGCCGGTTTCCTTGTCGACCGACACGTCACAGATATGCGCGCCAAAGCCCGCGCCAGCGCCCTGGGCGTTCACCGACACTTCCGCGTTGACCGGACCACCCGTGCGGGCGGCCTTCAGCGCGAGCGTGGCGAGGTCCAGAGGCTCAAACGCGCCAGCGTTCGTGCCGGCCGGGAAGGCCTGGCCATCGCGCCACTCAACCGCGTCCGGGGTGATTTCCCAGATCATCGCGGCGCGCTTCTTCAGCTCATCCACGACCTTCTCGGCCGCCTGCGTTGCCGCCATGCCGGTGGCAAACGTGACGCGGGAGCCACCGGTCAGGTGGGTGAAGCCGATGGAAGCCGTGTCGGCGATGGTCGCGCGGACGCGTTCGGCCGGAACGCCCAGCACTTCCGCGACCATCATGCCCATCGACGCGCGGGAGCCACCGATGTCGGGGCTGCCGGTCGCGACGGTGACCGATCCGTCCTCATTGATGTGGACGGTCGCGGTCGATTCGCCACCGATATTGAACCAGAAGCCGCAGGCGATGCCGCGACCCTGGCCCGCCGGCAGCGGGGCATTCCAATGCGGATGCGCCGCGGCGACGGCCAGCACCTGCTCGAACCCGATATTCGCGTGGGTCGGGCCGTAGTGGGTCTTGGTGCCGTTCTTCGCCGCGTTCTTCACGCGCAGGGTCAGCGGATCGATGCCCAGCTTCAGCGCCAGATCATCGAGGCAGCTTTCCACGCCGAAGGACGTGATCGGCGCGCCCGGGGCGCGATAGGCGGCGACCTTCGGGCGGTTCGACACGACGTCATAGCCGAGCACATCGATGTTCTCGATGTCATACAGCGCGAAGCCGCACATGCAGCCCGGACCGATCGGCGAGCCCGCAAAGGCGCCGGCCTGGAACTTCAGGACCTGCTGCGCGGCGACAATCGTGCCGTCCTTCTTGGCGCCGAGCTTGACTTCGACGACAGCGCCGGAGGTGGGGCCGGTGCCGCGGAAGACGTCTTCGCGCGTCATCTGGATCTTCACCGGCTTGCCCGACTTCTGGGCCAGCTTCACCGCGACGGGTTCGATGTAGATCAGGGTCTTGCCGCCGAAGCCGCCGCCGATTTCAGCCGGATTGACCCGGATATTGGCCATTTCCATGCCCAACAGCTTCGCCGTGTAGGCCCGGATCATGAAGTGACCCTGGCTCGAGGCGTGGATCGTCACCTGGCCGTCGGCCGCGCAGGTCGCGAGACAGGCGTGCGGCTCGATATAGGCCTGATGGACCGGCTGGGTCGTGTAGCGACCCTCGACGATCACCTCGGCGTTCGCGAAGCCGGCGTCGATGTCGCCCTTCTTGAACTTCACGACCTTGGCGATGTTCGAAGCCTTGGTCGGCTTCGGATCGACGCCCTGCGTGAACATGTCCGCGTGCAGCACCGGAGCGCTGTCGGCCATCGCAGCCTCAACCTCGATGACATGCGGCAGGATTTCGTAGGTCACGTCGATCAGGGCCAGCGCCTCATCGGCGATCGCCGGGGTGCTCGCGGCAACGGCGGCGATGGCGTGGCCTTCATACAGGGCCTTGCCACGCGCCATGACGTTCATCGCCAGGTCGCGGAAGTTCATCGGGCCTTCGCCGACGAACGCCTCTTCCGAGGGGATGTCCGGGAAGTCGGCAGCCGAACACACGGCGTAGACGCCCTTGAGCGCCTCGGCCTTGCTGGTGTCGATCTTCACGATACGCGCATGGGCGTGCGGCGAGCGGAGGATCTTCCCCCACAGCATCCCCGCCACCCGCGTATCGGCCGAGTACATCGCTCGGCCGGTGACCTTGTCGACGCCGTCGGGACGCAGCGGACGCGTCCCTACGACTTTGAGGTTTGAGTCGATGTAGTTCATGCGGAAGCCTTCTCCTCACGAATGACAGCGGCTGCGTCCATGACGGCGCGGATGATCTTGTCGTAACCCGTGCAGCGGCACAGGTTGCCGGCGAGCCAGTAGCGGGCTTCGGTCTCGGTCGGGTTGTCGTTTTCCTCGAGCAGCGCCTTGACGGCGACGATCAGGCCCGGTGTGCAGAAGCCGCACTGCAGGGCCGCGTGTTCGAGGAACTTCTGCTGGATCGGGTGCAGATGGTCACCGCGGGCCACGCCCTCGACCGTGATGATTTCCTTGCCGGTCGCTTCCACGCCCAGCATCAGGCATGCGCACACCAGCCGGCCATCAACCTGGATCGAGCAGGCGCCGCAGTCGCCCGACGCGCAGCCTTCCTTGGCGCCGGTCAGGCCGATGACGTCGCGCAGCACGTCCAGCATGGTCTGCTGGGTTTCGCACAGGAACTCGGTCGTTTCACCGTTGATCGTGGTGGAGACGTATTGCTTCGCCATGGTTCAGTGTGCCTTTCCGGTGGTTTTTCCAGCCGCGCGGTCGAAGGCGATGGCGGCGGTGCGGCGCGCGAGGACGCCGGCGATCTTGGTGCGGAACTCAATCGTGCCGCGCTTGTCGGAGATGGGCTTGCAGGCGGCCTGGGCGGCCTTGTCCAGCGCGGCCAGGGTCGCGTCGTCCAGCTTGTGGCCGATCAGGATCTTGGCGCATTCGTCGACCAGCATGACCGTGGGGGCCACGGCACCCAGCGACACGCGGGCGGCGGTGCAAACGCCGTTGGCATCGAGCGTGACATTCACGCCGCAGCCGACGACCGCGATGTCCATTTCCGTGCGGGGAATGAAGCGCAGATACGCGTCACCCGAGCGGGCGGTGCGGGCCGGCAGCTTGATCTCCAGGATGAACTCACCCTTGGCGAGGGTCGTGCGGCCAGGTCCGGCGGGGATCTGCTCGACCGGCACTTCGCGCGCGCCGTTCGGGCCGACCACGACGCAGATCGCGCCGGCGGCATACATCGCCGGGACGCTATCAGCGGCCGGAGAGGCATTGCACAGGTTGCCTGCCAGCGAGCAGCGGCCCTGCACCTGGGTCGAGCCGATCAGGTCGAGTGCTTCGACCAGGCCGGGCCAATCCTTGGTGAGTTCCGCGTTGGCCTCAACCTCGGCGCCAGGCGTCGCCCCACCGATGATCCAGGCGCCATTTTCCTTCCGCATGCCGATGGCACCCGGAACCTTCTTCACGTCCACGATAAGCTCGGGCTTCATGCGGCCAGCCCGCATCTGCACAAGCAGATCCGTTCCGCCGGAGAGAACCTTCGCGAGGCCGGCGCTGCCGGCCAGGAGTTTCACCGCCTCGTCCACGGACGAGGGTGCGGCATAGCTGAGACTAGACATCATCGCTCCCGAATCAATTACGTTCACGCCCCTCCGGTCCAGAGGCTCGCGCCACTGGACGGTTAGGTAGTCAGGTTAGGCGATCCCGCAACCGCGGTCGAGGGGGGCGTCAGGCCAATCGGGCCAACGCGCCATCATGGCATGGGCCACTTAAAAATGTCATCCGCGGCATACGGGCACGAATGACTGAATTGAGTGAGGCAGCCCATGGAATCCGTCCGCCCGATTGCCTGGAGGCACCGCGACTCTCCCCTTGCATTCCGCGCCGCAACATCCAAACATCCCGCCCATGCCCGGTAACGACTCCGGTTTCGCCGCCCGCGTCAAGGCCGTCCTCGGCCCGACGAACACCGGCAAGACGCACCTCGCCATTGAGAGGTTGCTCGCGCATTCGTCCGGCATCATCGGCTTTCCCCTCCGCCTGCTTGCCCGCGAAAACTACGACCGCATGGTCGCCAAGAAGGGCGCCCGCAATGTCGCGCTGATTACCGGAGAGGAGAAGATCATCCCCCCGGAGGCGCGCTGGTTCTCCTGCACGGTGGAGGCCATGCCGCTCGACCGTCATGCCGAGTTCGTTGCGGTCGACGAAATCCAGCTCTGTGCCGACCCCGATCGTGGCCACGTCTTCACCGACCGCCTGCTGCACGCGCGCGGCATGGTGGAAACGATGTTCCTGGGCGCCGAGACGATCCGGCCGTTGCTGCAGCGCCTGGTGCCAAACGCGCATGTGGAAACCCGGCCGCGTCTGTCGCAGCTGACCTACGCCGGCCCCGTCAAGCTGGCTCGTCTGCCGCCGCGGTCCGCCGTCGTCGCCTTCAGCGCGGCTGAGGTCTACGCCATCGCCGAACTGATCCGCCGCCGGAAGGGCGGCTGCGCGGTGGTGATGGGGCGCCTGTCCCCCCGCACCCGCAACGCCCAGGTCGCCCTGTATCAGGAACGGGAGGTGGATTTCCTGGTCGCCACCGACGCGATCGGCATGGGCCTGAACATGAGCGTCGATCATGTCGCCTTCGCCGGCCTGGGCAAGTTCGATGGCCGCCGCCCCCGCCGCCTGACCCCGGCGGAAATCGGCCAGATCGCGGGCCGCGCCGGCCGTGGCATGCGTGATGGCACGTTCGGCACGACAACCCAGTGCCCGCCCATCCCGGAAGACGTGGTCGCCGCCGTCGAGTCCCATAGCTTCGAGCCGCTGCCCCAGTTGTTCTGGCGCAACAGCGACCTCGATTTCAGCGGCATCGATTCCCTGCTGGACAGCCTCTCCGCCGCCCCGACGCGGCCGGACCTGATCCGGGGCAACGATGCCTCCGATTTCGAAACCCTCCTGAGCCTGTCGCGGGAGACGGAGATCCGGCAGCTCGCGCGCGGCCGGCGGATGGTGCGACTGCTGTGGGAAGCCTGCCAGATTCCCGATTTCCGCAAATTGTCCGATGAGACGCATGCCAAGCTCTGCGGCCGCATCTTCCAGCACGTGGCGCGTGAGGGACAATTGCCGACCGACTGGCTCGCCGGCCAGATCGCCGCGCTGGACCGCCAGGACGGAGACATCGACACGCTGATGCAGCGCCTCTCGGGCGTCCGCATCTGGTCCTATATCGCCGCCCGTGCCGATTGGGTGGCCGACTCGCCGCATTGGCAAGGCCTGGCGCGGGAGGTCGAGGACAAGCTGTCCGACACCCTGCATGACCGCCTGATCACCCGCTTCGTCGACCGGCGCGCCGCCCATCTGATGCGGCGGCTGGAAGGGGGGGAGGGGCAGGAACTGCTGTCCGCCGTCACCCGCCGCGGCGATATCGTGGTGGAGGGCCACCCGGTCGGCCGCGTCGTCGGCTTCCTGTTCGAACCTGATCCGGACGCGCAGGGCGATAACCTGAAACTCGTCCTGCGCGCGGCCAGGCGTGCCCTGCGGGAGGAAATTCCCCGCCGCGTCGTGGCGGTGGAGGCGGCGCCCGACGCCGATTTCGCCCTGACCGACCACCATCGCCTGACGTGGGAAGGCGCGCCCATCGCCCGGCTGGAAACCGGCGCGAGCGTCCTGCGCCCACGCGTCCGCGTGCTGGACAGTGAATTCCTCGATGGCGCCCAACGCGACCGGCTGCGGAACCGGCTGCAACGATTCCTTGATGAGGTCGTCCGCACCGAACTCGCGCCCTTGTTCGCGGCGGTTGAGGGCGCCTCGGCCGACCCCGCCATGCGCGGCCCGCTGCACCGCCTGTCCGAGTCCCTGGGCCTGATCCCTGACGTGCCCGAGGACAGCTTGCCGCCCGACCTCCGTGGCCGGCTGCGCGCGCTGGGGGTGCGGTCGGGCGGGTTGGCGCTGTTCCTGCCAGCCCTGCTCAAGCCCCGGGCCAACGCCATGCGCGCCAGGCTGTGGGCGCTGCGAGCCGGCGTGCCGGTGCCGGTCCTGCCGCATTCCGGCGCGATCGCGCTGGCCCAGGCCCCGTCCTGGCCCGCCGGATTTGCCGCAGCCATGGGCTGGGTGGAAGCTGGACCCGTGCATGTGCGGCTGGATATCGCCGACCGCGTGGCCGGCGAACTCGGCTGGGCCACGCGCAAGGGGCCGGTGGCGCTGCCGGCGGGCCTCGCGTCGCGGCTGTCGGTGCGAGCCGATCTGCTGCCGATCGTGCTCCGCCGGATCGGCTTCAGGGTCGTACCCAGCGCGGGGCTGAGCGCCGGGGTGCAGGGCCCCCCGGCGCCACCGATGCTGCATCCGTTGCGTCGGCGCCGGCCGATTCCGCCACCGATCCCCATGCCGCTCGCCCCACCCCAGGGGCCTTTTGCCGCGCTGGCGGCGCTCAAACGCTGATCACCGACGGAGGCCGACCATTCCGGACACCGAGGACAAGGACTGGCAAAGACTGGATAAATGGCTCTGGTGCGCGCGCTTCATGCGCGCCCGTGCCGACTGTGCCGGCCTGGTGGCCGCCGGTTCCGTCCGCATCAACCGTCAGCCCACCGAGAAACCCCATGCTCGGCTGCGTGTTGGCGACGTGCTGACGGTGCCGGTGCATGGCACGGTCCGCGTGGTGCGGGTGATGGCGCTCTCGGTTCGGCGCGGGCCGGCCCCGGAAGCCCGCCTGCTATATGAAGACCTCTCCGATGCGCCAACCGCATCTTGCGCCCAGGGGGAAACGACGGCATATCGCGCCGGCTGAAACACGGCTGGCCGCCGTGCGTCCTTCCGCTTCTAGGGGTTGCCCAATGACCTACGTGGTCACCGAGAGCTGCATTCGCTGCAAGTATATGGATTGCGTCGAGGTGTGCCCCGTCGACTGCTTCTACGTCGGCGAAAACATGCTGGTCATCCATCCGGATGAATGCATCGACTGCGGCGTGTGTGAGCCGGAATGCCCGGCCGAGGCGATTGTCCCCGATAGCGATGACAAGGCGACTCCCTGGGTCGAGCAGAACCGTCAATACGCCGTCCTCTGGCCGAATATCACCCGCAAGGGCGAAGCCCCGGCCGACGCCGACGAATGGAAAGACAAGCCCGGCAAGGCCGCGATGTTCTCCGCCGAGCCTGGGAAGCCCTAGGCCGTCCTTCCGGCCGAACCCATTTCCCGCTGAAACACAGGGTTGCGCGGCGCCCCCCTGACGAACGGCGCTTGACGTGCTATATAGATCGGCTTGACGCGCGTCCGCTCCGGAAACGACGGGCGCGCGCGCTGATGGGGATTATGAAAATCCTGGCGCGGTGTACGGCCTTGGGGGGCCGGCCGCTCGCATGTGAAGGGTAGGGTTCAGGGTGACAGGAATGACGGCATCCGCCTCCACGACGACGGAACGGCAGATTGAGGGTGACGCGGACGCGGCCACCCTGACACCGGACACGGCCAAGGCGGAAGCACCGATGGCGGCGGACGACGCGACGCCCGAGACCGAAGTCGCTGTTGCCGCCGAACCGGTGGTGCAACCGATCGCCGAACCGCGCCCGATGGAGCGTCGGCAGGGACCGCCGGGTGGGCCGATCTCCATCCCGCGGGTACCAGCCAAGGCCGAGATCTTCGTCGCTGGCGATCACGTCGTGTATCCGACGCATGGCGTGGGCAAGGTCGAGCGTATCGTGACCGAGGAAATCGCCGGCCACCGCCTTGAACTGATCCACATCACGTTCGAGGAAAACCGCATGACCCTGCGGGTGCCGGTCGCCAAGGCCCGCACCGCCGGCCTGCGCAAGCTCGCGTCACGCAAGCTGTTCGACGAAGCGCTGAACGTCCTGAAGGGCAAGGCGCGGATCAAGCGCACGATGTGGTCGCGTCGCGCGCAGGAGTATGAGGCGAAGATCAACTCTGGTGATCCGCTCGCGATCGCCGAGGTCGTGCGCGACCTGCACCGCAACGCCGGCCAACCGGACCAGAGCTTTTCCGAGCGTCAGATCTACGAGGCGGCGATGGATCGGCTCGCGGCCGAACTGGGCGCGCTGGACAAGACCGACAAGATGACCGCGGCGCAGAAGCTGGTGGATTTCTTGAAGACGGTCTGATCCGACCGACGCAAAAAACGCCCCGCTCCGGGAAAGGAGCGGGGCGTTTTTGCGTACGGGGCGTGTGGCACAAAAAAAAGCGCGCTGGCGAACCAACGCGCTTTTTCCGTGATCGTCCCTAGGCTCAGTCGTCGACGCGGATGGAGGAGGCTTCGGGGCCCTTGGCGCCCTGCACGACTTCCATCCAGATCGTCTGGCCTTCGGCCAATTGCATCACGCCGGCGCGCTGTAGCGCGGTGGCATGGACGAACACGTCCTTGCCGCCCTCAACCGGTGCGACGAAGCCGAAGCCCTTGGACGAGTTGTACCACTTCACGGTGCCCTGCATGGACACGGCGGGGCCAGACGGCGGGCCGCGGCGCGCGCCACCCCCTGGACCACCAGGACCGGCACCGAACCCACCGCTGGGTCCACCACCCATGCCGGGCGGTCCCGGCGCGCGGGCCGGGCGAGCGGTTGCGGTGCTCTCATCGACGGAGAGGACCTGCGACACCTGACGACCTTTTTGCCCCTGCCCGATCCGGACCCGCATCGTCGCGCCCGGGCTGACGGCATTGAAGCCGGCCTGGGTGAGCGTATTGGCGTGCAGGAACGCGTCTCCCGACCCATCGGACAGCGCTACGAAGCCGAATCCCTTATCGGGATTGAACCACTTCACGCTGGCATCGTGCTCGGGGCCGTAGCCAGCCGAGGACGGCCACGATTGCGGTGTAGCGGCGCTTCGCGGCATTTCGACGGGAGGAGCCCGGTCGTAGGCGAAATCGTCGTCGAAGCCGCGTCGCCGGTTTGGGCGTCCACGGCCGCGGTTGGTCATGTTCAAGAGACAGTCGTCCTCATTGTCTTACGCGTTGGTCCTGGAACCCTAGCCCGAGCGGACTTTCCTATCGGTAAGAGGCGTCGTTCCCATTCCCGAGGTAAAGATCGCTGCATCAGCATAGCCCGATCCCGACCCCGGCTGCATCTGGTTTTTCGGTGCCCCCAAACCAATCCCCCGAGGATGCCTGTTCTGCCACATTCCCGCCCTGAATTCGATATGCATGAAATGCATGACAGATATGCGTATTTAGGCATCCGATGTATCATCGTCCGCATCGTCCCCGGTATCAAGGGGCTCTGACTCAAGCTCCAGCAAGGCCGCCGCCTGCGCCGGGTCCAGCACCGCCACGCCCCGCAGCTTGCGCCCCATCACACGGGTCCGAACCCGCGCCTTGTCGATCGTGTTGCTGAACCGGCCCGCCTGCTTCGCCAGCGTATCCAGCACATCATCCATCTTGAGCATCTCGGCCCGTGTCGCGCCCAGCAGGTCACGGACCTCACTGGCCTTCTGCTCCAGCGCCAACGTGACAAATCCAAGATGGATCGTGCGGAGCAACGCCGGAAACAGCGTCGGCCCCATCAGCAATACATGCGACCCGCGGCCGATCTCATCGACCAGGCCCGGAATGCGGGCCACCTCGGCATACAGCGCGTCGGTCGGCAGATAGAGCACGGCGAACTCCACCGTGATCGGCGGATGAATGTATTTCGCGGCGATCTTCTTCGCCTCGTCCCGAATCCGCCGTTCCAGCGACCGCGTGGCGGCGCGCTCCGCCTCCACGTCCCCCGTCTCGGAGGCAATCAGCAGGCGTTCATAGTCCTCGGTCGGAAATTTCGAGTCGATCGGCAGCAGCGGCCGGACCTCGCCCCGCATCGGCATGATCACGGCGAACTCGACCAGGTCGTCGCTGTCGGGACGGATCTTGTGGTTCGTCAGGTAGGCGCCAACCGGCAGGATGTCGTCGAGCATCGCCCGCACCTGGGTTTCCCCCCAGCCGCCACGGGTCTTCACGTTGGTGAACAGCCGCTTGATGTCGCCGATCTGGGCGGTCACGGCCTGCACATCGCCCATCGCCTTCTGCACGGCGGTGAACTGGTCGATCACCCGGGCAAAGCTGTCGGTCATCTGCTTTTCGACCGCGGCGTGCAGTTGCTCGTTCACCGTCTTCTGGATTTCCGCCAGCTTCGCCTCGTTGCCCTCCCGCATCTCCCGCAGCTGGCGTTCGATCGAGGCCCGCAGCGCCTCGAACTGCGTGGCGACCTGTTCGGCGCCGAGACGCTGGGCCTCGGCCAAGGCAAGCCGCAGATCGCCCTGTTCCCGCGACAGGACGACGCGCACCTGCTCGATCCCGGTGGCGTACGAAGCCCGCAGCGTGGCCAGGCGTTCGGCGTTGTCGCGGTCGGCCGCGGCCATGACGGCGCGGGTGGTCTCCGCCTCGGCCCGGGTGCCGGCCAATGCCTGCTCCGCCAGCAACCGCAGCGAGGCAAGGGCGCGGGTCTGGCGCAGGATGACCGCCAGCAGCACCAGGCTGACCAGGAACGCCGCGATGGTCGGAAGGATCAGAACGGCCTCGGGCATGGGACGCCGCCCCGCTAGGGCTGCTTGCGGAAGCGCCGGCCCAGCGCCCGCATCATGCCGCCGCCGCGATGCAGCAGTTCATTGCCCGAGAACAGCGGCCCGGCGATGAACAACGGGATGATGTAGTAATACAGGCGGAACACGACGATCGCCGCGACGATGTGCGGCGCGTCCACATAGGGTTGCAGGCCGATCAGCATGGCGGTGTCGAAGACGCCGATACCGCCCGGCAGGTTCGCCGCCAGCCCGCCCGTGTAGGCGATCAGGTAGACCGCCAGGAACACGACCCAGTTCAACTCGGTGCTGGCCGGCAGCAAGGCGTGGAAGATCGTCGCCGTCACGGCCACGTCGATCGTCGCCAGGAACACCTGCATGACCGCCATGCGCCAGCCAGGCAATTCAATCATGTGGCCGAACACCCTGAAGGGCCGCACGATTTGCGACAGGGTGACATAGGCCAGCACGATTGCCCACAACACCGCGGCGATCGCCCATAGCCCGAATTGCGGAATGTAGGGGCCGAAGAAGGGCACCTCGTTCGCCGGCAGGATGAACAGCACGGCCCCGCCCAGCACGAGCGCGCCCAGGCCGAAGGTGAAGCTGCAAAAGGCGACAAGCTTGCCGATCTGGAGTGGCGTCATGCCCCATTGCGAATACAGCCGGTACCGCACCGCTGCCCCCGACACCGCCGCCAGGCCCAGGTTATGCGACAGCGTATAGGCGCAGAACGAGGCGAAGCAGACCCGGCCATACGACACCTTGTTCCCGGCATAGATCGTTCCGAGACGGTCATAGAAGGTCAGGATGTAGTACGACAGGACCGTCCAGATGAACGAAATCACCAGGGCGCTGGGCGGGATCGTCGCCAGCGCTTCCTTGATGTCATGCCATTTGAGGTGGCGAAATTCCTTCTGGACGACAAAAATCGCCCCGCCCAACAGGATCACGCCAATCAACGTCGGCAAGTGACGGGTCCATGTGCGCGTCTTCGGCGCGCTCGGCTCGGTGCTCATGCGCTCAGGCTGCGTCCGCTTGACGGGTTAGTGCCGTCTGGATGAGGGCGACGGTCTCTGGGATGCCGTACAGCGCGACGAAGCCGCCGAAGCGGGGCCCTTCCTGCTGGCCGAGAAGCACCTGGTAGAGACAACCGAACCAGCCGCGCAATTCCGGGAAGTCGTGCCGCTTGCCCACCTCGAACACCGCGTTCTGGATCGCGTCGGCTGGTGTCCCGACGGGCAGGGCGGCCAGCACCCCGGCCAGATCCTCCAACGCGCCCCGTTCGGCGTCGGTGGGCATCCGGTACTCTTTCGCCGGGCGGACGAAATTCTGGTAGTAGACAACCGCGTGGTCGACAAGCCGAGCGAGGAGTGGCTCGGTTTCGGCGGAGGCGCCGGGGATGTAGCGGCGGATGAAGCCCCACAGGATGTCGGGGGTTTCCGCGTTCACCACGCTGGCGAGGTTCAGCAGCATGGTGAAGGACAGCGGGCTGCCGGCATGGTTGGGCATCGCGCCGCCATGGATGTGCCAGGATGGGTTGACCTGCCGGTCCATCTCCATCTGGCCGCGCGCCTTGTCGGTGTTGGCGATGTACTCGTCCACCGCGCGCGGGATCGCGTCGAAATAGAGCCGCTTGGCGCGCTGCGGCTGGTTGTACATGAACTGCGACAGGGACTCGGGCGGGGCGAAGCGGAGCCAGTCGTCGACCGACAACCCGTTGCCCTTGGACTTGCTGATCTTCTGCGCGTGCTCGTCCAGGAACAGCTCATACGTGAAGCCTTCCGGCGGCTGCCTGCCGAGGATGCGGCAGATGCGGCCTGACAGGCGGACGGAGTCGATCAGGTCCTTGCCGGACATTTCGTAATCCACATCGAGGGCGTACCAGCGCATGGCCCAGTCCGCCTTCCACTGCAACTTGCAATGGCCGCCTTTCACCGAAGTCTCGAAAACTTCACCGGAGTCGGGATCCTTCCAGACCACCGTGCCCGCCGCGGCGTCCCAGCGCTCCATTGGCACCTGCATGACGACGCCGGTGCGGGGATGGACGGGCAGGATGGGGGAATAGGTCGCGCGCCGGTCGGGGCCGAGGGTCGGGAGAATGACCTCCATCACCTTTTCATAACACTCCAGCATGCGGACCAATGCCGCATCGAACCGGCCGGAGGCGTAGTAGTCGGAGGATGACGCGAATTCATACTCGAACCCGAAGGAGTCGAGGAACGCGCGCAGGCGGGCATTGTTGTGCGCGCCGAAACTGTCATGGGTGCCGAAGGGATCGGGAATGCGGGTCAGCGGCTTGCCGAGGAAGCCGGCCAGCATCTCCTTGTTCGGGACGTTTTCCGGGACCTTGCGCAGCCCGTCCATGTCGTCGCTGAACGCCAGCAGACGGGACGGCAGGCCGGTCAGCTTTGTGAAGGCGTTGCGGACCCAGGACGTGCGCGCGACCTCTCCGAACGTGCCGATATGCGGCAGGCCGGACGGGCCGTAGCCGGTTTCAAACAGCGCGTGGGTCTTCCCCGTCGCGGTCAGGCGATGGGCGACCTTGGCGGCTTCCTCGAAAGGCCAAGCCTTGGGGATCGCGACGGTCGGGGCGGATGCGGCGGCGTGATGGGCGGGGTCAGACATGGCCGGAAGCTATGGATCGGGGTGGGGGAGGTCAATCGGACGATACGGCGAGGCTGACCGCCAAGAAAAACCCCGGGGTGGTGCCCCGGGGCTTCGTTGGGTCGGTGCTGAACCGGCGCCTGATCAGTTGCTGTTGCGGTTGCCCATCAGGGACATCAGCAGCGTGAACAGGTTGATGAAGTTCAGATACAGGCTCAGCGCGTCGTAGACGCTGCGCTTGGCCGCTTCCTGCGGGCCATAGGCGTGGGCGTATTCGACGAAGTCAGCCTTGATCCGCTGCGTGTCGAAGGCGGTCAGGCCCACGAACACCACCACGCCGATGATGCTGATCGCGAACTGCAGCGCGCTGCTCTGCAGGAAGATGTTCACGAGGCCCGCGATGATGATGCCGATCAGGCCCATCATCATGAAGCTGCCCATCCGGCTCAGGTCGGCCTTCGTCGTGTAGCCGTAAAGGCTGGTGGCGCCGAAGGTTGCCGCGGTGACGAAGAACACCCGCACGATCGATTCGCCAGTGTAGATGATGAAGATGTTCGTCAGGCTGGCGCCCATCGTCGCGCAGAAGGCCCAGAACAGCGCCTGCGCGGCGGACGTGGACAGCCGGTTCACACCCAGGCTGAGCACGAGCACGAAGGCGAGCGGCGCGAACATCGCGATCATCGCCAGCGGCGTCGCGGAACGCGCCGTGCCGAACGGGGTCTGCACAACCGGGTAGAACAGGTTGATCAGATCGGTGTTCGCGATGCCGTAGGCGACGACCGCCGTGACCAGCAGGCCGGACGACATCCAATTGTAGACCCGCAGCATGTACGCCCGAAGGCCGGCGTCCAGGACGGCGGCCGTCGTGGCGGCAGAGGCCTGCGGGTAGCTCCGGTAATCGGGGCTGAAAGCCATGGTTCCCTGTATCCTTTCAGGCGTTGGCCCGTTTGGGTCCGGTGGGACCCGACAGGGCGCTTCGCTTGGTTATGCCGATCTCTCGGCCCTGATGGTTCGTCGGAGGTTACCCGTTCCGCAGCATCGACGCCGGTTTGGCGCGTAGCGCGGCAGCGGTCCCCACGTATCCGAACAAGAGCATCATGGCGAGCGATCCGGCAAGAGTAAGAATAAGCGTCCCAGGCAGAAAAACCCACTGCGTGTGCAAAATGTAATGTGCAACGGCATAACTTGCCGCCGAACCGACGATTCCAGCCACGCCGCCGGCGGTCAGGCCGAGGATCCCGAACTCCACCAGCCAGGCCGAACGTACCTGCGCGCGGGTGGCGCCCAGGGTGCGCAGGATTACCGCTTCCCGCGTGCGGCGGCGCTGGCCGGCGGCCATGGCCCCCACGAGCACGATCGCGCCTGTCACCAGGGTCAGCGCGCCGGTCGCGGCCAGCGCCGCCGCCACCTGGTCCAGCAGGACGGCCAGGGCGGCCAGGACATCCTCCACCCGGACGCCGGTGACGTTGGGCAGCGCGTCGGTCACCGCCCGCAGCAGCGCGCCCTGGCCGGGCCCGTCGATCCGCACAGTCGCGATGTTGGTATGCGGCGCGCTCGACAGCAGGCCGGGGCTGGCGACCATCACGAAGTTCAGCGCCAGGGACTGCCATGCGATGTCCCGCAGGCTGGCGATCGTCATGTCGATGTCACGGCCGAGTACATTGACCCGGATGACGGCGCCCAGGCCGATCCCCCAGCCCTGTGCGATCTTGGCGTCGAACGATACCAGCGGCGGGCCGGCATAATCCGCCGCCCACCATTGCCCCGCGATCACCCGCGTGCCGTCAGGCGGCGCGACGGAGTAGGTCAGGCCGCGATCGCCCCTCAGCGCCCAGGCGGTCTCCGGTGTGGTTTTCACCTGTTCCGCCGGCACGCCGTTCACCGCGACGATCCGTGCCCGCAGTGATGGGACGTGATGCATCTCCCGCAAGCCCGGCTGGGCGTTCACCAGGGTCTCGAACTCCGCCATCTGGTCGTTCTGGATATCGACGAAGAAGAAGCTGGGGGCCTGCGCCGGTAGCTGGCTGAGGATTTCCTGGCGGATATTGCCCTGGATCAGCGCCACCGCCGCCAGCGTGGACAGGCCGAGGCCCACCGACAGCAGAAGCATCGGGGCGGGCGTGCCCGGGCGATGCAGGTTGGTGATCCCCAGCCGCAGCCAGGGGTTCGACAGGTATGGCACCGCGCGGGCGGCTCGGGTCAGCGCCAGCGATCCCAGCCGGAACAGCAGCATCGTCCCCGCCGCGGCCGAACAGAACCAGGCGGCGAACACGCGATCGGACGCGACCGCCACGGTCAGCCCCACCAACGCCGCGCCGAGGAGGACATTGGCCACGATCAGGGCGGGAGCGGGGCGCGTCTGCTCGGGCATCAGCGCATCGCGGAACAGCGCCGCCCCGGGGATGCGCGCGGCGCGCCCCAGCGGCCACAGCGCGAAGCACAGCGCGATCAGCACGCCGTACAGCGCGGCCAGCCCCAAAGGCCCAGGGTACAGGCCGAGCACGGGGGGGACGGGGAGGATGCCCTTGAGAAGCTGGGCGCCGAGGACCGGGAGGCTCGCCCCGACCGCAAGCCCCGCGATGATTCCGGCGCCGGCCAGGGTCATCACCTGGATCAGGCAGACCGAGAACACCAACCCCGACGAAGCACCCAGGCAGCGCAGGGTCGCGATCGAGCGTGCCCGCGCGTCGAGCCAGGCGCGCACCCCGTTGGCGACTCCGATGCCGCCCACCAGCAGGGATGTCAGGCCGGCGAGGGTCAGGAACAGGCTGGTCTGGTCGAGGAAGCGGCGGACCGAGGGCGCGGCCTCCCGCGGGTCGCGAATCCGCCAGCCGCGATCGGGGAAGGCGGCGCGGAGGTCGGCGGTGATCAGTCCGGTGGCCACCGGCGTCCGCAGGGTCACCCGGATCGCGTGGCGCACGATCGCGCCGGGGCTGACCAGCGCGGTGGCGGCCAGATGTTCGGTGGCGATCAGCACTCGCGGCCCGAACAGTGACGGGGTGGCAACGCGGTCAGGCTCGGTCACCAGGGCGCCGGATACCCGGAACCGGGCACTGCCGAGGCGGACGATGTCACCCGCTTTCAGGTTCAGCCGATCCAGAACGATCGAATCGGCCAGCAGGCCCGGCAGCCCGTCGCGCATCGCCAGCGCGTCGGGCAAGGTCTGGGCCGGCGCCATCTTCGGGGCGCCGATCAGCGGCCAGGCGTCATCGACCGCCTTCAGCTCGATCAATTGCCGGTCCCCGGACGGGGCGACCAGCATTGAGCGCATCTGCGTGATCTCGGACACTTTCCCGCCCCGTGCTTCCAACCAGGGACGCAATTCGTCGGGGAAGGGGGTGGAGCCGCTTTCGATTTCCAGGTCGCCGCCCAGGATGCGGGCGGAATCGGCGGCGAGGCCGGCGTCCACGGCCGCCCGCAGTGTCCCTACGGCGGCAATAACGGCCACGCCCAGCGCCAGGCACAGCAGCACGACCCACAGGCCGCGCGCGCCGCCCCGCAGTTCCCGCCGAGCGAGTCGGAAGGCGAGGCTCATGCCTCGGTCACCTGGCCATCGTCGAGTCGCACGCGGCGGTCGCAACGCTCCGCCAGCCTTGGGTCGTGGGTGATCAGCATCAGGGTCGTGCCGTGGCGGGCGCGCAGCGCGAACAGCAGGTCCATGACGGTTTCGCCGGTGGCGTGATCCAGGTTGCCGGTGGGTTCGTCGGCCAGCAGCAACTGCGGCTCCCCGGCGAAGGCGCGGGCCAACGCGACGCGCTGCTGCTCCCCGCCCGAGAGCTGGCCGGGCAGATGCGTCAGGCGGTGGGCGAGGCCGACGCTGGCCAGGGCGTCTGTCGCGACCCGCATCGCATCCCGCCGGCCCGCGAGTTCCAGCGGCACGGCTACGTTCTCCAGCGCGGTCATGGCGGGGATCAAATGGAAGTCCTGGAAGACGATGCCGATTCGCTCCCGCCGCCAGCGGGCCAGGGCGTCCTCGTTCAGGCCGGTGATCGGCTTGCCCTCGAAGACGACCTCGCCGGAGGTGGCGCGTTCCAGGCCGGCGAGCACCATCAGCAGGCTGGTCTTACCCGAACCGGAAGGGCCGATCAGGCCCACGGCCTCTCCCTTGCGGATCGTGAGATTGATCCCACGCAATATGTTGACCGGTCCGGCCGCCGAAGGCACGGTCAGGCGGAGGTCGCGGACCTCGATCAGAGTCGGGCCGATCAGGGCCGAACGCTGTGGGTCCGTGGGGATTGGGGCGACGGGCGGTGGGATGGCATCCATGGCGGCACCATATGGCGTTGCGATGCGCGGGAAGAACCCCACGATGAACGGAATTGAAGCCCCGACTCCCCCTCCCCGCTTGAGGGGGAGAGTTGGGGTGGGGGGTATCGCGGCACAGACCGGGGGGGGGTTACCCCCCACCCCGGCCCTCCCCCTTGGGTGGCGGCGTCGATCCATCCTCACCATACTCTTGAGCATGTTCGTTGGATCAGCCCGCGCCGCTCCTATCCGGCTCCTGGTTCTCGGCGACTCGCTGACCGCCGGCTATGGCCTGCCGCGCGCCGATGGGTTCCAGGCCCGCCTGACCGAGGCCTTGAAGCAACGCGGCATCGAAGTCCGGATCATCGATGGCGCCGTCTCGGGCGATACGACCGCAGGGGGACGCGCGCGGCTCGACTGGGTGCTGGGCGAGGGCGCGGACGCCGCGATCCTGGAACTCGGCGCCAATGACGGGCTGCGCGGGCTGGATCCACTCCGCATGGAGGCGAACCTGGCCGCGATCCTCGATCGCCTGGCGGAGAAGCGCATCCCCGTGCTGTTCAGCGGCATGTTCGCCCCGCCCAATCTGGGGCCGGACTACCAGGCGGCCTATCGCGGCGCCTTCGATCGACTCGGCCAGAGGCCCGGCCTGATCTATGATCCGTTCTTCCTGGAAGGCGTGGCCGGGGTGCCGGGGCTGAACCAGGACGATCGGCTGCATCCCAATTCGGCCGGCGTGCGCCATATCGTGGCCCGCCTGCTACCCTTGGTCGAACGGCTTCTGGGCATGGTCCCGCCGGCATGAGGCTGTTCGTCGCGATCGACCTGCCAGGGTCGCTGCGGGAACGCATCAGCGCGCTGGCGGGCGCGGGCATTCCGGGCGCGCGCTGGGTGCCGCCCGAGAACTACCACGTGACCCTGCGCTTCATTGGGGAAACCCCCGGCTATCTGGCCGAGGAAATCGACCACGCGCTGCTGGCGATTCGGACGCGCGGGTTCACCCTTACGCTTGCCGGCCTGGGCACCTTTGCCCGCGGCGGCAAGGCAACGGCGCTGTGGGTGGGGGTGGAACGAAACCCGGACCTGGAACACCTGCGCGGCAAGATCGAGACAGCGCTGCGACGCTGCGGCCTGGAACCGGAGCGCCGTCGCTTCCAGCCCCATGTCACCCTCGCTCGGCTGGACAATGTGATGGAGGAAAAGGTCGCGCGGTTCGTCGCCGCGCATAACCTGTTCCGCGCCGATCCCATTGAGGTTGAACACTTTACCCTGTTCAGCTCTCTGCTGGGCAAGGACCAGGCGATCTATACGCCCGAGGTTGAGTACGAGCTGGGGGTCTGACCGGTCAGTAGGTAATTCCCGATGCTTTTTTATCCGGGGGCGGCGCATTTTTGACGGCTTTGTCGCATGGCGCGTTCGGCACCTAACTTTGTGCTGACGCGGGATTCGGTAGAATGATTTCATAAGAAAAAATTGAATTTATTGGCTCAGGCCACCCCGATAGCGGATGTGGCATGAAAACACGTAGGTTATATCTAATATTTTTATGTGGTCCCGTCAGGATGACGGATCCATGGAAATTCATTCATGCGTACATTCCGACGCTGCACCTTCGGATCGGTCGTCAGGTAGCTTGATGCTGCGATCACAGAACGAAGGTGCTTCCAATGAGTAATCTCAAGCTTCAATACTCACCGCCGCAGCGTGAATACAACACATCGCGAAAGGGTAGCGCGATGAAGCTGCGGCTTCTCGGCGGGATCGCGGTTGCGTGTGCCGCGATCACCCTGACAACTGGCGCCGCCTGGGCCGTGCCAGTGACGTTCGCGCAATACGTGCAGCAGAACGGCGCCGAGCAGCAGTGGAGCGTCTTCCGGACCGGGCCGACGACGACAGTTTCCTCATCGGGCCTCGTGTTTTTCTCTTACTCAGGGATCACCGGGCTGCCGTTCTCAGGCCCGCAGAGCGCGTTGTTCTCGTTGGACGCCTCAACCACTCAATCCGGGAATTGTGGTGTCGCCTGCGCCATCGGTGACTCCTTTGTCCAGCCTGGATATTCGGGGACATTCTCGTTCATCGGCACAGGTGTCTTGGCTGGCCAGAACCTGTTGTCGGGGACGTTCGCGGTGACCGGTGCCCCCACCATCACCGGAGCGCAGTTCAGCTCGGCCATTGGTTCCACAGGCGGAAGTTTCAACGGGAGCTCGACCTCGGGCAATACCGAGCAGTTGAACTTCTCATCGGACTTCTTGAGTTTCAATGTCGCGGCCAACGAGAACGCATCCTTCAGCCTCTCGTCGCTCATTCCGGACTTCAAGGTTGGAGTCGTATCAGCCGGCAAAGCCAAACCAAACCCCAACTTCGTGTTCAATGCAGCGGCAACAGGCACGTTCTCCTCGGATCCCGTGCCGCAGCAGTTCACACAGGTTCCCGAACCCGCATCGATCGCGTTGCTTGGCCTTGGGTTGGCGGGCTTCGCAACGATCCGTCGGCGGAAGGGCTCCAAGAGCTCTGTCGTTGCCGCCTGAATTCCGCCCCTTCCGTAGGTCTGGAGTCGCTAGAACGCGGCTGCCTGGTGGAGACCGCGCCGCGTGGCGAAATGAAGTGCCACGCGGATCGGGCGAACATCAAATTTGAATAGCGTGATTTTTGATATCGTCGGAGGCTCGTAATGAGCACAGTCTCGCGATCAGCGCAGCCGTACGACATCGCCGAACTCAGTCTGGCTATACTTGGCCTGCGGGTCGCCGCGGACGAGGCGGACGCGGCAGAGCGAGGCCAATACCTCAGGCTTGCCGATGCCTGGGACCAGAAATTGCAGCGTTCCCTGCATACCGAGGCCCTATGTAGTAACAACGGTATGGTATCTACCTCCGGGCGGTCGGTGGGCTAGCCTGACTCAATGTGTATCGACGTGTCTCCTCGCAGATCCATCCGTAGGTAGGCCTCCGTAACCATACGGCACTCGCCGACACGACCAAGTTTCGGCGGATCGCGCATTCAGACGAAAGAACATCGCGCGGGCCGCGCATTTCTCACTCGAAAAAGACCGTCCGTTCGTCCATGGTGTGACCAGTTCTGGTCCCCCTCTGGAATGCCCCACACCTCATATCGCGCCTTGTCACATAGGATCGCACCATGCACCTGGTAATCAGGCTGGCAACGTTGCTCTACTTTCTGATTGGAATGGCGCCGGCGCCACGCGCCGCGGTCATTTCGGTCGGACTGGGGGCGGAACCGTTCCACACCCTGCAGGCCGGCATCAATGCCGCGAGCGCCGGGGACACGATCGAGGTCTCGGCTGGCATTTACACCGGTGCGGCCGCGATCGCGACGATCGGGGCGGCCAAGTCAGGCGTGACCGTCAAGGGTGTTAGTGGGGCGGTGGTACTGG
Organism: Asaia bogorensis; assembly: GCA_945873195.1. Lineage (GTDB taxonomy): Bacteria > Pseudomonadota > Alphaproteobacteria > Acetobacterales > Acetobacteraceae > Rhodopila > Rhodopila bogorensis_A. The sequence continues at coordinate 21,719 of CAMCDA010000067.1, forward strand.
ACGCGGCCGGGTATGCCATTCCGAACGGCAAAGCCATTGTCGTCGTGCAGGGAGCGGGCGTCACCTTCGAGGATATCGGGTTCGCCAGCGCCACCGTGCCTGACAACAACGGTGCCGGCATCCGGTTGGAGGCACCGGGTGTTTTCACCTGCGACGGATGCTCCTTTACCGGCAACCAGAATGGCATTCTGACCTATCAGAACCTGTCGACCAGCCTGTTCGTGGTGAACTCCGTTTTCACCAGCAATGGCGGCTGCGATGGTGGAACGCATAGCATATACGCTGGCGCTATCGGTGTGGTTTCGGTTTCGGGCAGCACATTCTCGGGAACTTGTATCGGACATGATATAAAAAGCCGAGCGGCGATGACGACGGTGATTGATAATTGTCTGTCGTGTGATTTAACTGGCAGCGCGAGTTATCAGGTCGATCTGCCGAATGGCGGCGTCGGCATCATTTCCGGCAACTCGCTCGGCAAGGCGCCGCAAGCGGACAATCCTAATTTCATCTCCTATTCCGCCGAATGCGTCGGCTGCTACGCCAACAACGCCCTGTCGGTTTTTGGCAATGTGTTCAACAATCCGGGATCGGTGGACCAGGCTTATCTGCTCATCAATTTTTCGAGCGTTGTCGCCCAGGTATCCGACAATATCACGTGCGGGCTGGTGCCCGGTCTTGTGGCCGGTCCGGCCGAGCTGAGGAACAACACCGTGGTCTCGTCTTGCCGCGGGCTGGAAATTCCGGAGCCTGATTCAGTCATGCTGCTGGGTCTTTCGGGCGCCGCCTTGCTGCTGCTGCAACGCTTTCTGGCCGGGTGGGTCTGAGCACCCATCTGACTTGTCCGCGGACCGCCTTTTCTGAATGCACCGTGTGTGCAAGGCGGCGATGAGCGCTTCCGCGGATAAGTATATAAGGCAACTATTCTACTGTGGAAGTCCGCAACCTTGGGGCTACAAGTATTCGTGGCTCCAGGCGATTGGGCCGATTTTCCCCACCCTACAGGAAGCACCGCAATGCCTGTCCATTCTGGCCTTCGATGGCTGTATGACACATCCCCGCAGCCCCACCTGGCTATTCCCGCGACCAGAGCCCGCGTTTACCGCCGGCGCATCCCCCTAGCCCATCCTATTCATCGCTCCATCGCGTGATCGATGGCCTGACCTGCGGACGCGGTATCGCGGTGCGCAATTCCATCGCTCATGCGGATCGTATCTGTTGGGCGTAAGGGTTGACGGGATCGGACTGGTTTTGAGGCACATC
>CAMCDA010000068.1 GCA_945873195.1 Asaia bogorensis
TGAAGGTGGGTCTGGCGGCCGGCGGCGTCAATGGATTTCGCAAAACATTATGGCACTACAAATGAATTCCCGGAGTCAAATGGCGGATTTCCACCATTTTCGGGCTGTTCGTTACGGTAAGTGGTCAAAAAGGCGTTAAAGATGGGCTAAGGCGTTACCTTCTTTTGGTGCCTTCAGAAAGGCCAACCAGAAGCGCCCCCAGAAGCACGGGCAACTTGTGATCGCGCAGCAGGTGGGTCGCTTCGGCCAGCACGAGTTCGGGCGTAATTGCCGGCACGGGGGGCGGCGGGACAACGGGTTCGCGCCCAAGCCGCGGCGCTAGGAAAGCGGCCAGGCCGATTACCAAAAGCAGCCCCGCTACGACCAGCGGGGCACCGACCGGGCCAACGAGTGGCAGGGCGTAGATCCATACGGAAGCCGAGATGCAGCCCACCGCCCCGATGGCGAACACGGCGGCGAACAGCGCGCCAAGCCAGCGCATGAGGGCCGCGCGCGCGTTGGGCAAGGCGGATTCGTCCGTCCAGGCCCGGGCGAGCCCGACTAGCGCGGATCCCGCGGAGGAGAAGGTCACCGCGACAGCAGCCGCCCGCCGATATAGCCGACCCCAAGCGCGATCAGCAGGGCGACCAGGGGCTGTTGTTCAATCTGCTGGGTCAGGGCCTTCACCGCTCGCTCGCCCTCGGCGTTCGCGTTGCGATACAGCGTCTGCGCGCCCAGGTCGGCCTGGTCGATGACGCCCTCGATGCCGGCGGTCGCGGTGGATTTCAGATGTCCGACCAGCGCGGCGACGTCGGTCTTGAGCGCGGTTAGATCGCGCTTCAACTGCTCAATATCGGTTTCGGTGGAAATGGGTTCGCTCATGATATTGCCTCTTTCGCTCATTTCGATGGGTCGTCGGGCCACTCAGGACGGCTCATGCCGCCGCAGTCATCGCAGACCGCGGGGAAGTCGAGTCTCGACATTACCTGACGACAAACGGGCGAGTACAGACTCGGAAACTACTTAGGGCGGATCAATGCGCCTCGGCCCAATTTCTACCCTGGCCGGTTTCTACTACCAGCGGCACCGCCAGTGTCGCGGCCCGTTCCATGACCTGCTTCACGAGGTCGGCGAGGCGGGTGGCTTCTTCCTCGGGCGCTTCGAACAGAAGTTCATCATGGACCTGCAACAGCATCCGCGAACGAAGTTCGGCTTTTCGCAGTTCGGCTGGCAGCTTGACCATCGCGCGCTTGATGATATCGGCGGCCCCGCCCTGCAACGGGGCGTTGATCGCCTGCCGTTCGCCGTAGGACCGGCGGGCGGCGTTCTTGTCGGCGATGCCGGGGATCCAGATGCGCCGCCCGAAGGGGGTCATGACATAGCCCACCTTCTTCGCCTCGGCCTTGGCGCGGTCCATGTAGTCGCGGATGCCCGGATAACGCTCGAAATAGCGCTCGATGTAGACGCGCGCTTCCCCGGGGGAGATGCCGAGCTGACGGGCAAGTCCGAAGCCGGAGATGCCGTAGATGATGCCGAAATTGATGGCCTTGGCGCGCCGGCGGGTCATCGAGTCCATGCCCGCCATCGGGACACCGAAGACCTCGGACGCCGTGCGGGCGTGGATGTCCTCCCCGGCCGCGAAACTGTCCCGCAACTGAGGTATGTCGGCGACATGGGCGAGCAGGCGCAGTTCGATCTGCGAATAATCCGCGCTGACCAGCACATGCCCCGGTTCGGCGATGAAGGCTCGGCGGATGCGGCTGCCTTCCTCGGTCCGGATCGGGATGTTCTGCAAATTCGGGTCGGTCGATGACAGCCGGCCGGTGGAGGCGATCGCCATCGCGAAGCTGGTATGGACCCGCTTCGTTTCGGGATTGATCTGGTCCACCAGCGCGTCGGCATAGGTGGATTTCAGCTTCTGGAGCTGCCGCCATTCCAGGATACGCGCCGGCAGGTCGTGGCCTTGGTCGGAGAGGCCTTGCAGGACCGAACTGTCGGTGCCCCAGGCGCCGGTTTTCATCCGCTTGCCGCCGTGCAAGCCCATTTCGTCGAACAGGACCTCGCCCAATTGCTTCGGGCTGCCAACATTGAAGGCGTGGCCGGCGAGGCGGTGGCAATCCAGCTCCATCACCGCCATGCGGGTTTCAAAATCCGCCGACATGGTCTTGAGGTCGCCCTCATCCACCTTGATGCCGGCGCGTTCCATTTCCAGCAGGATCGGCACCAGGCGGCGCTCGATCCGCTCATACAACGCGAGAGCGCCGGCCTGGCGCAGCCTCGGTCGCAGCCGGTCCCACAGGCGCCAGGTGACGTCCGCGTCCTCGGCCGCATAGGCCGTCGCACGTTCGATCGCAACCTGGGAGAAGGGGACGCGCGCGCGCCCCGTTCCGGTGACCTCATCGAAGGAGATCGGCGTGTGCCCCAGATGCAGGCGGGACAGTTCGTCCATACCGTGGCCGTGCAGGCCGGCTTCCTGGACGTAGGAGATCAGCATCGTGTCGTCGATCGGGGTGGCGTGGGGAAAGCCCGCGCGCTCCATCACCAACAGGTCGAACTTGCCGTTCTGGTAGATTTTCAGGACGCCAGGATCGGTCAGCACGGGCGCCATGATGGCGATCACGGCGGCCATCGGCAGTTGGGGCGTCAGGATTTCGTGGCGCAGCGGCACATAGCAAGCGCGTCCCGGAGCGGTCGCGATCGACAGCCCCACCAGGCCGGCGCGCGTCGCGTCCAGGCCGTCGGTTTCGGTGTCCAGGGCGAAGACGCCGAGCGTGGCGGCCTCGGTCATCCAACGTTGGAGGGCTTCCTCGGTGGAGACGGTTTCATAGGGGCCGTAGGGGACGTTCGCCGCGTCTGGTTCGGTGGTCGGTGCTGGTTTGGGGGCGCTCGGGGCAGGGGCCTCGGCCGAGTCGGCCTTCAACCCCAGGCGAGCGATGATGCTGCGGAAGCCTTGCTGCGTCAGGAAGCCGATCAGCTTCCCTGGCTCGGGCATCCGGGCGACCATCGCTTCCAGCGGCATGGGGGTTGGCGCGTCGTCGCGCAGCAGGACCAGCTCTCGGGAAATACGGGCGCGTTCGGCGTGCTCGATCAACGAGTCGCGGCGTTTGGAGGGCTTCATCGACGGCGCGGCGGCCAGCACGCCTTCCAGGTCGCCGAATTCGTTGACCAGCTGCGCCGCGCCCTTGGGGCCGATGCCCGGCACGCCGGGGACGTTGTCGGTCGGGTCGCCGATCAAGGCCTGGACCTCGATCATCTTCTCGGGCGCGACGCCGAACTTGTCCATGACCTCAGCCAGGCCGATCGGCTTCTGTTTCATGGGGTCGAGCATGTCGACGCCCGGCCGCAGCAGTTGCATCAGGTCCTTGTCGGAGGAAACGACGGTCGCGCGTCCTCCGGCCTCCACCGCCACGCGGGCATAGGTCGCGATCAGGTCGTCGGCTTCCCAATCGGCCAGTTCGATGGCGGGGACGCCGAAGGCCTCGGTTGCTTCCCGGACGATGGCGAATTGCGGGATCAGTTCCTCGGGCGCCGGCGGGCGGTGGGCCTTGTAGGCTTCATAGATGCGGTTACGGAAGGTCAGGCGGCCGGCGTCGAAGATGACGGCAATGTGGGTGCCGACGTGATCGCGAAGCAGTTTTTCCAGCATGTTGGTGAAGCCGAAGACGGCGTTCACCGGCGTCCCGTCCGGCCGCGTCATGGGCGGCAGGGCGTGGAAGGCGCGGAAGATGAAGCCCGATCCGTCGATCAGAACGAGGTGTGGCGGCGCGCCGGCGGGCGGGCCGGCTTCAGTGCCCGTGGTCGTGGCCCGCTCCCGCGTTCAGAACATAGAGGCGTGAGCAATAGGGGCACATGACGCGATCGCCCTCGATATGCAGGAACACGCGCGGATGGCCGAGCGCGGTGCTGCCGCCATCGCATGCGACGGTGCGGGAGTCGACGGGGATGATCTCCGTGGGCGTCGGCTGGTTGGTGCCGTCTGGCATCCTGGTCCTCGGGGCTGGGTGGCGTGGGGGGGATGATAGCGGGGTGGGCGGGGGATTCAACCGTTGCGTTGGGGGGTGCCGTCCAATCGAGCGCAGGCTGTCTTCTCCAAAAAACAAACCCCCGCCCGGTTGCCCGGACGGGGGTCGGCTGGCTCAACCCGATATCAGGTGGAGTAGTCGGAGAACGACACGCCAGCGAAGCGGGCGCGGTAGTCGGTGCGAACGTTGACCAGGGCGACCATGCCCTCATCGACCTTCTTCTGCGCGCGTTCCAGGGCCGGGCGGATATCCTCGACCTTGTCGACGTATTCGCCGTAGCCGCCCAGGGCTTCGCAGATCGTGTGATACGCGGTGTAGCCCAGGTCACGACCCGGCTTTTCCCGCTTCGGATCGCCCGTCCAACCACCGTTCAGGCTGATCACCACCAGAAGCGGGATCTTGTGACGGATGGCGGTGTCCAGTTCCATGGCGTTCAGGCCCATCGAGCCGTCGCCATGCACCACGATCACCTGCTTGTCCGGGCAGGCCACCTTGGCGCCGACGCCGAACGGCATGCCCACGCCCATCGTGCCGAACGGACCGGAGTTCAAACGATGGCCCGGCGCGAAGGTCGGCATCGTCTGGCGGCCGAAGTTCAGCGTCTCCTGCCCGTCGACGCACAGGATGGCGTCGCGGTCCATGAAGTCGCGGACGGCTTCCAGCATGCGGACGGGGTGGATGTCGCCATCCTCCTCGAACTTGTTGGCGCCGGCGGCGTTGCGCTTCTGCGTCTCACCGTCGGACAGCTTGCCGCGCCAGCCCTTGTAGGAATCAGGCGTGATCTTGCCCTTGATGCCTTCCAGCAGCTGGCCCAGCACCGCCTTGCAGTCGCCGACGATGGGGATGTCGACGTAACGGGCGGCGGTCGCGATCTCGACAGAGTCGATGTCGATGCGCGCGATCGTCGCGTTGGGCCCAAAGCGCGGCGGCGAGGCATGCCCGATGATGTAGTTCATGCGGGTGCCAAGCACGATGATCAGGTCGGCGTCACGGAACGCGCCCGAGCGCATCGTCATGTAGCTGTAGGGATGATCGTCGGGTACCACGCCACGGCCTTGCGGGGTGGTGTAGAACGGAATGCCGGCGGCTTCGACGAACTGCTGCATTTCGTCCCACGCACGCGACCAGATCACGCCCGAGCCGGACACGATGATCGGGTTCTTCGCCTTCGTGAGCGCATCGACCAGCGCCGCGACCTGCTTCGGATCGCCCAGTGGACGGGAGTCCACCAACGGACGGCCGGCATAGGACCAGTCGACCAGGTTCTCGTCGATCTTTTGGTACAGCATGTCGCCGGGGCAGTCGATGTAGACGGGGCCGGGCTTGCCGGTCATCGCCTTCTGCAGGGCGAAGTTGATCTGCTGCGGGATGCGCTTCAGGTTGATCAGGCGATCGACATGCTTGGTGCAGCCGCGCATCAACTCGACCTGATCGAGTTCCTGGAACACCTGACGGCCGAACTGCGACAGCGGGCTCGATCCGCCGAAGGCCACGACCGGGCAGCAATCGACCAGCGCGTTCGCCATGCCTGTGATCAGGTTGGTGACGCCCGGGCCGGACGCGGCCATGCACACCGACGGGACCTGCTTCAGGCGGCTGTACGCCTGGCAGGCAAACGCGGCCGCCTGCTCATGACGGACGTCGATCATGCGGATGCCTTCCTTGATGCAGGTGGCTTCCGCCAGCAGCATCGGGCCGCCCATGATGTAGAAAAGGTCAGCAACCCCTTCCTTTGCGAGACATTTTGCAATGATCTCCGAGCCGGTAAGTTCCGCCATCTTGTAGAGTCTCCTCGGTGTGCGGGACGTATCCCGCGGGGTGATTCAGGGTTGGAACGATCCGCGTCTAGCCGACGATGCCGGCCTTGCGCAGATCGCCGACGCCGTTCGCGTCGATGCCGAGCCAATCGGTCAACACCGCGTCGGTGTGTTCGCCCAGAAGGGGCGATGGCTCGACTGGCGGCGGGCTGCCGGAAAACCGGACCGGCCACGCCACGTTCTTGAATTTTCCGACCACGGGATGATCGATCACGGGCATGATGCCGCGCGTTTCGAATGTCGGGTCGTTGCTGAGTTCCATCGTGTCCAGCACGGCACCGGCGGGGATGCCGGCGGCGCCGACCAGTTCCATCGCTTCGTGCTTCGTATGCTGGCGTGTCCAGACTGAGATCATTTCGTTCACTTCGGCCGCGCGTTCGCCGCGGGCTTCCGGGGTTTCAAAGCGGGGATCGTCCAACAGATCCTCCCGCCCGATCACCTTCAGCAGGCGGCGCCAGTGTTCGGGGTTGGCGCGGGCGGTGAAGATGTAGACGTAGTCGTTCGATCCGCCGCCCTTGCAGGGGAAGGTCCCCATCGGGGGCGGCGTGTTCGAGACCGAGCTGTCGGCCGCGCGCATCGCCGGCTTCCCGGTGCGGTACTGGGCGGCGAACGCGATACGGATGTAGTGCAGCATCGCATCCTGCATCGCGACCTGGAGGTGCTCGCCCTTGCCGGTGCGGGAGCGGCGGAAAAGCGCGCCCAGGATGGACACCGCGAGCAGCATGCCGGTGCCGGTATCGCCCAAGGACGGGCCGGGCTTCAGCGGGCGGCCGTCGCGTTCGCCGGTGATCGACATCGTGCCGCCGCAGGCCTGCGCGATCATGTCGAAGGCGAGGTTCTTTTCGTATGGGCTGCCTTCGCCGAAGCCCTTGACCTGGCAGTAGATCACGCCGGGGTTCAGCGCGCGGATCACATCGGCGCCGAGGCCCAGCCGCTCGATCGCGCCCGGGGCGAAGTTTTCGATGACGACGTCGGCTTTCTTCGCCAGTTCCTTGACCAGTTCGAGGCCCTTGGGGTCCTTCAGGTTGATGGTCAGGGATTTCTTGTTGGCGTTGAACAGCAGGAAATAGGGATCATCCACGCCGGGCTTGCCGCCCAGGGACCGTCCGGGATCACCGCCGCGCGGGTTTTCGACCTTCACCACTTCGGCGCCCATCCACGCGAGGGCTTCCGTGCAGGAGGGGCCGGCCTCGAACTGGGTGAAATCCAGGATTCGCACGCCTGTCAGGCAGTCCTGGCCGTGGGTGATGCCATCCATGGATATTTCCTCCGTCGCGGGGCCGTCCTGGCGATCTTGGCCACCATTCCGTGACGCTACCGCGATTGCACCTCAAAGGGTAGCCCTGGGAACAGAGGCCGGTGGGGCCGATGATTTTTTACCGCCCGGGCACGACGCAGGGTAACAATGGGTCCCCACCACCGCCCATCGCCATCCGAGCAATTGACCGGCTCCGTGACGCTTCCTACCTTCTCGGTCGGAGTCCAAGCCATGAACACAAGCTTTGTCCCCCCTGGCCACTCCCCGCGGTTGTTCGGCCGTGGCATGGCCGCCACCCCGCCGGTGACGCCCGGCCTTGATGCGCGATCCGCTGCCGTGCTGCGCGAGATCGTCGAACAATATGTCGAAACCGGAGAGCCGGTCGGCAGCCGGACGCTCTCGCGCCGCCTGCCGATGCATCTGTCACCGGCCACGATCCGCAATGTGATGGCCGACCTGACCGATCTCGGCCTGCTGTTCGCGCCCCATACCTCCGCCGGGCGCCTGCCAACTGAGCATGGGCTGCGCCTGTTCGTCGACGGATTGCTGCATTTCGGCGAACTGACCGAGGATGAACGGGAATCGATCGGCGCCGCGCTGGCCGCCTCCGGCCGCAGCCTGGAAGACACGCTGGCCGAGGCGAGCCTGATGCTCTCGGGCCTATCCGCCGGCGCGGGCCTGGTACTGGCCCCGAAATCGGACGGGCCGGTCAAGCATATCGAATTTGTCCCCCTCGGCCCGGGGCGCGCGCTGGTCGTGCTGGTGAACGCGGACGGGCATGTGGAAAACCGGGTGATCGAGACACCGCCCGGCGTGCCGCCCTCCGCCTTGCAACAGGCGAGCAACTATCTGAACTCCCGCCTTGTCGGCCGGCCGCTGGGTGACCTGCGCCGCGTGGTGGCCGAGGAGATGGCCGCCAACCGGACCGAGCTTGATGCTCTGTCCGCCCAGGTCGTGGAAACCGGGCTTGCTACGTGGTCGGGGGAGGGCCGCGCCGCCAGCCTGATCGTGCGGGGCCAGGCCAAGCTGTTGTCGGATGTGACGCAGATCGACCGCCTTTCCGCGATCCAGGGCCTGTTCGAGCGGCTGGAAGCGCAGGAGACGATGGTTCGCCTGCTCGACTTGGCGGAACAGTCGGATGGCGTGCGGATTTTCATCGGGGCGGAGAGCGGGGTCTTCGCGACCTCCGGCGTGTCGATGATCGTGGCCCCGGCGCGCGGGGAGGGCGGCCGGATCATGGGCGCGATCGGCGTGATCGGGCCGACACGGATCAACTACGGCCGGATCATCCCGGTGGTGGACTACACGGCACGGGTGATCGGGCGGCTGCTGGGATAGCGGAGCGGTCGCCAACGCCGGGAAGATTGACGACAACGCCGTTCCAACCGTGCCGCGCAATCGCACTTGGCCGCTCTCCGTCATGGGTGGGCTTGACCCACCCATCGCCAAGCAAGAAGTCGTTTGAAATGATACGAAAAAACTATCAACGGCGTCCCTGGCGATGGCCGGGTCGAGCCCGGCCAGGACGGGAACGCCGGCACGCGGGTCAAATCCGATAGCCCTCGGAATGCGCCTTTACCAAGTTTTCAAATCCCGAAAACCCCCTGTAAATTCACACACTTCTTTGCCTCCGCTACCTCCCCTTTGCCGATGACTTCGCGGGTGCAGCAATTTAGATCGGTTCCGACGCAAACGCGCCGCCCCGCGCAAAGGAACCTCTCGCATGATCACCCCGAACTTCTCCCCCGATGGTCTGGCCGGCGGCATGCCTGGCCCCTCCGGCCGCCGGTCCTCCTATGCTGAACAGGCCGCCCGCGTCGCGGCGCTGGTCGCCAGCAAGAACGGCACCTGGGACGGCATCAACCCCGAGTCCGTCGCGCGCATGCGCCTGCAGAACCGCTTCCTGAGCGGCATCGACATCGCCCGCCACACCGCGTCCGTCATGCGCCGCGACATGGCCGCCTACGACGTTGACCCGGCCAACTACACCCAGTCCCTCGGCGCCTGGCACGGCTTCGTTGCCCAGCAGCAGATGATCTCGGTGAAGAAGCACTTCGGCGAACTGAAGCGCCGCTACATCTATCTGTCAGGCTGGATGGTCGCCGCCCTGCGTTCCGAGTTCGGCCCCCTGCCCGACCAGTCGATGCACGAGAAGACCACGGTTCCCGACTTGATCCGCGAAATCTACACCTTCCTCAAGCAGGCCGACGCCCGCGAACTGGGCATGATCTTCCGCGACATCGACGCCGCGCGCGCGGCCGGTGACGCCAAGCGCGAAGCCGAACTGCTGGATCGCGTGGAGAACTACGAATCCCACGTCGTGCCGATCATCGCCGACATCGACGCCGGCTTTGGCAACGCGGAAGCGACCTACCTGCTGGCCAAGAAGATGATCGAGGCCGGCGCCTGCGCGCTGCAGATCGAGAACCAAGTCTCCGACGAAAAGCAGTGCGGCCACCAGGACGGCAAGGTTACCGTGCCGCATGACGACTTCGTCGCGAAGATCCGCGCGGTGCGTTACGCGTTCCTTGAGCTCGGCGTCGACGATGGCGTGATCGTGACCCGCACCGACTCGTTGGGCGCCGGCCTGACCAAGCAGATCGCCGTCAGCCACGCCCCGGGCGATATCGGCGACCAGTACAACAGCTTCCTCGACTGCGAGGAGATCACGCCCGAGAACGCCCGCAACGGCGACGTGATCCTGAACCGCAACGGCAAGCTGCTGCGTCCGAAGCGCCTGCCGAGCAACCTGTTCCAGTTCCGCGCCGGCACGGGTGAGGATCGTTGCGTTCTGGACAGCATCACCTCGCTGCGGAACGGCGCCGACCTGCTGTGGATCGAAACCGAAAAGCCCCATGTCGACCAGATCGCCGGCATGATGGACCGCGTGCGGGAAGAATTCCCGAATGCGAAGCTGGCTTACAACAATTCCCCGTCCTTCAACTGGACGCTGAGCTTCCGCCAGCAGGTGTTCGACACGTGGAAGGCCGAGGGCAAGAACTCGGTCGCCGAATATGACCGCGCACGTCTCATGAGCGTGGAATACGACGCGTCCCCGCTGGCGGTCGAAGCCGACAACCGTATCCGCACCTTCCAGGCCGACGCGGCGAAGCGGGCCGGCATCTTCCACCACCTGATCACGCTGCCGACCTATCACACGACGGCGCTGTCGGTGGACAACCTGTCCAAGGCGTATTTCGGCCAGCAGGGCATGCTGGGTTTCGTCAAGAACGTCCAGCGCGAGGAAATCCGCCAGGGCATCGCCTGCGTCCGCCACCAGAACATGGCTGGCTCGGATGTCGGCGACGACCACAAGGAATACTTCGCTGGCGAAGCGGCCCTGAAGGCGGGCGGCGTCCACAACACGATGAACCAGTTCGCCTGATCCCACCGATCGGATCAACGCGGCGGCCCGGGGCTAACCACCCCGGGCCGTAGCTGTTTCGGATAAAGTCCGCCTACGCCTTCTTTTCCCACCCGCGGGCGCCTTGCTGCCAATAGGTCAGGGCGTGCCCACCGGCGCGAGCGGTCTTCCAACGTTCGCGAGCGGCCACCACGGCGGCTTCGTCATTGCCGTCGAACAGATCAAAGACACGCTCGAACGCGTCCAGCCGTTCGCTGGCGGCGCCGAACACCAGGAACAGAAACCTTGCATCGTTCGGGGCGGCGTCATCGGTCGCCAGCCAGATTGGTTGCAGGTCCGGGTCCCCATCTGCGGCGGTGCCATGGGGCAGCCACTCGGGATCGGCCGTTTCCCACAGCGCCTTGTCCAGCGCCTTCACGGCCTCATCCCCCGGGCAAAGCACAATCGCGCGCTGTCCCGTCGCAAGCGTCCGCCCCAGCAGCTGGGGCAACGCTTGCAACAGGTCGCTGCGGGTCAGGTGGTAGAACCCGACCTGCGCCATCAGCCCTCGTAGTGGTCCGCGACCAGCCGATCGAGCATCCGCACGCCATAGGCGGTGGCGCCCTTGGGGGCGGTGGGGGCGTCCTTGCCGCTCCAGGCCACGCCCGCGATATCGAGATGCGCCCAGGGCTTGTCGTTGACGAAGCGCTTGATGAAATGCGCCGCGGTGATCGACCCGCCGGGCCGGCCGCCGACGTTCTTCATGTCGGCGATCTCGGACTTGATCTGCTTGTCGTAGTCGTCATGCATCGGCAGGCGCCACAGCTTCTCCCCGGTCGCGGCGCCGGCCTCGACCAGGCGTTCAGCCAGCTCGTCGTTGTTGGAGAAGACGCCGCCATACTCATGGCCAAGGGCGATGATCATTGCGCCCGTCAGCGTGGCAAGATCGACCATGAACTTCGGATCGAACTTCTGCTGCGCGTACCAAAGCACGTCGGCCAGAACCAGGCGGCCCTCGGCGTCGGTGTTGATGACCTCGATCGTCTGGCCGGAGTAGCTGGTGACCACGTCACCCGGCCGCTGCGCGGTGCCGGAGGGCATGTTCTCCACCAGGCCGACCAGACCGATAACGTCGGCCTTGGCCTTGCGCCCGGCCAGCGCGGCCATCAGGCCGATCACCGTGCCGGCGCCGGCCATGTCCCACTTCATGTCCTCCATGCCGCCGGCCGGCTTGATGCTGATGCCGCCGGTGTCGAAGGTGACGCCCTTGCCGACGAAGCAAACGGGCTTGTCCTTGCCCTTCTTCCCCGGCCCGCCGGCGCCATGCCAGTGCATGACGACCATCCGAGGCTCATTCACGCTGCCCTGGGAAACGCCCAGCAGCGCGCCAAAGCCCAGCTTGGCCATTTCCTTCGGCCCGAGGACGTCCACCTTCAGCCCAAGCTCCGTGAGCTTCTTGCAGCGGTCGGCCATCTCGGCGGGGTTCAGGACGTTCGGCGGCTCACTGACCAGGTCGCGGGTCAGGAACACGCCGTTGGCGATGGCGGCCAGGGGCTCCCAGGCGGTGCGGGCCTTTTCGGCGCTGCTGGTCAGGACGGTGACCTTGGCCAGGGTCGGCTTGTCCTCGGGCTTTTCCTTGGTGCGGTAACGATCGAAGCGATAGGCGCGCAATGCCGCACCCATGCCCACCCGCGCGGCCTGCGCCGGGGTCAGCGCGCCGGAGGCGACGGCAACCGCCTTTTCCCGCGCCAGGCTGGATGTCACGGTGCCGCCGGCGTTTTCCAGCGTCGTGTCCGAAAGCTCCGCGGTCTTGCCCAGGCCGATGGCGAGCACGCGCGACAGGCCGGCGCCGGGCGCCAGCACCATGCACGTCTTGCCCTTGCCACCCTTGAACTCCGAGACCTCAAGCGCTCGGCTGATCGCGCCGCCGGTCGCTTCATCGGCTTGCTGCCAAAGGCCGGATGGCGTCTCACCTTCGCCGATCAACAGCACGAGCGCGCCGGATTTCGGCAAGGCGGGTCTGGCAAAGGCGATATCGAGCATGGCGTGGAAGCCCCCTGAAGCGTTTGTCGCCAGACTGTAGCGAGGCCGAGCGGGGCTGGCCATGGCTTTGCTTGGATGGGGCGTGGTGGGTGGTTCTGGGCGATTTTTCCAGCGGCGGACGTGCTTCAGCCGCGGACAGGTTGCGGAATCTTGATGTTCCGCGCCGGATCGCCCCGCCATGGCCAGGTTTTGCCTGGTCATGGCGGGGCAGAGTAGCTCAGGCCGCTTCGGCCAACTGGCGCGGGCGGTAGATCGCGATATGCGTGACGCGCGCGATAGGGGTGGCTTCATTCGCCAGGACCAGCGCGTCGATCTCGACCCACTTGTGGCCCTTGTGTTCGTAGTTCTTGGTCACCTTCGCGCGGACGTTCAGCGTGTCGCCGAGCTTGGCGACGCCGAGGTTCTGGACTGTGCTGCCCATGTGCATCCAGGCCGGCAGGACGACATTGTGCGACAGCGCCCAGTTGCAGCAGCGCAGAACCGTGACGGGATGAACGATGCCCTCATTCATATAGAGGGCCAGTGTCTCCCGTGTTTCTTCCTTGTCCTGCGCCTGATAGGCGGGCGTGATCGTCAGCGGGTTCATGCCCAGCCATTCACCGATTGCGAGGGACTTCTCATCCGCGGGCGGACGGGTCGCGCGCGCGACGACCGCCTTGAAGTCCGACACCAGCGGCATCGCCGGCGCCGACGCGGGCATCCCCGCTCGGCCGGTCGCACACAGGACCCCGGCGCTGTTCACCTGGATTTCCATGCCGGCGGCGTCCTCGATCGCCGAGACCTCGGCCATGTCGCCTTCATAGACAGGCTTGCCGAAGCGGCCTTCGCCGGTGCCGCGTTCCAGCCAGGCCCTGCCCCAGCGGGCGACAGGCATGTGGGACATGTAGCCGTAGACATGCACACCGCCGACAAGGCCGCCCTTGAAGCCGAACTTCTTGGCGACGGAGTCGTCGTGGATCTTGTTCTCGGACGCCTTGGCGGAGTTGAAGGCGAGGACGTGGAACGGTTCAAGCGCGGCCATTTCGATGGTCCTTGCGATTGTGGCCCCTGGACGGCGGGGCGGTTGGTGGTGCGGTGGTTCGATCCCCGTCACCCCCCGGTCCCTTTCGTCATCCCGGGCTTGTCCCGGGACCATTCGCTGCAGGGTGCTGGGGTTAGTCCCCGGCACAAGGCCGGGGATGACGAAGGGGGGGGCGGGAGTGACCGGTTTCGACGTTTCAGCGATCGGCGAAAACCCTCAGTTCAGCGCCCAGATGCCGACTTCGTAGCCCGGGATGAAGTTGCGGTTCGTCATGTCCGCGTTCCGGTTCACGAAGACCCGGTTGAACATCGGGTGCTTCATGCTGCGGACTTCATGCTCGATCCGGAAGATCGGCTTGCTCGTGTCCAGGTCGACGATGTCCAGCATGCGGTACTGGTGCTGGTCGCTCTCTTCGGAGATCAGCCCACGCTCCAGCAGTTTCTTGTGCGGGCCGGAGAAGTCGACAAGCGTGATCTGGATGTGATGCCCGTCATATTCCGGGAGGGGAGCGTCGGTTTCGCGGAACGTGACCCGGCTTTCTATGCTGCACTGGGCCCAGGCATAGGGGCCGCGCTCATCGCTCGACACGCCGGCATTGCCGCCGAAGATTTCGCGGTAGAAACGCGCGATGCCTTCCAGGTTGGTCCCGGCCGGCACGTCGAATTCGACGAACGGCATGCCCAGGCGCATCGGGCCGAACTTGTCGGGGTCGGGCGCATGCACGCGGATGCGGTTGCCCCAGGGGCACACGGTTTCCACGACGTCGCCGGCTTCCCGGTAGCTGAACTTCGTGCCTTCCAGGTGCTTCTCCACACCATTCAGCCGGCGCAGCAGAGCCTCCAGGTCCGGCACCACAAGGCCGGTCGTGCCGCGCACCACCTGTTGTCCGCGCGTCGGCAGATGGAACTGGCCGCGGCCGACGTTCACCCACATGTTCTCGATACCGGCCATCAGATACGGATCGCGGGTCAGGCCTAGACCCATCAGATAGAAGGCCGTCGCCTTCAACTGGTCGGGCACGGTGACGTTCACATGCCCAAGCTCAACGATGTTGCCCAGGTCCTCGGCCGTGCGATCGAACGTGGGGGCGGTCGTCATGTCGTTCATCCTGGTCTTCCCTCTGCCGCGGTTCTTCCCGATGGGCCATGATAGACCCTGACGGCGGGTTTGGTCCATTCCCGCCATGAAAACCGACCGCATCCCTGGGGGTGGAACGCATGACCGCAATGAGTTGGGATGAATGGAGCCGCCTGGACGCCGTCGCGATGGCGGGGCTGGCCCGCTCCGGTCAGGTGACCCTCCGAGAACTCACCACCCAGGCCGCCGAGGCGGTCACTCGCTTGAACCCGAAACTCCAAGGCATCATCGAGGTCTTCGCGAACACTGTCGACAATCCCACCACCGACGCGCCGAACGGGCAGGGGCTGTTGCATGGCGTGCCGATGTTCATCAAGGACCTCGGATCAGGGCTGGGTGGGCGCCACCAGGACTCCGGATCGGCGTTGACGCGGGGCACGATTGTGCGTGCCACGGACCCCACGATCGAGAATTTCCTTCGCGCCGGACTGGTGCCGCTGGGCCGCTCCGCGACGCCCGAGTTCGGCATGACCTTCGACACCGTCACGCAGTACGACGGCGCCGATCCCGTCATTACCCGCAACCCGTGGAACCTGACCCGCACGCCTGGCGGGTCCTCGGGTGGATCGGCGGCCTGCGTCGCGGCCGGGGTGGTCCCGTTGTCCATGTCATCCGACGGCGGCGGATCGACGCGCATCCCCGCGGCGTTCTGCGGGTTGGTGGGCCTCAAGGCCTCCCGCGGGCGGGTGCCGCAGCCGCTGGGGCGCAACGAATACGTGACCCGTGTCAGCATCGATGGCGTGGTGACACGATCCGTCCGCGATACGGCGGCGGTGTTCGAGTATCTGACCCGGATCCCCAACGGCGGCAGTTTCATCCGCATGGGACCGCCGCAATCATCCTATATGCGCGCGATCGAGCGTGATCCGACGCGCCTCCGCATCGGCCTGAGCATCGGCGACTGGGGCCGCGGCGCGCCGGTCAACCTGCAGGTCACCAACCGGGTGCGGGAGGTCGCGCGCCTGATGGAAAGCCTTGGCCATCATGTGGACGAACTGGTCGACACTGAAATCTGCGACTGGTCGGTGATGTGGGACACCTACATCCAGAATTGGATCGGCAGCCGAGCGGGAATTGCGTTGATGGCGCGGGACAAGGGTATCGGCCGGCAGCAATTGCAGACATTGTTGACGCCGATGACCTGGCGGCATTTCATCGCCTCGGAGCGTTATGACAAGTACGACATGCTGCGGATGATGTCTGGCAACAACACGGTCACGCGCCAGTTCGGCGCCTTGATGGACCGCTATGACGTGCTGCTGACGCCGACCCTGGCGATCCGGGTCCCGCCCGCGAACGGTGCCTATTCCCTACTGCGGGATGAGGATCTGGACGATTGGGTCGGCCGGCTCACGGATTCCTGTCGCTACACGATGCCGGCCAACGAAACCGGGATGCCGGCCATCAGCCTGCCCGCCGGCCTCGATACGGACGGCCTGCCGCTTGGCGTTCAGTTCCACGGCAATTTCGCGCGGGAGGATGTGCTGCTCTCCGTCGCCGCGCAGGTCGAGCGGGCGAGGCCCGAATGGTTCGGCGCGGTGCCCCCCGTCCATGTGACGCGCGCGGAATGACCGATCGGCGATGAGCGACTCTGGGTCGAAAGCCGGTGTGGGCGCCTTGCTGGCGGCGCCGAGCTTCCTGCGGCTGTGGTCGATTGGCGGTTGCGTCAACACGATGCGCTGGTTCGATCTGCTGGCGGCGGCGCTGTTCACGCTGGACATGACCGGCTCGGGCTTCGCGGTGGCGGTGGTGTCGGCGGCGCGGACCCTGCCGATGCTGCTGTTCGGGGCCTTCGCCGGGGTGATCACCGAGGCGTTGAACCGCAAGTATGTGCTGCTGTTCGGGCAGTGCGTGGCTTGCATTGCGTCCCTTTCGATCGCCATTCTCGCCTGGCTGGACCTCGCCAAGCCGTGGCACGTGGCGGTCGCGGCTTTCGTGGCCGGCGTCGTGTGGTCGACCGAGATGGCAACGCGCCGACGAATGGTGGGGGAGTGCGTGCCGCCGGCCTTGGTGTCCCGGGCGCTGGCGCTCGACACGATGTCCAACTCCTTCACCCGACTGCTGGGGCCGATTGGCGCGGGGGCGATGTATCAATGGCTGGGGATAGCCGGGTCGTTCACGGTGTCCTGCAGCGTCTATGCGCTATCGGCCAGTCTGGTGCTGGGGCTGCGCTATAAGCAGGAGGTGCGGCGGCTGGTCATCAGCCAGGTTCCGCGGGAACTGGCCGAGGGGATCCGGTTCGCCCGCGGCCACGTCACGATCGCGGGCGTGCTGGCGATTACGGTCGCGATGAACCTGCTGGGCTTTCCCTACAACGCTCTGGTCGCGCCGATCGGGCGGATCATCTTCGAGGTATCTCCGACCTGGGTGGGCGTGCTGGCGGCCTCGGAGTCCTTCGGTGCCTTCGTCGGTGGCGTGTGGCTGACCAGCGGCGGGCCGAAGCTGTCAGGCCATGTGCTGATGATCGGCGGGTCGCTGGTGTTCCTGACCTGCGTGATGCTGATGCCTCTGATGCCGTTGTTTTGGCTGGCCTGCCTGTGCCTGGCCGTGGCGGGGTTCGGGTCGTCGGCCTTCGCGAACATGCAGACTTCCCTGATCGTGCTGCACGCGCCAGCCCATATCCGGTCTCGGCTGATGGGGCTGCTGACGGTGTGCATCGGGATGGGGCCGCTGGGGATTCTGCTCGTCGGCGGGCTGGCGGATGTGCTGGGCCCGCTGATGGCGATCGAGGTGGTGGCGGTGACCGGCTGGGTGCTGGTGGCGATCATGGGCGTGTGGTGGTGGCGGCGGGAGAGGGCCTTGGGGTAGCTCGGCCGCGCCTGGTATGGTTACCGGATGCGGTTTCGCCTTCCAAATTCCGCGCCACGGAGTATGTCTCCCTCAGAGTGCGCCTCGTTTGCGAATCGGGCATGGTGGGGCCGCGCGTTGACCATGGTTAAGGAGAAGCCTGTTTCATGATCGCGATCAGACTGTCGCGGCCCGCCTCCGCATGGGTTGCCCTTGCCGCGGCCGGCCTGTTGGTCAGTGGCTGCGTCGAGCCGACGGGTGCTCCCGGCTCGCGGGAACGGGTTTTTGCCGCCGACATGGCCGGCGGGGCCCGGAAATGTGAGGCCCCGGCGCCCGATCTGAGGGATGGGCAGCCAACCGACGTTGCCATGAAGGTTGCCAACGATGGCGGCTGGTGCGGCGTGATGGCGCAGCGGGGCGGGCGCGCCTTTGACAGCGGGCTGCTGACCACGCGTCCGGCCAACGGCAAGGTGGTCATGAACCGCGTGGGCGACGCAACCCGCGTCGCCTACACGCCGACGAAGGGCTTCACCGGGACCGACAGCTTTGCGGTCAAGCTGATCCCGGGTGATTCGGTGGTGCGCGTGGCGGTGACCGTCACCGCCAACTAGGGCTGCTGTCCGCCGCCAAAAATTAAGTTTTCATCAACCCATGCCGGTTACCCTGACCGGCATGGAGATTACCGTCTGCATCTGCACCCATGACAGGCCATCCTACGTCCAGTCCTGCCTGGACGGG
Organism: Asaia bogorensis; assembly: GCA_945873195.1. GTDB lineage: Bacteria > Pseudomonadota > Alphaproteobacteria > Acetobacterales > Acetobacteraceae > Rhodopila > Rhodopila bogorensis_A. The sequence goes on from CAMCDA010000068.1 coordinate 18,146, forward strand.
TTGGTCCTTCAGACCGCGCGTGCCGATCGGTTTGAGGTACTGCTGGTTGACAGTGCCTCCACCGGTTCGATCCCAGGCACCCTCGTGGCCCTGGCCGAAGCGTCGGGCGCCCGCCTGATCCGGGTCGAAAAGCCGGGCGTCAGCGCCGCGCGCAACGCCGGTGCCCGCGCCGCCCGCGCGCCGATGATTGCCTATATCGACGATGACGCCATCCCCACGCCGGATTGGGTCGAGGCCATCCTGCGCGCATGGCATGAAGCTGATCCGCCGCCCGCCTTGCTCGGTGGACGCATCCTGCCGCATTGGGAACAGCCCTTGCCGCCCTGGTGGCCTCCGTCGCTGCGCGGCGTGCTGTCGATCATTGAGTATGAGGGGCAAGGCACCTACCGGACCGACGAACTGCCCGCCGGGTTGGAACCCTATGCCGCGAACATGACCGTCGCCGTCGCGCCGCTGCTGGCCGCGGGCGGCTTTGGAGAGGACCTGGGCCGCTACGGTGCTGTCCTGCTGTCCGATGAGGAAGTGCGGCTGGCCTGGGCCCTACAGGATGCCGGCCACAGGATCGCCTATGATTCCCGCATCGTCGTGCGCCACCAGATCCAGGCGAGCCGCCTCACGCCGGCCTGGCTCCTGCGCCGGCTTTATTGGCAGGGGGCCTCGACGGTCACCACACGACGGTTGAGCCGGAATGCCGCGTCGGTCTGGCAAGAGGTGCCGCGCCGGCTGATGGTGCTGGCGGTTTACGGCCCCTCGGCCTTGCTGCCGGCGGCGTCGACGCGGCTGATCGGACCCCGCTGGCGGGTGGCCTATGCGCTGGGTTTTGTCCGCGCGGCGTTCGGATGGCGGGCCGCGCGGTCGGCGGCGCGCCTGGCGGAGCGGGGAACGGCGACAGGCGTCGCGGCATGATCCTGTATCAATGGCGGGGCGACACACCGAATTTCGGCGACGAACTGAACGGCCTGCTCTGGCCGCTGCTGCTGCCGGATTTCTTCGATTCCGACCCGGCCGCCCGGTTTCTCGGCATCGGGTCGGTCCTGGACAGCCGCCATGATGGGGTGGCCGCCAAGCTCGTCGCAGGCGCCGGATATGGTGGGTACGAGGCGCCCGCCGCGCTTGACCGAAGTTGGATCATCCATTGGGTGCGCGGCCCGCGGACCGCGCGCATGCTGGGGTTGGATCCGGCCGCCGGCCTCGGCGATCCGGCGTCATTGGTGCCAATAACGGGCGCGCGGGCATCCGACGATCGCTCCATGGTCGGCTTCATGCCGCACTTCGAAAGCATGACCCGGGGCCATTGGGCCGAGGCCGCCCGCGCGGCTGGCTTGTGCCTGATCGACCCACGCGGGGACCCCGCCGCCATCATCGCCGCGATCGGCCGCTGCCGGGTTCTGGTCAGTGAGTCGCTGCACGGCGTCATCGTCGCCGATGCCCTTCGCGTGCCCTGGATCGCGGCACGGCCCCTCGCGCCGGCCCATCGCCGGAAATGGCTGGACTGGGCCGACAGCCTCGATCTTCGAGTTACGTTTCGGGCTCTCACCCCGTCCTCCCTATTGGAGCACGCGCTCCGCCTGCCCATGGCAAGCCGCCGGCCTGGACGCTTCCTCCTCTCCAGCCACGGCGCTCGGCTGCATGCCGCCGGGCGCCTTCGCCTGGTGGAGCGGGCGGCCGCGGCGCTCCGGCGGATCGCGTCGGAACGGCCGCAACTCTCGGGAGATGCCGCCTTGGCACGGGCGCAGGACCGGATGCAGGAGAGGATTGTTGCGCTCCGGCGCAGTCCATTTCGAGGAACGGTTGGTTTTCAGATAATGTCCGGTCGTCCTTCGCACTTGCGGGTGGAAGACGAATTCGCTTACCACCCCGCATCGACCGGCTGACAGCCTCAGGTGACCGGCCTCTGTTCCGGCCCGCGTTCCGCCGCCACCCAGGAAGATGAGTAGATGCTGCCTTTGCCGAACGAACCCCTGGCTCCGGTCATCGATCTGTTGCAGCGAATCCCACTTTCGGCACGTGTCGTGCTGGATGTCGGCTGCGGCCGAGGCGACCTGTGCGGGGCTTACCGTCTGATGAACCCGAATGCCCGCCTGCTGGGTATCGAGGCTGATCCGGAAGCCGCTGCCGTCGCCCGCGCCCGCCTGCATGAGGTCGCGGTCGCAGATCCGGCGCTCGATTTCATCCCCTTCGATGTCGCGGATGGCATCGACACGATCATCTACGAGTCGTCCCTCCCCACGATGGACCAGCCCTTCGACGTGCTGCGCCGGCATGCCGAACATCTGACGCCCAACGGCACGATGCTGATCTGTGTGCCGAATATCGAGCATTGGAGCTTTGCGCTTCGCCTGCTGCGCGGCAACTGGGACTATGAGCCATCGGGCCTGCTGGACCAGAATCACCTGCGGTGGTTCAGCTTGGCCGGCATGGCACGCGGGCTTGCCGAAGCGGGCCTGACCCCGTGCGACGTGTTCCCACGTGTGTTCGACCCCGACCAGGCGCAACGTTTCGTCAACGGCCTCGCCCCCGGCCTGCGCGCCATCGGCGTCGATCCTGAGGAGTATGTCCGCCGAGCGAGCGCGTTGCAGCATGTCTGGCGGGTGCGGCGGGAACCGCAGCGGCAGATGATCCTCGCCGGCAACATGCTGGCCCCGGTCGGCGGCGTGTCCCATGTCCGGGTGGTCCATCCCCTGAACGCGATGGCAACCGATCCGTCGGTCACCACCCGGCTGTCGAGCCAGATTGAGTTGGAGGCTACGGACGAAGGTACCCCGAAGATCTTCGTCCTGCATCGCCCCGCGCTGGCCGGGGAGCAGGGGCGGGACATGTTGCGACGCATGACCGAGGCCGGGTGGCTGGTCGTCACCGAGTTCGACGATCATCCCGACTTCTTCCAGGTCATGCAGGACGCGGAGCAACTGACCTTCCGCGGTGTGCATGCCGTGCAGACCAGCACACCCGCGCTGGCCGCCGTGCTGCGCAAGCGCAACCCCGAGGTCGCGATCTTCCCCAATGCCATCGTCCGGATGCCGGATGTGGTCAATTTCAAGAACCCGGGCTCCGTCACGCTGTTTTTCGGCGCATTGAACCGCGACGCGGATTGGCGCGACCTGATGCCCGCGCTGAATGATGTCGCGGCAAAGGTCGGAGACCGGCTGAAATTCCAGATCATCCACGATGCCGGCTTTTATGAGGCGCTGGAAACACCGCACAAGGCCTTCACGCCGATCTGCGACTACGAGACCTATCAGCGGCTGCTCGGCCAGTGCGAAATCTCGTTCATGCCGCTCGCCGACAACCTGTTCAACCGCGCGAAATCGGACCTGAAATTCATTGAGGCCGCCGCCGCCCGCGTCGCGCCGCTCGCCAGCACGGTCGTGTATGGCGACAGTATCGAGGATGGAAAGACCGGATTGCTGTTCCGCGATATCGATGAATTGCGGGAAAGGCTGCTGCGTCTCGCCGTCATGCCCGACCTGACGCGTGATATCGGTGACGCCGCCCGCGCCTATGTCGCCGAGAACCGGATGATCGCCTATCAGGTTGAACCGCGGATCGCCTGGTATCGGTCCCTGTGGGCTCGGCGGGAAGCATTGACCGAGGCGATGCAGCAACGCCTGGCAACGCCCTACCAGCCTGGGCCGTAACCTGCCACCAAGCCCGCGTCAGGCCGCTCGGCGGGCGGTGATGTCGCGCAGAAGCTCTTCGATCACGGCCAGGGTGCCGGGTGTGTCGGTGAACCGCACCCCCATGCCGTGATCGCGGACGTTCAGCACTGTGAAGCCAACCGGCGTCGCATGATTGCCGATGGTCATCGTCCCGGCGGTACCGACGTACAGGTGTTCGGTCACCCGCAACCGGGTGCCTCCGATGGACAGATCCAGTAGGCGTCCACTGGTGGGCGGCCGACCCGGCACTTGGATCCGGCACGGGAGGTCGGTCGCGTGGCGCGTGTCGCTCCGACGATCCACCTCGGCGGTGGAACCCCGAACGGTCTGGACGATCGAGGCTTTCAGCATCTGAATTGCATCAGCCAGTTCCCGTCCGCTGTCCAGCAGTTCCCGGGCATGGGCCAGGGCAATCGGGTGAAGGAGTACGTGACAAACGGCTGACGTGCTGAATCTATGCGGTCCCTCGGTTCGCGTTTGGGGATCACGATGGACATGGCGGCACAAGAGGATGGAGAAATTTTCGAGGCCACGGTCTTTCTCGACTATTTCA
>CAMCDA010000069.1 GCA_945873195.1 Asaia bogorensis
GATCGGCAAGGGCGGCGCCGATGCGCTGATCGGTGGCTCGGGCGACGACACGATCCGGGTCTCCGACCTGTCCTTCCGGCGCGTCGATGGCGGCGGCGGAACCGATACGCTGGCGTTCGATGGCAGCGGCATCTTCCCGACCCTGAACGCAATCTCCGATCTCCGGATCCAGGGGATCGAGCGGATCGACCTGACCGGCACCGGCAACAATGGGCTGACGTTGGCCTATCGGGAGGTGCTGAACCTCTCCGGCACCAGCAACGCCCTGCGCGTGGACGGCAATGCCGGCGACAGCGTGTTCCTGATGTGGGAGCCCTGGGTCCTGGGCGCGACGGTTGGCGGCTACACGACCTATACGCAGGGCCAGGCGTCCCTCAGCATCTCGACCGCGGTAACGGTCACCGGCCTGAAGGGGCTGCCGGCGATCAAGCTGCGGGATGTGGCGGCCGGGACGGGCGGCTTCGTGCTCTGGGGTGGGAACGAATACGACCAATCCGGCGTCTCGGCCCGTTCGGCTGGCGACATCGACGGCGACGGGTTCGACGACATCATCGTCGGCGCCCATTTCGTCAACGGCTACAATACCAGCAGCAAGACCGAACTGGTCGCTGCCGGCGCGGCCTATGTGATCTATGGCAGGGTAGGCGGCTTCGGCACCTCCCTCGACCTCCCCCTGCTCGCCAACGGCTCCGGCGTCTTCGGGTTCGTCATTGATGGCATGAACCCTGGCGACTTCACCGGGTGGTCGGTGGCCTCGGCCGGCGATGTCAACGCCGACGGGTTCGACGACATGCTGGTCGGCGCGCCGAGTGGCGATGCCGAGAACAATACGCGGCCGGGGGCTGGCGACAGCTATATCATCTTCGGCACCTCCGACCGTTTCACCTTCGGCGAACGCGTCGACCTGTCGGGCGTTTCCCTCGGCCTGCATGACGTCGGCAAGCCGCTGCGGGGCGTGGTCATCCATGGCGCGGTCGCGGGCGAGGGCACGGGCTTCGCCCTGGCCTCGGCCGGTGACATCAACGGTGACGGGTTTGACGACATCGTCATCGGCGCGCCCTCCGCCGATCCCGGCGGGAAGACAGACTCCGGCGCGACCTATGTCCTGTTCGGCAAGGCCTCGTGGCAGGAACCGCGTCTGGACCTGACAGCAATCGCCGGCGGCACCGGCGGGTTCATGATCCGCGGGCGGGATGCGCGGGACGGGGCCGGCTACTCCGTGGCCTCGGCCGGGGACATCAACGGTGACGGTATCGATGACCTGCTGATCGGCGCCCCGTACGGCGACGGGATCGGCAACGCAAAGGCCGAATCCGGAGAGACCTATGTCGTCTTCGGCCGGAGCACCTGGTCCGGCGCGGTGATCGACCTGTCCCAGATCGCGGCTGGCACGGGTGGCTTCGTGATCAACGGCCAGGGTGCCAACGTGGTCAGCGGTGACCAGTCCGGGGTTTCGGTCGCCGGCGCCGGGGATTTCAACGGCGACGGGTTCGCGGACCTGGTCATCGGCGCGCGCTTCGCCGACGGGCCGAGCTTGAACAGGAACGAGGCTGGCGCGGCCTACCTCGTCCTGGGCAAGGCCACGGGGTTTGGCGCCAGCCTCGATCTCGCAACGGTCGCGGCCGGCACCGCCGGTCTGGTCATCCGTGGGCGCGCTTCGTTCGACCGGTCGGGCTATTCGGTGGCCTCGGCCGGAGACATCAACGGCGACGGCTTCGACGACCTGATCATTGGCGCGCCCGGCGGGATCGGCGCCAATCCCCCCAGCTCCTATGGCGGCTATGCCGGCGACACCTACATCGTGTTCGGGCGTGCCAACGGGTCCGGCGCGCCGATCGACCTGAGCGAGATCGCCTACGGCGTGGGCGGCTTCGTGATCCGGGGCGACGGCGGCTACGACGCGTCCGGGTCCTCCGTCGCCTCGGCCGGGGATATCAACGGCGACGGCTTCGACGACCTGACCATCGGCGCGCGTAACGCCACGCCCGGCAGCGGGCGGTCCTATGCCGGAGGGACGTACGTCCTGTTCGGGCGCGACTTCACCAACACCGTCACCAAGGCGGGTTCGGAGGCTTCGGAGACGCTGGCCGGAAGGAGCGTCGCCGATATCATGGTTGGCGGCCTGGGGGCGGACACCCTGGTCGGCAACGGTGGCCCCGATGTCCTGATCGGTGGCGCCGGGAACGATGTGCTCTTCATCGACGACATGACGTTCCGCCGCGTCATGGGCGGCAGTGGGACCGACACGCTGACCTTGATCGGGGCCGGCGCCACCCTCGACCTGACCACGATCGCCGACAACCGGATCCAGGGGATCGAGCGGATCAACCTGGGCGCCAGCCTCGGTGGAACGCTCCGCATGACCGCGCGGGATGTCCTGAATCTTTCCGATACCAGCAACACCCTGCGGGTGGATGGCAACCCTGGGAACGCGATCCGCGTCACGACCGACAACTGGCTGCCGGTCAGCAGCGCCTTTGGCTACACCACCTATGTCAGCGGGCAGGCGACGCTGGAGGTCAGGAGCGGGGTCACCTGGCGGCAGGCGGCCATCGACCTCGCGACAATCCCGACCGCCGACGGCGCCACCGGCTTCGTCATCACCGGACGCGAAGCCCTCGACCAGGCGGGGTCCTCGGTTGCCTCCGCCGGCGATGTCAACGGCGACGGTTTCGATGACATCATCATCGGCGCGCACAACGGCGACGGCCCGACGAACGACCGGTCGGAGGCGGGCGAGAGCTATGTCGTCTTCGGCAAGGCCGGTGGCTTCGGCGCGATCATCAGCCTGAACGCCATCGCCGCGGGCACCGGTGGCTTTGTGCTGTATGGCAGGGATGGGGCCGACCGGTCCGGCCGATCTGTCGCCTCGGCGGGGGACTTCAACGGCGATGGTTTCGCCGACATCGTGATCGGCGCGCCCTACGGCGACGTGTCCGCCGCCAAGGCGGGGGAGGCCACGGTCATCTTCGGCAAGGCCGGCGGGTTCGGCGCCGGTATCGACATGGCGTCGGTCGGTGCGGCCGGCTTCACCATCTTCGGCGCGGATGCTGGCGACAACGTGGGCCAGACCGTCGCCTCGGCGGGGGATTTCAACGGCGACGGCTTCGATGACCTGATCATCGGCGTGCCACGCGGCGACGGGGCCGGGAACCTGACCCGGTCGGCTGGCGAAGCCTATGTGGTGTTCGGCGGGGCAACCGGGTTCGGCGGTAGTCTGAACCTCGGCACGATCGCGAGTGGCAGAGGCGGCTTCTTGCTGTCGGGGGCGGAGTTCTACGACCTCGCGGGTTTCTCGGTGGCTTCGGCCGGCGATATCAATGGGGATGGGTTTGACGATCTTCTGATTGGCGCGCCCGCGGCCGACACCACCGGCAACGCCAGGGCCGAGGCCGGAGAGACCTATGTCCTGTTCGGAAAAGCCGGCGGTTTCGCGGCACAACGCGACCTGACCACGATCGCCAACGGGACGGCCGGCTTCGTGATCCTGGGGCAGGAGCTCGGCGACCAGTCCGGCTTCTCGGTGGCTTCGGCCGGCGACATCAACGGCGACGGCTTCGCCGACATGATAATCGGCGCCAGGAACGGCGATGGCGCGGGCAACCTGAAGAACGGGGCCGGAGAGAGCTACGTCGTGTTCGGCCAGGCCGCCGGGTTCGGCGCGACCGTGGACCTGACGACGATTGCCGCGGGTACCGGCGGCTTTGTGATTCAGGGCATCGATACCGGCGATGAGTCCGGCTTCTCGGTGGCCTCGGCTGGTGACATCAACGGCGATGGCTTCGATGACCTGCTGGTGGGCGCCCGCTATGGCGACCGGGCGGACAACGCGGCTGGCAGCGCCGGCGAGACCTATGTCATCTTCGGCAAGGCGGCCCCCTTCTTCGGGGGTGTCAGTCTGGCCTCGATCGCCGCGGGTACTGGCGGGTTCGTGGTGTATGGCCAGTACACCGGTGATGTCTCTGGCATGTCGGTTGCCTCGGCCGGCGATATCGATGGCGACGGCTTCGACGATGTGGTGATCAGCGCGCGTTATGGGGACCGGGGCGGCTCCTATGCCGGCCAGAACTATGTGCTGTTCGGCCGGAACTTCACCAACACGCTCAGCCATCTCGGCACCGCGACCGGCGGGACGCTGACCGGCCGTCCGATCGCCGACGACATGGTGGGCGGGCGGGGCAATGACATCCTGGTCGGGCGGGGCGGCGAAGATGTCCTGATCGGCGGGGCGGGAGACGACGTGCTCCGCGTCGCCGACACGACATTCCTGCGCGTTGATGGCGGCGGCGGGACCGATACGCTGGCGCTGGACGGGGCGGGCCTCACGCTCGACCTGTCCGCCATCGCCAATACCAGGCTGCGCGGGATCGAACGCATCGACCTGACGGGCACCGGCAACAACGCCCTGAAGATGACTGCGCAGGAGGTGCTGAACCTTTCCGACAGCACCAACACCCTGCGCGTGGACGGGAATGCCGGGGATACGATCGTGCGCTCAGCCGAGGCCTGGCAGCTCGGCGCCACGATCGGCGACTACACGACATACGCGTTCGGCCAGGCCAAGCTGGAGGTCGCCTCAGCGGTCACCTGGGTCATGGCGCCGGTGTATCTCGCCTATGCCCAGGACCGGCTTTCGGTCATCCACGGGCTGGACAAGAACGATACGTCAGGCTGGTCGGTCGCCTCAGCCGGTGACGTGAATGGCGATGGGTTCGGGGATGTCCTGATCGGCGCACCCGGCGCCACGGCCCAGGACAACAACAATCCCCGGGCCGGCGAAACCTATGTGGTGTTCGGCAAGTCCGGCGGATTGGACGCCACGCCCGATCTGGCCGCGGTCGCCGCCGGCACCGGCGGGTTCATCATATACGGGCGGCAGGAACGCAAATCCGGATATTCCGTCGCCTCGGCCGGTGATTTCAACGGCGACGGTCTCGACGATATCGTCATCGGAGAAAAAAGTTTCCGCGATGGCAGTTTCACTGTCTTCGGCACGACCTATGTCGTCTACGGCCGCACCGGAGCCGGACCCGCAAACGGCATCGACTTCCAACAACTCACCTCTGGCACCAGCACGCTCGGCTTTGTCATCCGGTCGGCCAGCCCCGATGACGGCGCGGGGAAGTCGGTCGCCTCGGCCGGCGACATCAACGGCGATGGCTTCGATGACCTGATCATTGGCGCGTCCCGAGACTATGGCGGTCCGGCCTATGTGGTGTTCGGCCGAACGGGGATTTCGGGTGCGAGCGTGGACCTGGCGGCGGTCTCGGCGGGGACCGGGGGGTTTGTCATCACCGGGGCGGATACCGGGGACGGGTTCGGTGCCGCCGTCTCATCGGCGGGGGATTTCAACGCCGACGGGCTGGATGACCTGCTGATCGGGGCTCCCGATGCCGAAGGCGCGGCCGCGAACGGCGGCACGCCAGGCCGGAGCTTCCTCATCCATGGCCGCACCAGCGGGTTCGGCCCCAGCGTCGATCTGGGCGCTGTCCGGGCCGGCACCGGTGGTTTCGTCGTCTACGGGCGGAACGGCAACATCCAGTCCGGCACCGCGGTCGCCGCGGCCGGGGATATCAATGGCGATGGCTTCGCCGACCTGATCATCGGCGGACCGGCGGGTAACGGCGCGCTCGGGGACCAGCCCTACGCGGGTGAGAGCTACGTCGTTTACGGGTCCTCCGCGGGCTTCGCCAACGGTATCGACATGGCGGCGATTGCCGCCGGCACGGGTGGCGGCGGCTTCGTCATCCATGGCCAGTACTCGGGCGACCAGTCCGGCACCGCCGTGTCCGGTGCCGGTGACCTGAACGGCGATGGGTTCGATGACATCATCATCGGGGCACCAACCGCCACCCACGTCGGCTTCGCCGGCATTACCGACTTCAAGGAACGCTCGGGCGAAACCTATGTCGTCTTCGGCAAGGCGGCCTCGTTTGGTACCAGCATCGACCTGGCGTCCATCGCGGCGGGCAGCGGCGGCTTTGTCGTCCTCGGGCGGGATCGGTTTGACAACTCCGGCCAGGCGGTGGCGGCCGGAGACATCGATGGCGACGGCTTCGACGATTTGATCCTGGGCGCGCCGGGGGCCTCCGTCGTAAACAACACGAAGGCATCGGCGGGCGAGATGACAATCCTGTACGGCCGCAACTTCACCGACGCCGTGACGAAAACCGGTGGCGCGGGTATGGACACGTTGACCGGAACGTCCGGAAGGGACGTATTCGTCGGTGGCGCGGGCGCCGACCTGCTGATCGGCAACGGCGGCGCCGACGTCCTGCTGGGCGGCGCGGGCGACGATGTGATCCGCGTCTCCGACCTGACATTCCGCCGCGTCGATGGCGATGGCGGAATGGACACGCTGGCCCTGAGCGGCAAGGGCATGACGCTCGACCTGACCACGATCGCCAATACCAGGCTGCGCGGGATCGAGCGGATCGATCTGACCGGCACCGGCGACAACACCCTGCTGCTGTCTCCGCTGGAGGTGCAGACACTGTCCGACAGCGGCAACGCGCTGCGTGTCGATGGCAATGCCGGCGACAGCATTGTCCTGCCGGCCGCATCCTGGACGAAAGGCGCAACGGCGGCGGGCTACACGACCTTTACCAAGGGTCAGGCCAAGTTGCTCGTAAGCACCACGGTGACCGTGCGGGCCGTGACACCCAGCATGCCCGACCTGATCACGACTTCGGATAGTGGCACGCTCAATATCGACAATATCACCAAGGTCACCACGCCGACTTTCAACGGTACAGCCGAGGTCGGTGCCACGGTCACCCTGTATGACGGCGTGACCGCGATCGGCTCCGGAAAGGCCAATGCCGCGGGTAACTGGTCGATCAAGACAAGTGCCCTGGCCGATGGTCCGCGGGTGATCACAGCCAGGATCGTGAATACGGCTGGCGCGAGCAGCTTGGCATCGGCTGGCTTGACGGTTACCATCGATACCACCGGCCCGGCCGTGCCGGCCGCGCCCAACCTCGCCGATGACTCCGACACCGGCGTGTCGGTCACCGACAATATCACGCGGGTGTTGTCACCGACCTTCACGGGCAAGACGGAAGCCGGTGCGACGGTGACCTTGTTCGAAGGCATCACGAGCGTCGGAACTGGCAAGGCGGACGCGGGTGGCGGGTGGTCCATCAAGACCAGCACGCTGACGGTCGGCGCCCACGCGATCACCGCGCAGATCACCGACCCGGCCGGCAATGTCGGCGCGATGTCCGCCGCCCTGACGGTCACGCTTGATACCACGGCCCCGGTGGCGCCGAGCGCGCCGAACCTGAGCGGGGCGTCGGATACCGGAGCGTCGGCCAGCGATAACCTGACCCAGATGACGGCGTTGACCTTTACGGGTTCGGCGGAGGCCAGCGCGACGATCACGCTGTTCGACGTAGGGGTGCAGATCGGCACGGGGAAGGCCAACCTGGTCGGCGCGTGGACGGTCAAGACCGGCACGCTGGCGGAAGGCCAACATGCGATCATTGCCAGAGCAACCGACGCCGCCGGCAATGCAGGCAAGGTTTCCTCGAGTCTGGTGGTGCGGATCGACACGACCGCGCCAGCGGCCCCCACCATCCACACCGTCACCACGAGGACGATTTCCGGGGTCGCGGAAGGTGCCGCGACCATAACCCTGTTCGACAACGGAATCGCTGTCGCCACCCGGACGGCCACAACAGCAGGGGCCTGGTCCATGCCCTGGGTGCTTCCGGCGGGAAGCCACACCCTGACCGCGACCGCGACGGACCGAGCCGGCAACACGGGCGTGGCTTCGTCCGCCCAGCCTGTCCTGGTTGGAAGCGCCGCGGCGGATGTGCTGACGCCCGGCCACGCGACCAATCTGGTCCTGGGTGGGTTGGGCAATGATATCTACAATATCAACAGGGCCTCGATCGCGGTCATCGAAAGCACGGGGGAGGGTACCGACACGGTCCGTGCCAGCGTCGGCTACACCTTGCCCACCGGCTCCTCCATCGAATTCCTGCAGGCCAATGCGGGCGTGACGGGTCTGGCGCTGACCGGGAATGCCCTCGCCAACACGATCGTCGGCGGCGGCGGGGCCGACATCATCACCGGCGGCCTGGGCGCGGATATGCTCACGGGTGGCGCTGGCGCCGATACGTTCGTGTTCACCGCCGCCGGAGATTCGACCGTGGGCATGGGCGGGCGTGACAGGATCTCGGATTTCTCCACGCTGTTCGGCGATCGGATCGACCTGCGTCTGATCGATGCCAATCCGAACGTGTTCGGCGATCAGGCGTTCAGCTTCATCGGCCAGACGGCCTTCGCGGGATCGGCCGGCGAACTGCGGCAGGAGGCTGTCGGCGCGGACACGTGGGTCCAGGCCGACATCAACGGCGACGCGGTCGCGGATTTTTCGTTTCTTCTGAGCGGCTCACACACGCTTTCCGCGTTGAACTTCAACCTCTGACAGCCAGGCTGGTCAGGCGATCGGATGACAGATGAATAGCGGCCGTCGTTTCAAGCGTCGTTTTTTCAGGACATCCCTGCTGGGCCGGATGTTGGGCGACCTGATGCATCGCGGCCGCCGTGAACAGTCCGGCGCCGCCCAGCGGTCCATGCAACGCCCTGGCCAGGGCTTCGCGTTGGAGCAGATGGAACCGCGCGTGCTGATGTCGGCCGACATCGCCTATATCGCCACGAATACGACCAACACTCTGACGGTGTCCGCCTCCTCCAGTGGTGGCGCCTATTTCATCGACATCACGGGCGGTTCCGTCGCGCCGATCCACCGCCAGCTCAGCGCCGCGGGCGACGTCACGATCAATATCGCCCCGTTCGGCGGGGCAGTGGCCGGCGCCCTGCTCGCGGACACGGTGCGCGTCAACCTCGATACGTTTTCGGTCCTCCGGAATTTCGTCAATGCGAATGGCGGCCTGCTGACGCTGGACATCGCGGGCGGATCGGAGCTGATCCAGGACGATCATGTGTTCATCGACGGCGTGGCCGCGAGCATCGGCTATGGCCTGCGTGTGCATGCCAGCGCGGATCTCACGGCCGCCGCGACGGCGACGTTCACCGGCGACCTCACGCTCGCATCCGACGACACGCTGACCGGCACCAGCGCCACCAAACTGCAGGCCCGGAACCTGACGCTCCAATCGGCGGCGATCCAGTCCGGCGGGGCGGTGCCAGGCACCGGCATCCTGGCCAACGCGAACACCGCGATCACGTTGACCAGTTCCCAATTGACCGCCACGAACGGACTTGTCCTGGATGCCCGTTCGGTGGTGACGGTGAACAGCACAGGGATCCCCATCGCCGCGGTCAGCGGGGCGGTGGTCACCAGCGCGTCCTCCGCCAAAATCACCGTTGGCGGCGCATCAATCCTGTCCGGCAAGACGGTCGACATCACCGCCAGCGTTGATGGTTCGTTGATCGCGACGGCGGATCTGAGCGTGGTCAAGCTGGTCGTGATCACCGGGAAGGCCAGCCCAGAGGTCGTGATCAACGGCACGACCAAGATCACCGCGACAACCTCGTTAAACGTCACCGCCAAATCCGACATCCTGATCGACGCCGCCGCTCGGCCTGGCCTGCTGGCGACCATCGCGAAGGCGGATGCGGCGGTGGTCACCACCACGTTTGCCAGCGGCGCGTCCCTCTCGGTCGCTGGCGCGGCCAATCTGAAGGCCGGCGGCGCGGTGAGTTTGGCGTCCACCAGCAAGCTGAACGCGAAATCCATCGCGGATGCCAGTGTTGCCGGCACCGCGGGCGCCTCGGTCGCGGTCTCGGTCTTTTCCGGTGATACGACCGCGTCGGTTAGTGGAGCGACCGTGGAAGGCGGCTCCGTGGCGCTGACCGCGGCGTCGAACCGCGTGATCACAACGACCGCGAAATCAACGCCCGGTGGCGCGCTGGATGACGCCGTCGAGGGCGCGGGGCAGGCGGCGCTTGCCAAGAACAAGGCCGCCACATCCCAGGGCCAGGTCAAGTTCGGCGGCGCGGTCGCGGTCGGCACCGATACCGGCACCACGACGGCGTTCCTGCAGAGTGCCACAATCCTTGCCGGTACCGGCGCAGTCTCGGTCACGGCGTCCCCGCTCGATGTCATGACGGTGACGGCGGATGGTACATCCACGCAGAAGGGTTCCATCGGCGTGGGCGTCGCCGTGGCCATAGGGGTCGCGGATCGAACGGACCAAGCCTACATCAGCGGCGTTACACAGGTAACCGCCGGCGCGCTCGGGGTAAGGGTGCTCGCGCCGCTACAGTCCAGCTTCATCGCCCAGGCGACCTCAGGGATCGGCGACTCCACCAAGGTTGGCTTCGCCGGCGCCCTGGCCGTGAACGTCACGACACTCAGCCACCAGGCCTATCTCGGCGCGGGTGCCACGCTGACCCTGACCGGCACGCCCAACGTGACGTTCGAAGCGAGGGCCAATGTCGCGACCACCGCCAAGGCCCTGCCGGCCAGCGGCGGCACCGCCGACGGCACCGGCATCGGCGCATCGGTGGCCATCAACACCAGCGAGGATCGGATCGTCGCCACCATCCGCGACTCCGCGACGCTGACCGGTGCCAAGGACCTGTCCTTGCTGACCAACGCCGCCCACGCCATGACCACCGACGCGATCGGCGGCGGCAAGGGCGGTGTCGCGGTCACGCCCATCGTCGCGGTCGCCACGGCCAGCCATGACGCCGAGGCCAACCTCGGCACCGGTGCGCTGCTGACGATCGGCGGCAATTTCAGCGCGTCCTCGGCGCTGTCCAACAACGTGGTGACCAGCGCCCAAGGCGATACGAAATCCGGGCGGACCGGCGTCGGGATTTCCCTCGCGCTGAGCATCGTCAACGACACATCCCGCGCGACGACCGGCCGTGATCTGACCATGACGGCGGGAACGGCGGCGTTCCTGTCCAGCGTGATCTCCGCCAGCAAGACGTCGTCGAAGGCGAGCGTGGTCGGCGGAGAACCCGATGACGGGACAGGCGCGCATGACGGCGCCGCCAGCCAGTCGGTGGATAACAAGGCCGGCGCGGAACGGACATTCTCCGACAAGATCGCCGCTGACCAGATCAAGGTCGCGCGCAAGGATGACGCCGCGACGATGAAGGGATCGCAGGGCACCAGCCTGCCATCCGTCACGACATCCAACGGCCGGGTCAGCGTCGCCGGCGCGGTCGCGATCAACCTGGAGTCCGGGCTGTCGATCGCCTCCATCGACAACGCGCGCGCGGTCAACGCGACCGGCGCGCTGACCGTCGGGTCCGCCAGCAACGTCGACGGATCGGCAAGCGCCGAGGGCAGCGCCGTCGTCGGTGTGATCGAGTTCGATCCCACGACGAAGGTGAATATCAACAGCGAAACAATCGACCTTGGCCCGTCAAGCGGGGTCAAGAACAGCGGGAAGGTGGAATATTCCCATGGCTCCGGCGGCACCGACATCGGCGGGCTGGCGGATGGCAAGGAATACTACGCCTACGACACGGGAAGCGGAAAGTTCCAGCTCTACGACACCCAGGCCAACGCCGACGTGCACGGCACGACCGGCCGGATCAACCTGACGACACGGGGCACCGGCACCCTGCATGCCTTCAAGGGCGTGGGGGAGGGCGGCGCGACGGTCGGCGCGGCGGTTGCGATCAATTGCGCCGAGGAAACCAACCGCGCGTTCATCGGCAATGCCATGCTCAAGGTCGGCGGCCTGGTCGTCAAGGCGACGCGCGCCGACAGCGCCGGCGATACCACCAGCACCTTCAGCGCGACGTCCACCTCCGGGGCGGGCGGCGGCAATCATGGCATGGCTGGATCCTTGGCGTTCAACGTGGTCTTCGCGGACACCAACGCCGAACTTGGCCGCAACGCCTCCGCCCCCTCGATCACCATCACCGGCGGCGGCGATGTCGCACTGGCCGCCGTGAGCGACCTGTCCAACACGGTCAAGGCGCAACCCTCCGATGGCGGCGGCAGCGGCGCGAAGATGGGGGTTGGCGTCTCCATCGGCCTGAACTTCGCGGAAACCTACACTCGGGCCGAACTTGGGAATGGCGTCACACTGGCCGGGGCGAAGGGCCTGTCCCTCGATGCCACCTCCACCCAGGCGATGGAAACCGAGGTTGTGGGCGGCGCCGCCAGCGAGGGCATCGCTGTGACCCCCGTCATCGCCATCGCCGTTGCGAACAATGACACCAACGCGACCCTCGGTTCCGGTTCCCTGCTCACCCTGACAGGCGGGTTCAGTGCCACGGCCAGCGCGGACAACCAGGTCCGCACCAAGGCCGAGGGCGATACGAAATCGGGCAATACCGGGATCGGCATGTCGATCGCCGTGACCGTCGTGAATGACGACGCCGTGGCGACAACCGGTCGGGACCTGAATGCCGGCGGCGAGGTCACCTTCGCGTCCCGCACGGTGTCCGGCAGCGAAACCACGGCGAAGGCCAGCGTCAAGGGCACCGAGGAAGACGACGGCGCCAACGAGAATCCCACGATCACGTTCAACCCGACCACCAAGGTCAACACCACGGCCGAGAAAATCGACCTCGGCGCAGCCAGCGGCCTGACGTCGGGCGATGCGGTCACCTACACCCATGGCGAGGGCGGCACGGATGTCGGCGGGCTGACCGACGGCAAGACCTATTACGTGTACGACACGGGCTCCGGGAAGTTCCAGCTTTACGACACCAAGGCCAACGCCGACACGCACGGCGTCAACGGCCGGATCAACCTGACATCGGTGGGCACCGGAACCGCGCATGGCCTGACCAAGGCCGCCAGCCAGGATGTGAACAGGGAAACCGGCAGCCAGATCGCCCTCGCGGACAAGGTCGGCAAGGCCGCCAAACCCGACGCCAAGGGCACGGAAGGGCAGGCCCCGCCGACCGCGGAGACATCATCGGGCGCTGTCTCGGTCGCCGGCGCGGTCGCGGTCAATGTCGAATCGGCAACATCCCGCGCCTTCATCGGTGATGGCCGGAACATCACCGCCACCGGCATCCTGTCCCTGCTGTCATCCACCAATGTCGATGCCCTCGCGACCGCGGATGGCAGGGCGGTGCTCGGCGCGACGGAGTTCGATCCGACGACCGCCGTCAGCCTCGCGGCCAACACCATCGATCTCGGCGCCGAGGTGGTGGCGACCAAGTTCGATCCGGCGGAGATGGTCGATACAACGGCCGATACGATCGCCCTGGGCACCGACGCCGGCATCAAGACCGGCGACCGGCTTACATATGTGCGCGGCGACGCCGCGACCGATATCGGCGGCCTGCCGGATGGAACCGCCTATTTCGCGTATGACACCGGAGCGGGAACGATCCAGCTCTATGACACCGCCGTCAACGCCGCGACGCATGGCGCCACCGGACGGATCGACCTGACAACGACGGGTACGGGCACCCAGCATGCGCTCAAGCGGGCCGGCGCCGGGGCCGCGGTGAAGACAGGCGATTCGATCACCTACCGTGCCGGAGACGGCGGCACCGCGCTCGGCGGGTTGACGAACGGCAAGGAATACTTCGTCAACGTCGTTTCCACAGGCAAGGTCAAGCTGTACGACACGCAGGCCCATGCCGAGGCCGGCGGCGCGGATGGCCTGGTTGACATCACCACCAGGGGTACCGGCACCGCCCATGTGGCGCAGGGCGGCGGGTCGGCCGGCACATCGGTCGGCGCCGCCGTCGCGGTCAATTATGCCAAGGACACGAACCTTGCCTCGATCGGCGGGTCCACGATCAAGGCCGGTGGCTTGGCGGTCGAGGCCACCATGGCCGACCACGCCTTCGCCTTCGACGCCCAGAAGGGGGTCAACGCGACAAAGGACACCATCGCGCTCGATGGGCTTGCCCCGCGGACGGGCGAAGCTTTCGTCTACAGCCGCAATGGCGGCACCGCGATCGGCGGCCTTGTCGATGGCGATACCTACTACGTCGCCACGCAGGATGATGGCGCGGTCCGGCTGTATGATTCGGCCGAGAACGCGGCCGCGGGCGGGAAGACCGGCCTGCGCAACCTGACCACCCTTGGCACCGGAACCGCGAAACTCACGGAAGCCACGAACACCTTCAGCGCCGAGGCAACATCCGGGGCCGGCGGCGGCAAGACGAGCGTCGCCGGGTCCGTCGCGATCAACATCGTCCTGGTCAATACGGATGCGCTGTTGGGCATGACAGGGATCCCCGCCGTCACGATGACCGGCGGTGCGGATGTCACGCTGAGGGCCGAGACAAAATCCTCCGCCACCGCTAAGGCACTGCCCGGCGACGGCGGCGGGATCGGTTCCAACGTGGGCGTCGGCGCGTCGGTGGCCGTGAACTACGCCGAAATCGCCACCCGCGCCCGCATCGCCGACGGCGTGAGCCTGACCGATGCGGCCAACCTGGCCCTGGCCGCCACCTCGGACCAAGTGATGGAAACCGAGGCGAAGAACGGCGCGAAAGGCGCCAAGGCCTTCACCCCCGTCATCGCCATCACCGTCGCCAACAACGATACCTCCGCCACGGTTGGCACAGGCAGCGAACTGGTCCTGACTGGTGGGTTCAGTGCCACCGCCACGTTGCGGAACCAGGTCAACGCCAGGGCGACCGGCGACACCGAGAGTTCGGCGACCGGCGTCGGCCTGTCGATCGTGGTCACCGTCGTCAATGACAACGCGCTGGCAACGACCGGGCGGGACCTGAACGCCATGGGCGGCGGGGCCGCGTTTGCCACGAACGTCGTTTCGATCAGCGAAAGCACCGCCACCGCCAGCGCCGAAGGCGGCGAGGAGGAGGACGCGGCCGCTGGCCACAGCGACAGCAATGCCAACGACCAGACCGTCAACAACGTCATCAAGAAGCAAGCCGGGTTCGCGGACAAGAAGGCGAAGCAGAAAGACTCCGCGGCCAAGGGCACCGATGGCCAGGCCGCGACCGACAAGGCCAAGACCGCCGACGGCACGATCAGCGTGGCGGGTGCCGTCGCGGTGAACGTCGTGAACGCCACTTCCCGCGCTGTCATCCCCGATCTGCGCCGCGTCACCACCGGCGGCGCCTTGTCCGTCACCGCAGCCAGCCAGGTCGATGGCCATGCCATCGCGACCGGCGCCAACACCAACGCCAAGGGAGGCACGGGAGTCGGCGTGGCGGTCGCGGTCAATGTCGTCACCAACACGAACCTTGCCAGTATCGGCACCAACACCACGACCCGCTCCGCCGGTCTGGTCGTCGATGCGGGCATGGCCGCACGCGCCATCGACATCGACTCCTCGACCCGCCAGGTGGTCGATATCGCCAAGGACACGATCTTCATTGGCACGGATACCGGCCTGATCAGCGGCGACGACGTCACCTACAGCCGCAACGGCGGCACCGCGATCGGCGGCCTGACCGATGGCCGGAAATATTTCGCCCATGTTCTGGACGACGGGACCGTCAAACTCTACGACACCGAGCAGAGGGCGAAGGATGGAGAGGCCGCCGGCCTCATCGACCTGACCGGCGCCGGGACCGCCGGCCAGCAGCACAGATTGTTGCATGGCATTCTGGCGTTCCTCGGCGAGGGCAGTATCACTTTCACCGCCGGACCGATCCGCCTGCTGGATCTGGGTGCCGATAACGGCCTGCACACAGGCGATGCGGTCACCTACAGCGCCGGCGGCGGCACCGTCATGGGCGGCCTGACCGACAACCGCATCTACTACCTGATCGAGCTGACTGACGGCCAATACCAGGTGGCGGCCACCCTGGACGACGCGCGCAACGGCAAGGCGGTCGTGCTGACCAGCGCCGGCAACGTCGCCCAGACCTTCATCGATGCCACCAGTACGTCCCGCGCCGAGGCGATTTCCGGCGGCAGCGGCGGCAAGATCGGGTTCGCGGGCGCGGTGGCGGTGAACGTCGCCACCAACAGCAGCCAGGCCGTGGTGAACGGGATCAGTGTCGCCCAGCCGGTCGGCAACATGTCGATGGCGATGACCGGCGGCGGCAATCTCTCGATCACCGCGGTCAACAACGCCGACAGCGTCTCGCGCGCCCTGCCGTCCAGCGGCGGCGGGCAAGGCAAGAGCGTCGGTGTCGGCGCCTCGGTCGCCGTGAATGTCGTGAACAACACCACGATCGCGAAGATTGCCGACACCGCCACCTGGTCCGGCGTCGCCAGCACGGTCAAAGTGAGCGCGACCTCGGCGACCACCGCCCTGACCCATGCGGAGAACGGCGCCACCTCGGCAAAGACCGCGATCGGCATCGGCGCGGCGGTCGCGGTCATCCACGACACGACAAACGCCTGGCTTGGGACCGGCACGACCATCGCGGCGACCGGCGACGTCACCATCGCCGCAATCCATACCGGCGATTTCGAGACCAGCGCGGATGCCCGCGCCGCCGGCAAAGGCGTTGCTGTCGGCGCCTCCGTTGCCGTTGCGGTGATCTCCCAGGGGACCGAAGCCCGCCTGGCGCGTGGTATCACCACGACCGGCGGGGCCTTCACCCTGACCTCGGAGTCCACGGTCGCCTGCAGGACGATTGCCGTCGCCACCGCCAAGGGCGCCAGTGCCACCGACCCGCTGGCGAGCAGCAAGAACAACAAGGGACTGACCGGCGCCGACGCGCAGGCGGACCGCCAACTCAACGACAACGCCAACACCAAGGGCGCCGACACCAAACTGCCCTCGGCCGACAGTCTGAAATCGGGGCCGGACGGCAAGGCCACCGGGCAGGGCGGCGGCAAGTCCGGCGGGATCGGCGTCGCGGCGTCGGTCGCGGTGAACGTCCTGAGCGCGCACAACGTCGCGTCCATCACCAACGGCGCCGACGTGTCCGCGAAGAACGCCGTCACGATCCAGTCCCAGGCCGAGGTCGATATGACCGCCAAGGCCGTTGGCACGTCGTTCGGGATGCTGAACGACGACGACGGCACCAGGGTCGGCGTCGGCGTCGCCCTGAACGTCGCGACCGCGTCCAATCGGGCCGTTGTGAATGCCGGTTCGGACATCGCTGGCGCGGCGATTACCATCGCGGCCAGGACCCCATCCGGCAAGACCAACGAATTCACCGCCTGGGCCGCCGCCGCCGCGGGGGGCAAGGGATCCGCCTCCGTCGCCGGATCGGTCGCCATCAATGTCGTCACCGACTTCACGACCGAGGCAGCAACGCGCGCCGGTTCCAGCCTGACATCCACCGGATTGCTGACCGTGCAGGCGATTGCCGCCTTCAACCCGCAGACCGTCGCGGCCGGCGCCGCCTTGTCCAAGGGCATCTCGGTCGGCGTGGCGGTCGCGGTTGCGGTGCTGGATGTCACGACGGACGCCTCGATCGGGGGCAGTGCGACCGCGAGCGGCCAGGTCACGGTGGATGCGCAACTGCGCCTCGCTCCGACGCAGATCGACCTGCCGATCCTGCCGGACGCACTGAAACCGGTGGCGACCTCGATCGCCGTAGCTGGCGCGGTCGGTACGGGCAGCGTCGCCGGTGCCGGGTCGTTCATCGTCAACGATTTCACCTTGCGCGGGCGCGCCTATGCCGGAGACGGCGCCGCGATTAGCGCCGGTCAGGGCATTTCGATCACGGCGCTCAATTCGACCACGATCACCTCGATCGCCGGCGCGCTTGGTGCCACGACCGGAGCCGTCGGGTTAGGTGCCAGCCTGGACCTGGAGATACTGAACAAGGAGACCAAGGCCTATCTCGGCAACAACGCAAGGGCCACCGCCGGCGGCGGCATCGACCTCCGCGCCTTCGCGCAAGACACGATGCTGTCGGTTGCCGGAACATTCGGCGGCGGCAAGACGGCGGGCATTGCCCTGACCGCCAGCATCGCCTTGGTGACAACCCGGGCCGAGGCCTTTGTCGGCACCGCGTCGACGGTCACGGCCGGTGGGACGCTATCAGTCCATGCCAACAATTACTTCAAGACCACCATGATCTCGGGTTCGGTCGGCCTGGGCGGCACCGCCGGCGTCGGGGCTGCCAACGCGACCCTGGATCATGTCGGCATCACACGGGCCTTCATCGGCAACGGGGCTGACATCTCCGTCGGGGGCGGCTTGCAGGTGCGGGCCCTCGCGCTGGAAAACATTCTGTCGATCGTTGCCGGCATCGCTGTCGGTGGGACGGCGGGTGTGGCAGGTTCGGCGGCAATCAATATTCTGAACGAAACGACCACGGCGTTTGTCGGCCGATCGGCGAAGGTGACCACCGGCTCCGCAGGCGTGCTGGTGACGGCGCGGGACGATACCACCGTTATCGGTGTCGCCGGATCGCTGGCGGCGGGCGGGACCGGCGCCGCCGGTGTCGGTGTCGATGTCGGGACCTACATCAAGCGCACCGATGCCTATATCGACTCCGGGGCCGTCGTGACGGTCGCCCGGGGGAACATCGGGGTCTTCGCAAACGCCAGCGAGGATCTGATATCGGTCGCCGCCGGTGCGGCATTGGGCGGAAGTATCGCGGTCGGCGTGAATGCCGGCGTGCATGTGTTCGATCTGCGCACCAGGGCCTTTATCGGCGATGACCCGGCCGATGCGATCGCCTCGGCCGGCGCGGGCGATGTGCATGCCGGCGGCAATATCGTTGTCTCGGCGGACGGATACTCCAAGATCAACGAGGTCGTGGGCGTTCTCGCCGCGGGCACGGTCGGGGTCGCGGCCGGCGCCGGGGTCACTGTTTCAACAAAGCAGACCAAGGCCTTCATCGGCAATGGGGCCAAGGTCAGAGCCGATGGCCTGGAAGGCGGATCGGCGGTCAACACCGGCCTTATCGGCGTCTCCATCAACAAGAACGCGCCGAAGGTCCTGCCGAAAAGCCTTCAGTTCGCGGCGAGTGCCGTCAACACGACCACCGACGCGATCCAGCTTGGCACCGCCTCTGACCTGCGGACCGGCGACCGGGTGGGCTATGCCATGGGCGAAAGCGGCACTGTCATCGGCGGCCTGACGGATGGCGCCACCTATTTCGTCCGCGATGTCGGCAATGGCGATTTCAAGCTCTATCGGACCGCGGCGGATGCCCAAGCGAACACCAACGCGATCGACCTGACGTCCCAGGGGGCCGGCGCGAACCAGACCTTCCATGGCGGACTGGGCATCGAAACCAGCAGCAGCGCGACGTTGAGCAACGCAGCCTCAGGCGACCGTTCCTCGTTTGCCGAGCAAGGCTCGATCGGCACGCCGAAACTGACCGACATGGACCTGAAAGGCGACAAGAATGCCGCGCCGGTCGATAACGAGTCCCTGACCGGCGCGCGGGTCACCGCACCGGGCAGCCAGAGCGGATTCAAAGGCCTGGCCGTCACGGCGACCAGTCGTGACGAGATCAAGACCTTCACCATCACCTTCGGCGCCGGCAAGGTCGGCGTCGCGGTATCGGCGGGGATCGCGGATATCAGCGCCACGACGGAAGCCACCATCGGTGACAATGCCCAGATAAACACCGTGCTGGAGAACGATCTTGGCGCCCAGTCGGTGCTGGTCGGGGCCGGCAGCGATTTCTATCACTTGTCCCTGGGAGTCGGCGTCGCGGTCGGCAGCGTCGGCATCGCGCCGACGGTCGGGGTCAATCTGATCAGAAACAACACCATTGCCTCGATCGGGACCGGCGCGACGGTCCGGGCGCGGGACGATATCACCGTCCAGGCGAGCGCCAAAGAAAACGTCGTCATGATCGGCATGGGCGTTGCCGGCGGCGGGATTGGCGTCGGTGCCGTGGTGAATGTCCTGAGTATCGACAACACGACATCGGCGTCCATCAACACTGCCGCGACGGTCCGTGCGAATGGCGATGTCTTCGTCTTCGCCGCCGACGACACGCATGTCCTGGAACTCTCCGGCGCACTCGCCGGGGGCGCGATCGGCGTCGGTGGCGCGGTCGGCGTGATGCTGCTGGAGAAGGACACAACGGCGAGCATCGGCGCGGGTGCCCAGGTCCGTGGGCTCGGCTACGATGCTGGCGTTTCCGGTGTGCTGACCGGCGCCACCGTCGACAACGGCAGCCTGACCGAGAATGGACGAACAGACTTCGAAACGACGACCGGTCACGGGGTCATCGTTCTGGCCGCGTCGCGGGAAGATATTCTGCACATCACCGCGGCCGGTGGCGGCGGGCTGACCGCCGGCGTGGCGGGCGCGGTCAGCGTGACCCTGATCCGGTCCGCCACCGCCGCCATCATCGACACGGGCGCGGACATCAACCAGGGCCCGTCCGGCGCCGATCCCAACCAGGGCGTTCGGGTGCATGCCACGAACAACGTCAAAATACGGACGTTCGTCGTGGGTGTCGGCGTGGGTGGCGTCGCCGGCGTTGCCGGGTCCTTCGATGTCGGCACGCTCAACAACAATGTGACGGCGGAGATCCGTGCCGACGCCAATGTCTCCGCCTGGAAAGGTATCGAGGTCTACGCCCTGGGGATGAAAAAGCTGACCGGCTACACGATCAGCGGTGCCGGCGGCGGCATCGCGGGGATCGGCGCGTCGGTCAGCGTCTGGTCGATCGGCACGAAGCTTGAAAAGAACTATGCCGGCGACGACGGCAAAAGCGAAAGCAGCGTCAAGAACGAGGAGGGCACGCCGGACGCCGACGCGGCATCACAGGCGGGGCAGGGCACCGCGCTGATCACCGGCGGCAAAGGGATCGGCAGCCTGGTGGGCGATGGCCAGAACACCAAGACCAGCGCCAACCGGATCGGTTCGGTTGTCACCGCGGTCGGCACCGGGATCGCGGGACGAGCCCCGACAGCGGCCTCGATCGGGGCGACGCAGGCGCGGACCGGGGTTCCGTCCGGCACAGCGGCACTCGTGCAGGCCGGTGCCGACCTCGTGACCCTTGGCGATATTCGGGTCACCGCCCACGACATTGTCACGGTCAAGGAAGTGCTGGGCCAGATCGCGGCCGGTGGCGTCGCCGGAATCGGCGCCTCCATCGGCATTTTCTCGATGGCCGCTAACGTGACCGCTGCCAACAACGGCAACAACAGCGCCGTTGGCGATGTCCAGGTCAGCGCCTTGTTGAACACGGATATGGACGTGACCTCGGTGGGCATGGCGGCGGGCTTCGTCGGTCTGGGCGCCGGTGTCGTCATCATCGACGACAACAGCCTGGCCCAGGCCACGCTCGGCAATGTCTCGCAGGCGCGGGACGTCGCGGTGACGTCCAGTGCCATCCGCACATTCTCCGAATTCACCGGTCAGGCCGCGGTCGGCGCGATCGGCGCCGGTGTGACCTTCACCCGCCTGAACATTCACGGCGGCAGTTCGGCCCGCGTGAATGACGGTGCGGTGATCGGCACCGCCGCCTCGGTGCGGTCCCTGTCCGTGGAGGCGTCTTCCAAGATCGCGGCGAAGGTCTCGACCGTTGCGGTGTCGGCGGGCATTGGCGCGGTCAACGTGAATTTCGCCGAGCTTAACGCCGATCCCACCATCAGTGCGACGATCGGCGCCAGGGCGCAGATCAAAGTCACGGGTAAAGTGGAAATCCTGGCCGAAACGTTCTTCGACAACCAGGCCACCACGTTCGGAGTTTCCGCCGGAGGCCTCGCCGTCGGTGTGTCGAAGACCCAGGTCTCGGTGGCCCCGACCCAGACGGCGTCGATCGGCGCGCAGGCCAATATCGCGGCAAGCGAGCTGACCATGCGGGCCGGTAATGTCGTCGGCAACGGCGACTACGACGCGCAGGTCAAGGCGACAGGCTCCGCCGGTGCGCTTGTCGGCATTACCAGCACGTCCAGCAAGGTCACCAACAACTCCAAGGCCAAGACATTCATCGGCGACGCGGCGGTTGTCGCGGTAACCGGTGCGGTTACCATCGGCGCGATCAACAACACGCGCCAGAAGGCCGAGGCAAACAGCAACTCGGGCGGCCTGGTCGCCGCCGGTATCGCGACAGCGAGCACCAGTTCCGACACGCGATCCGAGGCGTATCTGGGTCAGAACGTTACGCTGACCGCGAGCACAATGACACTTTCCGCGATCGGCGTGGACGACAACCTGACCTTGACCAATGCCGGATCGGGTGGCGCGATCGCTGGATCCGCGGCGATTGCCCGCACGTCCAATACCAGCGTGACCTGTCGATAGCTAATTAACTTGTCCGGTTTAGGTAGCACACGAAGTGGCCGCTCGTTCCTGATTTGTCTGCTGGCGGAGCGGTGTCGCCAACAACCATTTCCTGGTGAGGCTGTCAGGACCATTTCCCGGAGCCGGCCTGTCTTCCAG